>NZ_JAKJSJ010000064.1:0-38060 GCF_050336715.1 Photobacterium makurazakiensis
TACTGTTTTGCCTATCCTAGGCTATCCCTTCACAGTCCATGTTCGATATACCATCCTAGTACACCGGTCTCATCCTAAGACTACCACTCCGTGGCTTTTTCCTGTTCCGTTCCGTCAGTTCCTTCCGACACCAATAAGATTACGCTTTTAACGAAAAGAATGAACCCACTCAAAGCAACTTTATCCGCTGTAATAAAATAGCCACTTAATTAACATTACAACAAGGAAATAAAAATCAACAACTTAGATAGAAATTGGTGGTTTTATCTGATCGTAGAGCCTAATTTATCCCACGCTGTTGTAAGAGATCTCTCACAAGCAAGAGCGATTAAAGCTGAAACTATGCGGTAAGCGAGTAAGCAGGTAAGCAGGTAAGCAGGTAAGCAGGTAAGCAGGTAAGCAGGTAAGCAGGTAAGGTAGAAATAAAAATTCAAATACAACAAGGTATAACTGGTGGGTAAGTTTGAGTGGTTCTGGAATAGCGTGTTTGGAATATAGGGTATGAACTGGATAGTTGGAGCAGAAACAAGCGAGGCCGAAAAAAGAGCGGGCGCAACTTGCGTTGCGCCCTTAGGTCTTACTTGCAGCAATCCCGCTACTATGGTGCTCCCTGCATCATTCCTTTGACTGCTGTAATCCGTCAGCATTGTCCTTTTGACTTCATCCTGAAGTTGTCCTTTGGCCTTCCTGACCCATCAGCACATCCTGTCCTGATTCTCATCATCCGTCCTGGAGGTGTCCCTAACTTCGTCCTGAAGTGGTCCTTTTGTCATCCTGACCAGTAAACATCCTGCTTACTGTTTTGCCTATCCTAGGCTATCCCTTCACAGTCCATGTTCGATATACCATCCTAGTACACCGGTCTCATCCTAAGACTACCACTCCGTGGCTTTTTCCTGTTCCGTTCCGTCAGTTCCTTCCGACACCAATAAGATTACGCTTTTAACGAAAAGAATGAACCCACTCAAAACAACTTTAATCCACTGCAATAGAATAGCCATTCAACCAAGAACATATCAATCACCATAAAATCAATAACTTATACCTTGACGAATGATTATATCTGATCGTCGAGCCTGATTTATCCCACGCTGTTGTAAGAGATCTCGCACACAGTAACAAGAGATCGCCGGATCACTAAAGCTTTACCCTCGCGTTAGGAATATAAATAGACTCTATACTTAGGTCAGTTCTCTTTGACAATGGAGTGAATAATGGAAACTTTTAACCACAACTTAACCAGTTTATTTAGCCAACTCGGACTCAATAATTCCAAGGAGTTTATTGAAAGTTTTCTTGCTGAACATCACCTTAGCCAGAATGAGCAACTCTCTGACGCCAGTTTTTGGCACCCCTCTCAAAAACGCTTTCTAAAAGAGTCTCAAGAGCAAGATGCAGATTGGTGTGAGGTTATCGACCAACTTGACGCTTTACTTCGTAAATAAGTCAGCGACAATAAGCCATCATGTTGCACCGATGAAGGACGTTCGATGTCGTCAGAAATAACCCAAGCCCTAGAACAGGCAATCAGCTCACTTACCCAAGAAGGCAAAGAGCCTTCTGTCGCATTAATTAAAGCACGCTTAATCGACCCCCTTCCGATGCCTCTAATCATCAAAGCGCTGCAAGCATGGAAAAAAAATGCGAAAGTGCCCAAGATTGAAAAGTGTGAGCCAAAAGAAACACTAGAGGAAAGAATTACGACACTTGAAAAGCAAGTTAATGAACTGACCGCGAGACTTGTACAGCTTGAAAAATAGTAATGCTGAGTGAGTGCAACATAGAGCAACAGCTCACTCAAAATCATTGACGATATAAGCCATTATCGCTCGTATTTATAATGGCTTAATCATTAATATTGTCGAAAAGCACCACTGCCTTCAGGGAGTGATTAATCTTTAAAGTCCCACGATAGATTACTCACCAGAAGGCATTCATCGCATTTAAAATCAAAGACCTCGTGTAATGGCGCTTTCAAAGCCCAGTCCCCGCCACATACTGGGCAAACACGGGCTTGTTCAGACTCTTTGCTTTCACCACCCACTCGGTAGATATACAAGTAAGTAGGCACCCCACTTACTGCCGCGACTTGACGGCAGAGATCCCACCCTCGACGAAACAGCAGGCTTTTACTCGAACTGATTTCAAGTAAAGTCGGGTGCTCAACAACAGACTGGTTCATTTGCAGTTGGTCACAAGCACTCCAGTCCTCTTGCCATTTGATCAATGGCTTCTGATCGCCATCAGCCACTGGTGGCAAACGATACAGTGGTACAGGCTCAAAATGATCGCCACAACGAATTGGCGAACAAGTATGCAAATGGCTTGTATATAAAATTTGCCAACTCGGCGTTTTACAGGCATCACTCGGATCAGAATTCATATCCTGACCGATAACTTTTACTTTTGGTCGTAATAGGCCCGATTGGCTAAGTTGATCAAATGAATGCTTAACTTGTGGGCTATGAAAATCAGGATGAAGACTATTCGCCTCTGGGCAAACAACTCTCGCCACAAAATTCCCACCGTCCATCGCGATAGGCAATTCACGGCCGATAACTTGCCCGTTGTAACGTAAGCAATCCAAACAGTAGTTAATAGCCTTTTCGACAGCGCCAAGCGAAGTATCGCAATAAACCTCAAAATCAAGTTCAGTGATATACATAGATCAGCTTGCCTTTACTACTGGTTTCAGCGCTTGCAAAAAGGTGGTTAGATCACTCGCCAAAAGCTCGCGAGTATCTTTGCCTAGTGTTTCAAGTATAACCTGCCCCGTTAAGTTACAGACAGATATGACTTGGCTTTCCGATGCCATTACGCCAATAAATACCGTGGGTTTTAGTTTCAAACGGCGCTGAGTCACTAAGTGACCTAAAATATTTTCTTGTAAACGCTGCATATCGTCATCACTGAAAGACTGAAGCAGATCAAACTCAAGGGCACGGCCAGATTCTTCAAAGACTGCGCTCATATCACCACTAAATTGTGCACCATAGAAAGCAATAATATCTTCATGAAGACGCAACTCGATGCCTTTTTCGACCCCAGCTAAATCCCCCATCGGATTTCTTGAAACAGGGCTCCAGGTTACTTCATAGCCATCATCGGCTTTTACACAGGGCGAAACTAAGCCAACTAAATCGTCACTACGTGGAAAACCTTGACCTTCATCGCACCATGCTTGCAAAAAAAGGGAAGAAAATTCAGATAAAGCCATTGCAACTGGATGATTCATTCGCAACCTCACAAAAGATTAAGTAAACTTTGCCTATTCTAATCCAAGAGTGTCCAAGACAGTATGAGCAAATATCAAGACGCGAAAGAATTAGCCGGTTTGACCTTAGGTCAGGGTACGGAATACAAAGATCAATACGATGCCTCTCTCCTTCAGTCAGTGCCTCGCAGCCTGAATAGAGACGAGCTAGCACTTGGCGACACATTGCCATTTACTGGCTATGACATCTGGACACTCTATGAGCTTTCCTGGTTAAACAGCAAAGGCTTACCGCAAGTTGCCATTGGTGAAGTTCGCCTACCAGCAACGAGCCCTAACTTAATTGAGTCGAAGTCTTTCAAGCTATATCTAAACAGCTTCAACCAAACCAAGTTTGCAAGCTGGCAAGAAATTGCAGATATTCTGCAAAAAGACTTAACCCAATGCGCAGGTGAAGATGTTGATGTCACTATTCAACCTCTGTCTGACTTCGATGATCAGCCGATCGCTAACTTCTTCGGTGAGTGTATTGACGATCAAGATATCGAAATCACTGACTATGAGTTTGATGCCTCGTACCTTGAAGGGGCAGCCTCAGAAGAGACGGTTACCGAGATCCTACACAGCCACCTGCTGAAATCGAACTGCCTGATCACCAACCAGCCTGACTGGGGAAGCGTACGTATTTCTTACACAGGCAAGCAGATTGACCGTGAAAAACTACTACGGTACTTAGTCTCTTTCCGTAATCATAACGAGTTCCATGAACAGTGTGTGGAGCGTATTTTTACCGATATTATGCAGTACTGTAAGCCAGAGCTTCTGACTGTTTATGCTCGCTATACACGTCGTGGTGGCCTCGATATTAACCCTTACCGTACCAATATGGGTAAAACACCAAGCGATAACTTCCGTTTAGCCCGTCAATAACGTTAAATTAGGCAGGTAAGTCCAGCAAAAGAGAATACTTTGCTGGACTTGATTTGCTAACCCATTAATATTGGTAATACTGTTTTATTGGGTTTTAGAATGTATGTCTTTTAGCCGTTGGCTGTTCAGCTTGCTATTTATCCTTGTTGCTTCTTTTAGCGTCCAAGCCAAAATTTACACCACTCCAATTTTGGCAGAAGCCAACGAACTTCTGTTAACAAGCCCAACTCAATCACTCAAAATAACCCAACGCTATCTTTCTCAACGGAACTTAAGCACCCCCAAAGACGGTGCCAGGGTACACATAAATGAAGATGCAGATCACACTATCCGCACCCCATTAAGTACCGTTAATGCTTTACAAATCAATGCAAAAGCCTATTCATTATTGAACCAACCAGATGAAGCCTTAGCCAGCATAGAAAACGCCGAAAAGTTGGCTCTTGAAAATGACCTTTCATTTACCTATCTCGAAAGCCGCCTGATCCATGCAGAGATCTATTGGGACAACCTAAACAATAATGTTCGTGCGCTCACAATGTTAAATCAGGTTGATAAAGATATCGAGAATTCAAAAGCTCTCAAGCTCAGCAATCAAATCAAACGTCTGCAATATCGTTCACTCATGCAACGCGCAAAGATTGAGTCTAGCCTGAATAATGAAAGTGATTCTGAGAAGCTTTTTGTTAAAGCCAAGCGCCTGTTAGTGACATTAGATGATAACAATGAACTCATCAATTATCAGCTAGCCATCGGTCAGCATTATTTATCACATGACCACTTTGATCTTGCATTAGACCGTCTGCTTAGTGGGTATTGGCTCGCCGTTGAGCAAGAAAACCAAGCGCAAACTGCAATTGCAAACTTCAAGTTGGCCATGTTATTTGAAGAGCGCAAGGTTTTTGACAAAGCGCTTGAACATGCAACCCAAGCCGGTGAGTTCTTTGAACATTACAACCGTGCTCAACCTTTAGCTAAAGCACTGGAGCTCATCGCATCAATTTACGAACAGCAGGGCCGATTCAATTTAGCGCTTGTGCATTACTTCAATGCTCTCGACCAAGAGAACCAACTGCGTCACGATATTCGCTCAGCACGGTTACGATTAAATATCGCACGTGTTTACCTTCAGCTCTATAACTACCCTAAAGCTGAGCAGTACCTGCAGCAAGCACGTTTATTAGCAAGCCAAACTGCCAATGAAGATATTCAGACAGAAGCCCAAATGTTAGCAGGACAACTCGAACGCGTTGAAGGGCAAACAGAGCTGGCTATTACCACCCTGCAAGCCGGTTTAATTGCGGCAAGCCGTACAGGTAACCTTAAGCTGCAACTTCAAGGCGAAATGGAGCTATCAAAAGCCTTTGAACAACAAACAGATTACTATAATGCCTTACTGAGCCAACGCCGTTACGAACAACTGTTTAGTACCCAACAACAAGCACAGGTAAAAAGTAATGTTGAAGTCTTCAAGCAGCAACAACGTATGCTTGAGCGTTCGCTTCAATTAGAAGAGCTGGAGCGCCAACAATTTGAAAATGAAAAAGCGCTCTATAAACAGAAAAATGTCACGATCTTCTTAATCAGTTTTTTGCTTATCACTCTTATAGCTTTACTGCGCCGCCACAAAGTCGCCAATCGGCTTCAAGACCGACTGCTTCGTTTACGTTCAGAGTTCTATACCCACCCTCGCAGTGGGTTGCGTAACTTGAGAATGCTGACAGCCAAACTCCCTAATTCATTACAACAGAGCAGTGCACACTTTGAGCAATGGCACTTAGGTGAAATAATCAATGAGCCATTGAGCGATAGACTTCGCTTTGCTTTATTTGAAGTGCCTTTTCTTAAACATATCTATTTAAAACACGGCTATCAGCAAGGGCTTGATATTGAACGTCAGTTTGGCGAGTACCTCAAAAATCAAGTCTGTGGTCCAGCACGCCTATACCACTTTTCAGATGCAATGTTCTTATATATAGAACCAAATTCACGCTTAGATACCGCGCCCGAGCAACTGGCAAGTTCACTACAGCAGCTTATCGACAGCTTTGTAGAGCACAAATATATTGATAACCGGGTACGTATCGGTATGGCTGAATACCCATTTCTGCCAAGGGCATACACCGCGATTAACGATCATGAATTACTGGATATTTTACTAATGGCAACCAATGCTGCTCGAGAGATCAGCAAGCAGGAAGCAGGGAGTCAATGGGTTCACCTCAGTGCGATTGACGCGGCACCAGCGGCAAGTTTCGCCAGCGATAATATCCGTAGGGCCTGTATTCAGGGTATTAGCAATGGGTTAGTTAAAGTACAAAGTTCAACATCAGCAGAGATAGCTTGGAATAGCGATCACGATTCTGATAAAAATATCAGTTGAAGTGATTCAATTATCATCACCCAGTGCCGATAACAATAAATGATGCTACTGATTCTGCTAGCATAAATTCCCTATTATCAAAATTAACGTACACCAGCACCGAAAAATTAAGGTAACTTTTCACCGACGTGACAGACATAACTGCCGTAGCTTCCGAATTGAGTAAAGTGAAGTTGCGATTAGATCAAGCTCAACTTTCTTATCGTGATGCTTCACTGAAGTCGCGTCGTGAGATAGTGATCCTGAAACGTCTGATCAGCCGCCTATCGATTGCTTGTCGTGGGCTTGATGGTGAACTGGATGATAAACTGTCAGCGCTGCGAAACGATTTAGAGCAGCATAAAGATATCAGCAAACTCATCCCTCGACTTGCTGTGGTTGAACGTCTCGTCACACGCCTCGCTGATTTCGCACAAACAGAAAACCAACACCTTAACCAGCAAATCCAACAAAGTGGTGAAGTACTACGACGCCTTCAGGGGCTGCCACCGCAACTGAAGCGTGATTTACATAATCTCCTCACTCAACCCACAAGCACGTTAGCTACAACCCATCAACAAGCCATAAAACTCATGGCGTTGTATGAGCGCTCCCTTAAGTTGATTGCCTCACCAACCCACGAGTTAAATCACCACTCAAGCAGTGTCGATAATGATCTCCAGCTGCAATTGACAGGTGAACTACAGCACTTGATCACAGAGCTCGATTTTGATGGTGAAGCTGGCGATAAATTACTCGCAGTACGTAACCGCTTGCTGATCGGTGTTACACCATCAACCCTTATTGAGCTGGCGTTGGAAGTACTTCGCTTAGTTATGGATGGTACTCACCAAGAACGTCGTTCATCGCAACGCTTCCTTGATGGTGTCAACAGCGATCTCGCGACGCTGCAAAAAACCACCAGCCAAAGCACTGGGCAAAGTAGTGCCATATACGAACACCGTTGCGACATGACCAATGAGCTAGCTGGGATTGCAACTTCCATTCGGGGTGGCTTAAAGAACAATAATAACCTCGAGAACTGGCGCCCAGAGCTCACAAACCTTACCAAAGAATTATTAGTACTAGCAGAGCGGAACAGAGCATTAGAAAAGCGGGAAAAAACACTGCTAGAACAGCTGCATTACAATGAAGGTAAGCTCCACACCCTGTTCGAACAAACGCAAGATTACCGTCAACGTCTTAACGATCAAGAATGCAGGATGTTCTTAGATAACCTCACAAGGGTTTATAATCGTGCTGCGCTCAATGATCGCCTTGAGCATGAGTATCGTCGCTGGCTGCGCTACCAGCACTCTGTCTGTGTCGTTATGATTGATATTGATGATTTCTCTGGCATCAATGAACGCTTCGGCTACTTAGCGGGTGATAAGATACTCAGGATCATCGCTAAGACTATTCGCCAGCAACTTGAAGATACCGATTTTATCGCCCGTTTTTCTGACGATGAATTTGTGGTTATCTTACCGGATGTTAATGAACAAGAGCGGATTAAACGACTAAAAAAAGTGCAAGATTCCATCACGAAGCTGCCTTTTCGCTTTAAAGAGCAAAATGTCTCGATCAGCGCCTCGATCGGAGCCACTTTATTTGAAGGCAACGATACCCCTTCCGATATCATCGAGCGTACCACGAAAACCTTAAACACGGCCCGCAGTACTGGGAATAACCGTTTATTATGGATTTCCTAATCACCTATCCCGCGTAATCCAGCTCGATTTCTGGCAAAAAACGAGATCCCTGTGTATGGTGTAATTATATCAGTTACTTAATGAGGCCCCTCATCCAGTACTTTGGATTAACACCAAACTGGATAAGTAAATGATCATAAATTGCATAGGATAAATCGGTAAGCACAAGACAGGAATTACGGTAGTTAGTGATGCTAATTATGAATTTCTAACGCAGCTATTATCGATTTAAACCAGCAAGAAGGAACAGAATATACCTTCTGCTTTCTTTCGGCAGTATTCACCCTTTCTATCTACAATGAATAAACTCGTGACTACCGCCGCCTTATCATGACCAGGGAGGTAACCATGATCACACATATCAGCCCAGTAGGTACAATGGACCTACTCTCTCAGCACGAGGTTGACTTGCTTAAAGCAACAGCCTCCAGTGATATTTATCGCCTATACCGCAACTGCTCACTCGCGGTACTTAATTCAGGTAGCCATAGCGATAACTCCAAAGAGCTACTGGAGAAAAATAAAAGCTTTGATGTGAACGTCATGCGTAGAGAGCGTGGCATTAAATTAGAGCTCATGAATCCGCCCGAGCATGCCTTTGTGGATGGACGGATTATTCGTGGTATTCAAGAACATATGTTCTCGGTACTGCGTGATATCGTGTACGTCAACATGCATGTCGAACAACGTAAAGACATCAATCTCACCAGTGCACCTCACATTACCAATTTCGTCTTTAGCGTACTGCGCAATTCAAAAACCGTTCGCTCGGGCGAGGACCCAAACCTTGTCGTATGCTGGGGAGGCCATTCAATCAACCCCATCGAATATCAGTACACCCGCGAGGTTGGTCATGAGTTAGGCCTACGTGAACTCAATATCTGCACAGGCTGTGGCCCTGGTGCGATGGAAGGGCCAATGAAAGGCGCTGCCATCGGCCATGCTAAGCAACGTTACCCGAGCAGTCGTTTTGTCGGCCTGACGGAACCATCGATCATCGCCGCTGAGCCACCTAACCCTATTGTTAACGAACTGGTGATCATGCCTGATATTGAAAAGCGCCTAGAAGCCTTTGTGCGCATCGGTCACGGTATTGTTATCTTCCCTGGCGGAGCAGGTACTGCTGAAGAGCTACTGTATATTTTGGGGATTTTGATGGACCCGGAAAATGCCGCCCAACCACTCCCGCTGGTGTTAACCGGCCCGAAAGAGAGTGAGGACTATTTCCGTACCTTAGACAGCTTTGTCCGAGATACCCTGGGTGAAGCTGCCACCAAGCACTATAAGATTATCATTGACGATCCAGCCAGTGTGGCTCGAGTCATGAAATCAGCCATGCCGCTCATCAAGGAATATCGCCTCGCAACGGGTGATGCTTACAGCTATAACTGGTCGTTAAAAATTCCACCGGAATTCCAGCTCCCCTTCGAGCCAACCCATGAATCAATGGCTAGCCTTGATTTGCATATGAATCAACGTCCAGAGCACCTTGCCGCCCACCTTCGCCGCGCCTTTTCGGGGATTGTTGCTGGTAATGTCAAAGAAGAAGGCATCCGAGAAATCGAGCGCAAAGGTCGGTTCAAAATCAATGGCGATGCCGTACTGATGAAACGTATGGATAAGCTGCTAAAACAATTTGTTGAACAACAAAGAATGAAGCTTCCCGGATCGAAATACGAACCCTGCTACGAAATTGTCACTGCCGCGAGCCCTATTGCTAAATAGCATTACAGGGAATATCGATACCAGTGGTTACACTTCGGCATAACTACGCGTAGAATAAAGGGCCTTTGGCCCTTTTTATTCTTACAGCAAAGCGGTTTACGCCATGTCGTCTATCCATCTCGTTATTATTGATGCCCTAAATCTCATTCGCCGAGTACACGCAGCCCCACAAGGAGAGCCCGATGTACAAAATACAGCTAGAGTCTGCTGCCAAGCGTTAGGGAAAATCATTAAAAGCAGTCAGCCGACACACATCGTCGCGGTATTCGACCATCATGGTGACGATAGGGGGTGGCGAGCAGAGCTATTACCTCACTATAAAGAAGGGCGTAAACCCATGCCTGAAGAATTGCTTGCCGGTATGGATAAAATTCAAGATGCCTTCATGGAAATGGGGATCGACTCGCTTTTATCTGATGGTGATGAAGCCGATGATTTAGTCGCAACACTTGCGCTTAAGGTTGCCTCTCATGGCCAGCAAGCAACGATTATTTCCACCGATAAAGGCTATTGCCAGCTATTACAACCTACCTTGATGATCCGCGACTACTTCCAGCAACGCTGGCTAGATAGCCCGTTTATCGAAAAAGAGTTTGGTGTAAAACCCGAACAGCTCGCCGATTACTGGGGATTAGCTGGAATAAGCTCAAGTAAAATTCCGGGCATTCCGGGCATTGGCCCAAAAGCTGCCGTTGAGCTGTTGTCGACCTACCCTAACCTTGAAGCGATTCTTGATGCCGATGACTTGCCTAAAAAGTGGCAAAAGAAGGTGTCAGAAAATAAAGATTTGGCTATCGCCAGTAAGCAGGTTGCTTCGTTAAAAACCGACTTACAGCTCGGCTTTAATTTACAAGATATTCGTTACCAAAGCGCTGATTAATTAGATAACTCAATTTAGGTAATAGCCAAAACAAAAAACGCCATCATTCGATGGCGTTTCACTATTCACTACACACTTCGATTAGTGCGGAGAACGGTTATCCAAGCGCTGAATATGTACCGTGATTTCTTCACGGTCATGATACAGATGCTTAGCCTGAAGCTTGAACTTCACGCCATTCTTCGTCATGTACTCTTTCAGGTTTTCAATATCCTGCAGTACTTCATCATAACGACCTTTCATTGGCAGCTTAAGATTGAATATCGCCTCTTTTGCCCACGCTTTGATCATCCAGTCGCCCATCAAGTGCGCTACGCGAGCTGGTTTTTCAATCATGTCACACACAATCCATGTCACATTCTTACGTGCTGGCTCAAATTTAAAGCCATCAACTTCATGGTGCTTCACCTGACCAGTATCCATCAGACTCTGTGCCATCTGACCGTTATCAATCGAATGCACAAACATCGAACGTTTCACCAGTTGATAGGTCCAGCCGCCAGGACACGCACCTAAATCAACACCCCACATACCCGAAGCAAGGCGTTCATCCCACTCTTCACGTGGAATAAAGACGTGGAACGCTTCTTCTAGTTTCAGCGTTGAGCGACTTGGTGCATCCGATGGGAACTTCAAGCGTGGGATACCCATGAAGAACTGGGAGTTATTGTTCGACAATGAGTAACCGACATAACAGCAGCCTGGAGCGATAAAGCAAATGTGAAGCACTGGCTTCCAGCTATTATCTTTTGCATACAAAATGTCTTTTTTGCGCATTGCTTGGCGAAGCGGCACCGTAAATTTACGGCAGAACTTCAACAATTCCTTCGCATCATTGGTATCTGGGGTCTCGATACGTAATTCGCCACAACGCGGAAAGTCTTTAACGACCTCAAGGATCGGTGAAATTCGAT
Source organism: Photobacterium makurazakiensis (assembly GCF_050336715.1). Classification (NCBI taxonomy): domain Bacteria; kingdom Pseudomonadati; phylum Pseudomonadota; class Gammaproteobacteria; order Vibrionales; family Vibrionaceae; genus Photobacterium; species Photobacterium makurazakiensis. Next base: position 11,738 of record NZ_JAKJSJ010000064.1, read on the forward strand.
CGTCTTGTGGTAAATCCGTCAGAAGTGCGGATGCCGCAAACATCTGACGCGCAAAGATTAACGAAGAAAATGGCTGTAGTTTAATGAATTTCTCTGCATCGCCCTGCTGATAAAATTCGAATACCACATAACCGGTATTGCTTTTCACCCGAGGGAACCCATACAACTCCAGTTTATTTGCTTTGTCTTGAACTTCACCGGCACATTCTTTTTCAAAGCCTGGACGACAGTACAATATAACGTGATTCACTTTGAACCCTCAAGCTGAACGCCAGGCAGCCACTGCAAGCACTACCCAGCCAATAATAAAACAGACGCCTCCCATCGGAGTGATGGGGCCAAACCACTTAATGCCTGTTAAGGCTAACGCGTAAAGGCTACCACTAAAGAGCACAATACCCGCCACAAATAACAGGGCTGCGTATAATACAGCTTTTGACGGCAGAATGCGTGCCAATATTGCGCACCCGAAAATCGCCAAACTATGCCACGCCTGATATTGCACGCCAGTTTGAAAAACCTCGAGTAAGTAAGGTGGCAATTGCGATTTTAGCCCATGCGCTGCAAAAGCACCGAGCATAACCGTCACAGCACCACTCAATGCGGCAAAAACTAACAACCCTCGTGATCCATTATTGTGCACCGGCACACTCCTTGATAAACGCAGCAAGCTGTTGAATCGCTGATTGAATATTACCAGCCTCGGTATGTCCCGATGCCTTACGTGGCTTGAAGCCATGATCGCCATCAGGTAAAAAAGCCGTCGTGACACTATCGGCATATTGCCACGCTTCAACTTCTGCTCGGGTCCCGAACGTATCACGTTCGCCTTGCAAAATCAGGGTTGGCACAGGCATTGTCTTCAAGTGCTCGCCTCGAAAATTTTCCGGCTTACCTGGCGGATGAAATGGAAAACCAAGACATGCAACACCGCGTACCACCGAGGCACAGTTTTCAACCTCAGGAAATTCACTCGCGAAATCTGTCACCATCACGCTCGCCATACGTCCGCCCATCGACTTCCCACCAATGACCAGTTTCTCGTGGGCAAAAGCCTGAATATGGCGCTGGAAATCCAATAGCAATTTAGGTTGTCTATCCGGTGGACGTTTTTTACCATCTTCCCGACGCTTGATCATATAAGGAAAATCAAATCGAATAACTCGAATCCCCTCTTGCGCAAGCCCTTGCGCGACCGTCGTCATGAAAGCATGATCCATCCCTGCTCCCGCACCATGAGCAAACAAAAAAGTAGCTATAGCCTCATCGCCGCAGGGGCCATCAATTAAATACTCTGGAAAATCAGACATCTGGCATATCCTCTTGCTCACGCGCCGCTTTAGCTAATACCCAATCACGGAAAGCTTGGATACGGCCAGCTTCTGCCTGCTTTTCCTGACAAACAAGGAAAAAGGCGTTTTTGCTCATTAATACTTCATCAAATGGACAGACTAAACGCCCGGCTTCAAGCTCAGGTTGAGCTAACACATTGTTGCCCAGCGCAATACCCTGCCCATGAACCGCGGCCTGTAGGACCATGGTTGAGTGACTAAAAATCGGCCCTTGATTGACGTTTGTGCCTTCTATCTCATGATGACGCACGTAGTTTTTCCACTCTTTCCGCGATGTATCATGCAGCAAGGTATGTAGCTTTAAGTCATCGAGAGAACGTAATGGCTTTGGCCCACTCAGTAGCATTGGCGAACACACTGGCAGTAAGAACTCCTGATAAAGCTTATCAGCACGTAACCCCGGCCAATTGCCCCGGCCATAATAAATCGCAACATCCACGTCCTCAGTCAATGAACCCTCATCCAAATCCACCGCTTTGATCCTAACGTCAATATCAGGATGCTGTTCATTAAAATCACTTAACCGAGGCACGAGCCATTGGATGGCAAAACTAGGAGGTAAACTAATGGTTAAAGCACCTTTAGCCCCCCGTTCCAAGACTTTATCTGTGGCATCTGATATTGCAGAAAAGATGTCTTTTATATCGAGAAAGTAACTTTGCCCCTCTTCAGTTAGCAGCAAAGAACGGTTGCGACGACGGAATAATTTAAGCCCTAAAAATTCCTCTAACGCTTTAATTTGGTGGCTCACAGCAGCTTGTGTGACAAATAACTCTTCCGCAGCACGAGTAAAACTCAAGTGCCTCGCGGCAGCTTCAAATACTTTTAGCGAGTTAAGTGGAGGTAGACGTCTTGACATACTTTTCCTGCATTAGTTTTTTTTATGGGAAACATTATAAATTGTCCATTGTTCAAGTGCTACATAAACCATATGATTTGCCCCGTAACGTTGAGGGAGGTTGGCATTCGCCCTCTGGCATTTTCACCTAGCTCATCGTTACGATGTTGTGTTTGCATATTGTCCGGGTTGTGCCGGATAGGTAGTTTTTCTACCAATTTTTTACTTCCTGTATTTTGACCTGTCTGTCAAATTTTTAGTTAGCACTGCGCTTTGGCGCAGTGCTTTTTTTTTTTGCCTAACTAAAAAGGCAGCTTATCACCGAGCCTCAATACTATTAACAGTAGTCTTATCTATTATCTTCAACACACCTTCAACACAACAAAGCTGGCTATTTTCACCCTAAACATCCACCTGTAAGTCACTTGGTATAGAATGAAAGCATATCGGGAGAAAAGCTTGCCCTTGGGGGAATTTCACCGCATGATCTCCCACCTTGTCTATTTGCAATGTGACTCACCATGACAGCCCAATTTGATATCTCCTCCCTACGACAACAGTTTCCGGCTCTCGCTCAAGACTGTAACGGACAGCCGCTGGTTTACCTCGACAGCGCCGCGACTACGCAAAAGCCCGATGTGGTTATCAAGGCTATCCAACAATATTACAGTGGTCACAATGCAAATGTTCACCGCGGTAGCCATACTTTAACGGCAACAGCGACGGCGCAATTTGAACAAGCACGCTCAACCGTTCAACGTTTCATTAATGCTGCCAGCAGCAAAGAAATCATTTGGACACGCGGTGCAACTGAAGCACTCAACCTAATAGCACAGACATATGCCCGTAATAACCTTAAAGCAGGGGATGAGATCCTCGTCAGTGAACTAGAACACCACGCGAATATCGTGCCTTGGCAAATCGTTGCGGAGCAAACAGGCGCCAAAGTCATAAAGATTCCAATGCAGCAAGATTGCACCCTTGATATGGCCGCGTTTCATGAACGCCTGACCCCACAAACCAAAATTATTGCGGTAGCCCATATCACGAATGTCACCGGTACTCGTAACCCGGTTGAAGAGATGATCCAAGCAGCGCACAAGGTTGGTGCTGTAACCGTCATTGATGGAGCACAAGCGGTCGCGCATGAACACGTTGATGTTCAGGCGCTTGGTGCCGATTTCTATGTTTTCTCAGGACACAAAATTTTTGCTCCTGCTGGCATTGGTGTCCTTTACGGCAAACAGCAACTGCTTGAGGCCATGCCACCATGGCACGGCGGCGGTAAGATGGTCGAAAAAGTCAGCTTTGAAGGCACAACTTTCTCTGAGTTACCCGGCAAATTTGAAGCGGGTACACCCAATGTCGCAGGCAGTTTGGCTTTTGCTTGTGCAATAGATTGGCTACAGTCATTGGACCGTGCGGCTTCTGAGCAACACATTTTAGCATTGCGCGCTCAAGCGATAGATGGGATCCGTGACATTGAAGATCTGCGTATCATCGGCTTACAGCCCCATGCTAGCCTGTTTTCTTTTGTTGTTGACGGTGTACACCACCAAGATATTGCCACTCTGCTTGATCAGCAAGGTATTGCATTACGTGCTGGTCACCATTGTGCTCACCCGATGATGGACGCATTAAATGTCAGTGGTACATTACGTGTGTCACTGGCCATGTATAATACCAAGCAAGATGTTGAACGCTTTATCGCAGCGCTTCATAAAGCTTGTAGCCTGCTCTAGGAGACCTAATGACGTTACCTGCTCACCCTTTTGGTACAGAAATCACCACCGAGACTATCCTTGCTCAAATGGCAGCCGCCAAAGGCTGGGAAGATCGCTACCGTACCGTGATCCAATTAGGGAAAAAGCTGCCAGCACTGCCTGAGACATTCAAACAAGAGCAACTAAAGGTCAGTGGTTGTGAAAGTCAGGTGTGGCTTGCCCACCAGCAAGACGGTGAGGCTTTCCATTTTGCGGCTGACTCCGACGCCCGTATTGTACGTGGCTTGATCACTTTAGTGCTCGCCGCTTATGAAGGAAAAACAGCTAAAGAAATCAGCCAGTTTGATATAGATGGTTATTTTGATGGCCTTGGCCTAATGGCGCACCTTAGCCCTTCACGCGGCAACGGCTTAAAAGCCATTGTTGAGCAGATCAAAGCTCTGGCTGCCTAGCCTTGTTTTAGTGCTGTAACGACGGTACCGCCCAATAAAAAAGCGAGAGCCATTGGCTCTCGCTTTTTTGAATCTTCATATCAGCTATCAGCGATCAGCGATCAGCTAAACACGATATTTTTCAATCAGCTTTTGCAAAATACGCGATACCGCAACAAACCCGAATGTGGCTGTCACCATGGTTGCCGCACCAAAACCACTGGCACAATCCATTCGCTTGGGACCTTCCGCCGAGGCCTTCATATTACACACCGAGCCATCAGCCTGTGGGTATTTAAGCTGCTCGGTTGAGTACACACAATCAATACCAAACTTACGCTTTGGGTTTTTCGGGAAGTTATGGTGACGACGTAAAGTATCACGCAGTTTCTTTGCCAATGGGTCTTGGATAGTCTTGGTCAAATCTGTAATTTGAATCTGCGTTGGATCAACTTGACCACCAGCTCCACCTGTTGTGATCACCTTGAGTTTATTGCTTTTACAATAAGCTAGCAGCGCAGCCTTTGGCTTCATACTGTCTATTGCATCAAGGATATAATCGTAACGGCGATCGATATATTCAGGGATATTCTCTGGGGTAATGAAATCGTCAATCAGGTTAACCTTGCACTCTGGGTTAATCAGCTTGATCCGCTCGGCCATTACTTCGATTTTACTTTGGCCAACAGTGCCCGTCATGGCATGGATCTGGCGGTTGATGTTGGTCACGCACACGTCATCCATATCGATCAACGTCAATTCACCAACACCTGAACGTGCTAACGCTTCCGCCGCCCACGAACCGACACCACCAATGCCAATCACGCAAACATGCGCTGCACGTAAAATCTCAACTTCGCTATTACCATATAGGCGGCGAGTGCCACCAAAACGTTGGTTATAATTGTCTGATGCTGGGGTATCTAATTCTTGCATGGCCTATCCGCGCTGTATTTCACACATTCATAAAGAAAGAGTGCGATTTATACGCACTCTTTAGGGAATTGTCCAGAGACGCAACAGCCTCTTTACTTAACGAGACAAGTTAAGGCACGAGCGAGGGTTGTTCCGCCTCTGAGCCTTGTAGCCCTAGTTTCCAAACTCGCCCAAAGTGCTTGTAATGCCCAGCATCAATACCAGCTTGCGCGCCCATACCATGGTACAAATCAAGATGGTTCTTCTTCACTGCACCACCAGTATCTAATGCCAGCAATAATTTAAGTATATGCTGTCCATTCCAGTTTCCTTCAGCATCAAGCTGTGGCACTTCAGCTAAAATTACACTGCCCATCGGTAAATATTCACGATCCGCGGCGACAGCAGCATGCGCCTGCAGTGGGATCCCTGCCGTTCCGATCACATCAAGCTCAGCCTTTGGTTTGAAGAATACAAAAGATGGATTTTGCTCTAGCAACTCCTTCACTGTTGCTTCATCTTGTTGTTGTACCCAGTCATCAATGGCCTTTAAAGACATTTTTTCACGTGGTACTTCGCCACGCTCAATCAACACTCGACCAATACTCACATAACGGTGACCGTTTTTGCCATTGTAGGCAAAATATTCAAGCTCATCGTTATCTTCATAATGTACAAAACCGCTGCCCTGCACTTCCATCATGAAAATATCGAGCATCGAAGCACTGTAGCCAAGCTCTAAGCCTTGGCCATCCAATGCGCCATCATAAATTTCAGCACGGGTTGGACAGCGTTCATCACACTCTGGCATCCCATACACTGGGTAACGGTAAGTGTCATTTGGCTCATGTCGTAATTCAATTACTGGTGAGAAATAACCAGTAAACATCACGTTACCTTGCCCATCGCCGCCGCCCATCTGAGCAACCTGAATACCATAGTTACCAAGTTGAGCTGGATCGCCACTGTGTTCAGCCCAGCTTTCAATTTGCTGATACAACGGTTGATAGGTCGTCGCCATCGACGGCGAGCGTTCAATCACTTTTTCCATCTGCTGACTAAACTGGCTGTAATCTTGAGGCTTATCAGAGTTCAATGTCGGTACGGGGTTCAAAACCTGATCAAAGTTACCATCAAGGTATTGCTGACCACGGTCTGTAGGTTTAGCACATCCAGCCAAACCCATAATTAAAATAGCTATCGTCGCTTTACGAAACACAGTTAAACCTATGAATAACAGATCAAAAAAGGACCTATAAAGGGATTAGCGACCAGTGTAACCAACTGCATAGCAGAACACTAACCCCAATAAAGAATTTAGATAAATACGAAGTAATAACAACGCCCGTTTATTCTGGCAAAAAGAAGTAGGAACAATGTCAGTAAAAGGTTGTTTATGTGAATTAACTTCATCGGCCAAACTTTACAACCGTGACTAATTCAACCGCCACACAAATGCGCACTAGGTGTCATATTAATGTCATGCAAATGTCGTATAATTGTCATGTTTATTCAGCATCTGAAAATCGCTGCAACATACTCAATTAGCATACAAGGAGTTATTAATGACAATACCACTGAAGGTAGGAAAAGAGACATTGTTAAACATTAATTCCATTGAGTACCAATGGATAAGAAGCCTTGCCAGCGAAGGGAATTCTGTCAGTCAAATCAATACCGTAATTCAACGCTGTTTAGGTGGTAGCTCTGCCACTGCCGATATGTTGCGTCAAGTAGCCTTGAAGCAACAGCCAATCAATCAACTACTACGTAGCTTGCGGACCCTTGCCTAGTTTTCACTTTTAGATCGTAAATCCAATTTTTGGCGAGAGAAAGACGAGATGTAGTGAGCCGGTTGTTGACGAACCAACCGGTTAGCATGGAATAAATAAGAGTAATTATCATCACCGGCACGATATTCAAGCCTATTGCCATCCCATTTAAATTGCGTCGTCACTTGGCGCCCCCCAACAAAAACACCTGCTGGACTAAGCTCAAATTTATCAGCAACATATGGTGCTACATCTTGTTCAGTCCAAACGCCGTAAATATCCGGTACGGATGTCGATTCAAACAACGGAATATCAAACTTACCTGCAGCCCACATGCTAAACGCCATCACAATGCTCATGACACCAACAATGATAGCGCTAGGGGGAATAAATGCTTTTTGACGGTATTTTTTAGGCTTAGTCATGATTACAAAATACGATAGATTGCAATGCTGAATATACCGTAAAAAAAAACACTTAAAGAGCGAAAGAATAACTAATCCTTAATAACGGGATCTTCTATCCAAAAATATCGAATTCAATGTTGCCGCTATCATTAAGGTCAAGTCCAAGAATGCTATGAAGAGTGAATATTTATTGACTTATCCAACATAATAATAAATAACATAACTTAAATATCGCCAACACCAAGTCAGCTAGCATCAGTACAAGGACGCAAAAAACAGTGAAGTTTAGAAGTACCGCCTTGGTAAAAGAGTTTCGTCAATCGGCTCCCTATCTTAACGCCCATATTGGCAAAACCATTGTCATCATGCTCGGTGGAGAAGCGATTGCGCATAACAACTTTTCGCATATCGTCAATGATATCGCCCTGCTGAATAGCTTAGGGCTACGAATTGTCGTCGTTTACGGCGCAAGGCCACAAATATCAGCCCTTACCGAGCAAGCTAATTATCAAACGCCTTACCACAAAGGTATACGCGTAACTGATGAACGTGCACTGGAACTCGCAAAGCAAGCTGCAGGCCAGCTACAGCTCGACATTACCGCGCGATTTTCAATGGGACTGAACAACACTCCCATGGCTGGTGCCCAAATCAATGTCGTTAGTGGGAACTTCATCATTGCTCAGCCATTAGGTATCGACGATGGTGTAGATTATGTACACAGTGGCCGGATCCGCCGTATTGATATTGATGGCATCCACCGCCAGCTTGATCAGCAAGCGATTGTACTATTAGGTCCTATCGCCAGCTCAGTCACAGGCGAGTGTTTCAACCTTACCTCTGAAGAAGTCGCGACCCAATTAGCTATCAAGCTTAAAGCAGATAAGCTCATCGGCTTTTGCTCCGAACAAGGGGTGCTACGTGACGACAATAGCGTTTGGTCTGAAATGCTTCCCACCGAGGCCGAACATACCCTAAAACAACTCGTTGCTCGTCAAAGTGATGATAGTGGCACAGGACGATTCTTACGTGGTGCAATCACTGCTTGCCGAGCTGGCGTGCCACGTAGCCATTTGATCAGCTACAAAGAAGATGGGGCATTAATTCAAGAACTCTTTTCCTTTGACGGTATTGGTACTCAAATCGTGATGGAGAGTGCCGAACAAGTACGACGAGCAACCATCGATGACATTGGCGGGATTTTAGAGCTGATACAACCATTAGAGGATGATGGGATCTTGGTTCGCCGCTCTCGCGAGCAGTTAGAGCAGGAGATCAAACAATTTACGGTGGTCGACCGTGATGGACTGATCATCGGCTGTGCCGCCCTCTACCCTTTTCCTGAAGAAAAAATGGCCGAGATGGCCTGCGTGGCAGTTCACCCCGATTATCGAGATGGTGATCGTGGCGCATTATTACTGAACCAACTTAGAATCCAGTCAAAAAATATGGGGCTGAGCCACTTATTTGTACTAACCACTCGCAGCCTGCACTGGTTCAGAGAGCAAGGGTTTAGTGAATCTCAAGTCGAAAAACTCCCCGTCACCAAAAAAGCGCTGTATAACTTCCAACGCAAATCAAAGATTTTAATCTTGGACTTGTAACACAACAACGCTCCCAACGGTTACCGTCAAAACAAATCGGCGCCGACATTTTGTCAGCGCTGATTTGTTCTTGATTAGTGCTTGGTTAACGCTTGGCGCTAGCGTCAGCCTAATTTAATAAATCCGCCAAACCACTGGCTCGCTCTGTACGTAAGCGCACTGAACGGTTTAGGGTGTCTTGCGTGGCAAATAAATAGAGCTTTTCTTTGGCTCGGGTGATGCCTGTGTAAGTAAGCTCTCTCGTCAGTAGCGGACTAAATTCCGTCGGCAATACCATTAACGTATCAGCAAACTCGGAGCCCTGAGATTTATGGATAGTCATTGCATACACCGTTTCATGCTCAGGCAAACGGCTTGGCAGTACACCACGGATCGACCCATCTGGCATTTCAAAGAATACCCGCGTCCGATACTCACCCGTCTGTGCATCAGGTTCAGGATCTTTCATCGCGATACCAATATCACCGTTATAAAGCCCCAAACCATGATCGTTTTGACTGATCATAATTGGCCTACCGACATACCATGTTTCATCATCAGGTGCGATTTTACCCAGCCTCGCCAAACCACGCTCAATACGCTGGTTCAAACCAACCACCCCAAAATCCCCTTCTCTTAACGCGCACAGTAACCGTATTTGAGAGAATGCTTTTAACACTTCTGCAGGTGGACTTTTCGCTTCTATCGCATCAAGGTAGCCACGATAAAATGTCACCGCCATATTCAACATACTCTGGTAGCTTTCGCTATTGAGCGGGTAATGATGAATATCTTTAAATCCTTGCTGCAATACTTTTTCAACTAGGCGTGGTTGGCCTGCATTGATGGCTTTTGCCAACTGGCCAATACCTGATTGAGCATGGAAACGGTAACTTTTTCGCAGCATGCACAGGCTATCAGCAACCACCCCTAAGTTTTCCTGTAAAGCTGCAAACTGAAAACCAGTCAATTGCCCCAGCAACTGGCTTTGCTGCTGACTATAACCTTGATCAGAAAAGCTGCAAATATCACCCAGTACCGCCCCCGCTTCCACGGAAGCAAGCTGATCGCGATCACCCAACAGGATTAACTTCGCATGTGGCGGCATCGCATCAAGCAAGCGCGCCATCATAGGCAAGTCAACCATCGAGGCTTCATCCACAACGAGTACATCAAGGTGTAATGGATTTTCCCGATTGTGGCGGAAGGCGACACGATTGGGGATCGATCCCAACAAGCGGTGCAAGGTGCTTGATTGGGTTGGAATGTTATCTTTAACCACTTTTTCAACGGCCAAAGAATCAACTGCCGCACCAATCGACTCGGTTAAACGGGCTGCCGCCTTACCTGTCGGCGCGACAAGCTTAATATCAGGTAAACAGGGCTGACCTTGTTCATCAAGCTCACCACTTTGAATGGCTTGGGTCACCAACGCCGCCAATAACTTTGCCACAGTGGTTGTTTTACCGGTTCCTGGTCCACCAGAGATCACGGCAAACTGGCGGGTAAGCGCCACAGCGGCTGCCACTTTTTGCCAATTCAGACAAACCGAATTTGGGATCAACGACGCTAATGTATCCAGATCGCTAATATGCTCAGCAGCAACCAAGACTTGATCAATAGCTGGCCAGTCTAACGAATCAGCCGCAACAATATCCAACTTATCGCACACTTCAATTTGACGAGCTTGAACGGTATTATCTAGCGGCTCTTTCTTGAGTTTCTGTAACGACTGAAACAAGAAGGTATAGCTACGAGCAAAAAGTTCATCCAGCTTTGCTGCCATTACATCGGTGCCTATCTCGGTCATTTGATGAGTATGGGATGAACGTTTTAGGTGGCCAGCAACCATCTGCTCAAACTGCCAATAACGGCTTAAATAAACACGCTGATTATCTACAACCAACGGCGTTGGGCAGCTACCATCAGATACCGCAACTGAACGTTGTAATATTGCCTGCCAATGGGTGACATCCGGAATATCTTGCTGTAACTGGCCACTAAGCTCTGGTGATAGGCCAAATAAACGACAGGTATCTATATGCTGTAATGACACACACACATGCCCCTGCCCAAGCTCATGGCTAGCTAATGCCGCAACAAGAGTAACTAAGCTGTCTTGCTCATTGTTGTCGCCACTGTTTGATGTCATTGCGACAAATTTAGCAAATTGGTAGTCCAGTGGACGTAAGCGCCCCTGACGAGTCAATTGTTCTAGACGGTTAAGCATCGAGGTATTCTCCGTCAATCAGGCTTTCGAGATCTGTCAGTAATTCAACACTCGGGCGAGCATGAAAGATACCGCTACTATTTTCCGCTTTCACACCACGTAAGAACAAATAGTACACCCCACCGAAATGAGCATCGTAATCATAATCCGGCTTTCGGCTTTTCAAGAAACGATGCAAAGCAAGGGCATATAGCTGATACTGTAGATCATAACGGTGATCGGCCATTGCTTCAGCCAGTTTGCCATCGCGGTATACATCCGGATCGTCACCTAGCCAGTTTGATTTCCAATCCAGTACGTAATAACGCCCTTGATGCTCAAACACCAAGTCAATAAAGCCTTTAAGCATACCGCTAACGGTGGCAAAACCCAGCTCACCAGCACGGGCTGACAGTGAATCATGGCGTGCTATTACTTTATTCAGCAATGGTGCCGACAGTAAGTTAATCGGCAACATAAACTCCATCTCAGTTAAGCGCTGCGATGGGGGTAAGTTTCCTAGCAATAGATCTTTGCCATCTAACGGGCAAGCCAGTACATCTTTGATCATCTGCTGCAATACTGGCAGCCACTCCTCGTCATAATTTTCAAGACGAAGCAGTTCTAAAATGGTCTCTGTCGTTTGCTCGCTATCAACAGGGTCGGTAAATTCAATTTCTTCAAAGAGGGTATGCAAGAACGTACCCGGCCTCGCCCCTTTCGGGAACGTATAAATTGAGCGCTCAGGTTCGATCTCCTCGCCCTCTTCAGTATCTTGTGAAGAGTCGGTATCAAAGCCGGGTAATTCAAACGAGGCATCATGATGACTATGGCCTTGTTTTACCAACCCAGAATAGCTGGTGATCCACCAGCTACGATCAAGCTGAGTATCAAAGGTGGCTGCATTCAACTCAGGCTGTTCATCTTCTACTGGTTGCCAAATCGTATCAGGCTTTATCGGTGGCGACATAACCGCAATGGCTGATGACGTCTTAGCTAAACTCGCTAAAGCATTATCCAGGTCGATTAAACCGCCCTCTTGCCCATCTTGAACCAGCCAGCCAATTGCTGATTGGTGCAAGCCTGTTGGCTCTTTGCGGCTTAACCCTTTACGTACGGGAGACATTCCCAAGTAACAACCATAAACAGCACGTGTTAAAGCAACATAGATCAAACGTAAATCTTCGGCGAGGCGTTCTTTTTCTGCCAACTCCATGCTTTCTTCGGCAGCCGCAATATCAAGTACTGCTTGCTGAGTTTGCTCATCATGAAATAGTGCCGTGCCCGCTTCACGATAACTACAGACAAAAGGTAAAAAGACCAAGTCATACTCCAAGCCTTTCGACTTGTGAATGGTAACGATTTGCACCAAATTACGGTCTGATTCTAAACGTAGTTGCTGCTCATCCACATTGCCATTCGGCTCTTCGATGTGTTCTGCTAACCAGCGGATCAAGCCGTGGTCACTGTCTAGCGTTTGACTTGCCTGCTGTAGCAATTCACCAACATGCAAAATATCAGTTAGACGACGTTCCCCTCCGTTTTGACTCAATAACGTTTCCGGGATCTCGCGGCTAGAAAGCATATGGCGTAGCATTGGCAGTACCCCACGGGTTTGCCACAGCTTACGGTAACCTCGAAACTCAGTGACATGACGTTCCCACTCAACTTCTTCGACATTGAGTTTATCCAGCGCCTCTGCCGTTAGGGCAAACAAGCCAGAAGCCAATGCGGCACGCATGCTACGATCATCCTCCGGCGTTAACACTGCGATCAAAAATCGCTGAATATCTACCGCTTCAACACTGGCAAAAACACTGTCTCGGTTAGACAGGTAAACACTGGCAATGCCTTGATCTGCCAGTGCTTGGCGGATCAAACGCCCTTCACTACCGGTACGCACCAGCACCGATATATCACAAGCATTGATCGGCTTACCTTTTTCACCATCAACCAGCAACGCTTCACCTTGCTGAGAAAGTGTCAGGATCTTTTGGATTTCTGCCGCTGTCGCCAGCGCCATGGTTTTCTGATAATCACCTTTTTTAACTGGCTCATCCGCTTCTTGGCGCCACAAACTCAGCGCGGGCTGCTTCACGCCAGACAGCTGCCAGCTACGGCTCGCCGCCTTCGGGCTATGGGCGACCGGTAAGAACGTAATATCTTGATCATAAATAAATGGTCGTTGAGGGTGTTCAAAAATACAGTTAACCGCTTCGATCATTTCAGCGGTCGAGCGCCAGTTCGTACCCAATGTATAATGTGCAGAAACCTGTCGGCGCGCCTGAATATAAGTAAAGATATCGGCGCCACGGAAAGCATAGATAGCCTGTTTCGGGTCTCCAATCATAAACAAACCGCACGGGCCTGCCTCTTCACCGTCAGAGGTTTTATGATCTTCGCCATACACGGTATTAAAAATACTGTATTGCAGCGGATCGGTATCTTGGAATTCATCGATCATCGCGACGGGGAATAAATTACGGATCCGCGCTGCAAGTGTCGCGCTTTCATCATTGCCTAACGCAGCGGCTAGCTGGGTCAACAGATCATCAAACGATAACCAGCCTTTGCGTCGCTTTGCTTCCGCAAGCAATACACGGCACTCTTTAATGGCATGAGCCAACAAAGGGTCACGTACATTGGGTCTGTTCTCGAGTAACTCATCAATGGCAACAAAAGCAGGGTGCTCTGGCGCTTGCCCTTTGGTCGTTTTATCAAACAACACTTGCTGGCCAAACTTTTCGAGTGACTTCGGTAGCTTGTAACCAGTGTTATCACGATTTGCCCACTCACCCACTTCACTCAATGCTTTAGGCAAACTAGTTTTGGTATAGCTGCGCTTATTCACCCCTGAGCTGGCGATCAGATCGTGGAAATCAGCAGCACCGTCACGCCACAAACCTTTTCCCCGTTCAATACGGGCAAGGTTATCATCATGAAGTTGCGCGATATCCCCTTTCAGCTCAGGAGCACGAATTTCAACTTCAGCGCCTGATAAAAAGACATTTACCTCACGCAGTAATACCGCTGGTGACGCCCAAATATTACGCACTTCCCCCGCTAAACTGCGTGCTAATGGGTAGAAGTTACGCCGCCAGTAATCGGCAACCACCTGCGCCCGCAACTGGCTTTCTTCAGTCACAAACTCATTATTGAACAAGCTACCGGATTCAAATGCATTCTGGGTCAACATGCGCTGACAGAAGCCATGAATGGTAAAGATCGCCGCCTCATCCATTTGCCGTTCTGCCTGCAACAAAATAGCCGCCGCCGACTTATGATCGTCAATATCATCAAGCAAGGGTTTAATGACCGGATCATCACTATGCCCTCGACTAAATGCGATACGAGCATCATGAATACGGCGACGAATACGATCCCTCAGCTCCGCCGTTGCCGCCTCGGTAAATGTCACTACCAAGATCTGATCAACGGTGAGTTCACGAGGAAAGCGACTTTGCTTATCCCCATGGCCAAGTAGCAAGCGTAAATACAAACTCGCGATGGTAAAGGTCTTACCGGTGCCGGCAGAAGCTTCAATCAACCGATTACCATGAAGCGGAAAAGTCATCGGAGCCAATGCTTCCGGTGTTGTCAAAATAGGTTGCTGAGTCATTGGATACACAGATTCCTGTTGCTGTGGCAAGGTCGAGACAGAGGCTAAACCTTACCAACTCAAGATTATTTTTTGTGACCAGACACAAATTCAAATGAATCGGTCGATTAAAATCACTAAGTGTTATATCAGTATGAGAGATCTTTCACGTTTTCCGCCGCCACTGTCCGTTAGTATCCAAGGCACGAAATCTGGTCACCTCTGGACCTGTGGTCGTACAGCGAACACCCTACAATAATTATGATTTGCTGGCGGCCACGCTACACCCTCTTACTCTCGATCTTGCCGCAAATGCAATATTGCTGGTTTCAGCAAAGATTCTCCCCAATGTTGCAAGTCAGCAGCTAGCTCATCATGCCATTCCGGCCATACGCGATTGATATATGCATTCTTCCCCTCGCCTTCAAACATGTAACCACCGTTAAATGCTTCTGCCATTTTCCCTTTTGCTTTATCAAGTGTATCAACGTCATCACACCAATTACCTTGCTTATCAAGACAAGACTGCATCCCTGATAGCACTGTGCGCGGGAAATACGGTAGCGGTAAGGTCAATCCTAAGTAATACGCCTCGACCAACATGACCAATTGCGTTAATGCGTACTCAGTGGATACTGGTTCAAAGAAGAAAACCCCATCAACCCCTACCAAGTAGGTATTCGTCGATTTAGCCGACAACGCGAGACATAAATGATCCAACCAGCCTTGCAAGATATCTTGTGCACGTACTTTACCTGGACGATAACGCACTAGTCCTTGCTGAGTAACATGTTTCAGCCAGCCTTGTAACCGTAATTCGCGCTCGCCCAATGCAAGGACAATATCCACTTCAACATCTGGGAGCGGGGCAACCATTAAATCGGTGATCGTTTGAGCCAGAGCCTCAATTTGCGTGCGCTCATCCATCAATTCAAGCTCACCAAACTGCGCCAGTGGTAACCCACCAGCCGCTTGCTGATATTGGGAAAATTGGCTAAATGCCGCATCGAGATCAGTGATACCTTGCGCGTGGCTATCAAGGAAGGTCGTAAGCAGCTCTTGGCGTAATTGAAAGCGACTTAACCCATCAAGCGCGAAGGGCTCATCATCTTCAACCGCGCCTTGGCTCGCATCGAAATACACCTTCAAGCGACGATTAAAAAAGTATTGCACTGGCAAGCGCCAGAAACGGGCAAGCTCAGCAAGCTCCAGTACATCTCCAGCGGTACTATCAACAGCTTCAGGTGCAAGTGGCGTCGCTTGAAATTCGTTAATCACCATCGACTTTCGATTGGCTGCTGGCAGCCACTCTGCGGCATAGCTCGGGCGATCGCCTAAAAATGCGTCAGGGCTAAAAGGAACGAGGGCATGAAAGTGAGTGATCGCTTTCGCTAGGTTAGCCGCTGAGACATCAACAGGCTTCGCTTCATCCCCTTCAAGGCAATAACCTTGCTGGCAATACTCCAAAAGCTCACTGACCAATACCGATGGCATTTTCTCACTGTTATCTTGGATTGAGCGCCCGACATAGCTGATATATAAAATGTCTTGCGCAGACTGCAATGCTTCAAGAAATAGATACCGATCATCGTCACGACGAGAACGATCACCATATTTGGCCTTACCCGCCATTAAATCAAACCCTTCCGCTGGGATCGAGCGAGGGTAAACCCCATCATTCATGCCGAGCAAACACACCCCTTTAAATGGAATAGATCGCATTGGCATTAAGGTACAAAAGTTAACTTGGCCAGCAAGGAAGCGCTGGCTAACACGTTCACCAGATAGTTTGTCATTTAGGTAATCACGCATCACTGCAGGTGTAATGGCTGAGTTATAACCCGCATCGGCAAGCTGTTGTTCAAGCTGATGTACCTTATCGCGGATCATGCGCAATACCATTTCACCGTCAATATCGACCGCAAAACAATCATCTAATAGCTGGTTTAAACAAGTGATCCACACCGCAATCGGCTGCTCTGTTGCCAGTTGCTGGCGATAGCGCATTAAGGTTTCAATGAATAAGCCCAATTGGCCAGCTAACTCCGCATCCAGCCCTTGCACCTCATCATAGGCTAAGACCCCTTGGAATAAACCGGAGGACTGGGGCATGGCATAACCTAACAACATACGCTGTAAACCAAACAACCACGTATTCTGTTGCTGCTTTGGTAACTGAAACTCACCAGCAGTATCGTCATCAAGCCCCCAACGGATCCCTACTTCTTCGATCCATTGCTTAACGCGCTCAAAACGTTGGCTATCAAAACCAAATTTTGCCATGACGGCAGGCACTTCAAGCAGCTCTAGCAGCTCAGAGGCCTGGCAGCGGCTTTCAGGTAAGCTAAGTAACCGTAAGAAGGCCAGTAGAACTGGGTTCTCTTGATCGGCACTCCGATCTGAAATCGAGAACGGGATATAGCGGTTACCGGATGCATTGCCAAATACCGCCTGTATATAAGGGCTGTAGCTATTGATATCAGCGACCATCACCACGATATCACGCGGTGATAGATCTGGGTTTTCAGCCAGCATCGTCAGCATATTATCGTGCAGTACTTCAACCTCACGCATTGGCGAGTGGCAGGCATGAATGGTTAATGAGTGATCCCCAGTCCGTAGCGGTAACTTATGGAAACTATCGTCGGTGATTTCATCATTGACCCTATCTTCTAGGTTCAATATGTCAGCCTGCAAAGCATGCAGTAGTGAGTCGGGCTCAATATCAACAAATGCTTCAACATCTTGCGCCTCCATCTCGGATAGCAAATAAAGGTTATCCCTTCCTAGCTTGCCCAGTGAAGCCAATAATGTATTTCCCACCGCCTCCTCGTGGGTGTCATCAATGACATTATCTTCAAGTTCTCCTTTGAGAGGAGATATCACCTCTCCTCGTTCACTGTGATCGGCACACCACTGCAATTGCTGACGCTGCTTTGCGGCTAGACGAGCCAAATATTTGCGATCACGCACCTCTCCCCAGTAATGACGGCAAGGGTTAGTAAACATAAGGTGTACATCAATGTGTTTTCCGAGTGCAGCCAATGCATCGAGATAGCGCGGTGGCAGGGCTGAAATACCAAAAACAAACAATCGCTTCGGCAAGCCTTTAGGTAAAGGGGAACCGCTGTGTAGAAAGCCTTCAAGCGTCTCGATGAAGTTATCGTAAAGGTTGGCACGGTGATACGGTGATTGGCCGAGGCTGAGCGTATGATCATACAGTGCTTGCCAGAGCAAAGGCTGCCAAGGGTGATCGGCAACCAGCTCAGGATCGATTTGATCAGCTTCCCACGTCTGTATCCACTCCGGGCGATATACCAAGTACTGATCGAATATATCGGCGATTTTCTCAGACAATTGATAGCTTTTAACTTGATGTTCATCTTCACGTAAGTAATTCGCCAGCGGTTCAAATTCGGGCTTATCGAGCATAGATGGCAATACTTGTAATAGCTTCCATGTCATGGCCTCTTTGTTGAATGCACTGCGCTCAGGCACATCACTCAACACTTTGGTAAACATATTCCAGATAAACGTCGCTGGTAGTGGAAACTCAAGGTTCGCAGCAATGCCCTGTGCTTTGGCAAGTTCCAGTTTCAACCATTGTGACATCCCAGGACTTTGAACCAGAATTTGCTCTTGCTCAAATGGATTATCGAGAGGATCGAGGCGTATGAGCTCGACAAGCAAGGATTTTAATAAGTCGAGCTGGTTGGAGTGATAGACAGTAAACACGCTGGTATCTCACGTAAAGAGAAGGTTACCCTGATTGTCTACGATCAATTGGTTAGCTGCAAACCAAATAGTTAAAATGCAAAAAAGCCCGGATTAACCGGGCAAAACACACGCATTGTACTTGCTGTCCTTAGCAACTCTCATAAACTGTCCCACCAGCTTCGGTACACATTGCAATGGTAAGTGGCAGATACTTTATATGCTTAAACACGGTGTGTAACAGGACGAAATAATTATTCTTTCACTCTTATTGCCATCATTTTTGATAAAAAAATGGCGACAGCAAGAGTGACACAACAAAAATCAACGGATACCCTTCTTTGCTTTAACATGAATCACAGAGGTCGCATTATGGAGGAGCTTACCGTGTTTAAGACCTTTAAATGTACCTAAAGCAGCTGTAACCCATGCCAAAATCAAGCACCCAAATAAGATAATTGAAGCCCATTGAAAAGCAGGTAACCCAGTATGTAGCGCTAACTGTGTTGTACCCGTTACACATGTACCAATTGGGAATGTAAATGCCCACCAAGTTAGCGCGAATGGCATTTTTCTACGTAGCCCGCGTAAGGTAAGTAAAGCGGCAACACTGAACCACAACATAGCAAAGCCCCAGACGGGTACACCATAAAGAATTGCCATTACATTCATACCTGATGCGATAGGTTCACTAACGGTATACATAGCTGCAGCACCTAAACTACCAGCAGCTGTAATTGACTGGCCTAGTGGACCTAAAACAATCCATAACGTCGGTACTCTCGCACTGCTTGATGTACCAGCATGTGCTAAGCGGCTCCAAATTAGAGTAATGATAATAAGTGAAGCAACTAAACTAATACCAAAGCAGGCATACATACCATAAAGCAATGTTTGCTGCGCAATTGTATTCGACATATGTGAAAGAAACATCGAACCAATCGTAGCCGATACCATTGGTGGAACGATAGGCATTAACCAACCACCAAATGCCGCATCGTTATGAACTTCATTATGAGTAAATAAACGGTATGGAATAATGATTGCGGTAATAATACCACTAATAGTTCCAATCCAAAAAAGTGGCCATGCAATGCTAAGCGCTAAACTTTGACCAAAGAGGTCAGGGCCTAGTAGCAATGTTCCGCCAGCCACAGTTAGGAATGCCATCGGTGGCGCACCAAAAAACTGTGACATCACTGGATCATTAAATTGCCGCTTGATAATGTGCGGTTTAGTTATTGTTTGGTAGCTTTTAAAAATAGTCATAACGACAAGCATGGCAAACGCAACCAGCCAAATAACAGTAGCAAAACTGGTTAAGTGTTTACCTATAAATGGCAAGCCAACAGCAGCATTGGCAATAATGCCAGTACCCATCACAGAAGCGAACCAGTTAGGTCCCATTTCTTTTTGTAACTCAATTTGTTTGTTATTCGACATGAAATTTTACTTTTAAGGTGTTAAATAAGGGTAGTCGTATTCTAATGACCAGGCAAAACCATAAGAGCTTGTCTTTTAATGAAATAAAACAACATTAATCTCTGAACACAAAATGATTATATATAGTTTGAGATGTTTACAATAATTGAATATATTTAACCAATGGTTCAGTGAAAATTAACAACACTAAGAGCAGCATATGAATATCTCCCTTCGGCAACTCAACGTTTTTGTTACCGTTGCTCAAGAACTGACGATTACAGCAGCGGCAGAAAAGCTGTTTCTATCAAAGCCAGCGGTCAGCATGGCGTTATCTGAATTAGAAAAACAACTTGATCACAAGCTGTTTGACCGAAATAACAATCGCCTGCTGATCAATGAACAAGGTAAACGCTTATTACCTCTTGCAGATGAGCTCCTTGCTCGTAGCCATACGATTGAGCAATTATTTGACCAAGAAGGTCCGATTGCCGGAAAGTTGAAAATCGGTTCTAGCGATACTGTCGGAAACCAAGTTACTCCCTTCTTGCTAAGAGACTTTCGCCAGCATTCGGGCCACTACGACCAATCGCTATTCATTTCAAATACTGCACAAATCTGCCATAAACTTGGTGAATTTGAACTGGATGTTGGATTAGTCGAAGGTAAGGTACAGCACCCCGATCTTACCGTAGTGCCTTGGCTTGGCGACGAGATGGTCGTTGCTTGCAACCCTACCCACCCGCTAGCAAGCATTAACCAGCTGAGTATTTCAGATCTAGAGCAATCGAACTGGATATTACGAGAATCTGGCTCTGGTACCAGGGAGTTTTTTCTCAACCGAATATCCCCACGGTTAGAAGTGTGGCACCAAGCTTTTGAGCTGAATAATACCGAAGCAATTATTAACTGCGTAGCTGCAGGGTTAGGGATCACCTGTTTATCACGCCGAGCTGCCGAGCATGCTGTTAATGACAAACGCGTGGTGATCCTTAAGCTACCTCTGGATATGCAACGCCAATACTGGCTGCTTTACCATAAGGAAAAGTACCAGAGCCCACTACTAAAGCTATTTCTCGCTTTTTGCCAGCAATGGAACTTACCATTTACCACCATAAACTCAGCGACTGCGCATGATTAAATTCGATTATCGCCACAGCTGAACGCTATGATTTGGCTGATCTGACATAACGATCGGCCAGACTCCTGGCGCCATGCATTAAAGGCAGCTTGTGTTGCGGCTAGCGATTTCTGCGTATCTCGCCCGCCATCAATAATATTGGTATGACGCAGGTAGCTTTCTACATCGTGGCTAAGAATAAAAGTGTCTTTTCCCATAATCCGTAATGTGTAAGGCCCGGTATTGCCCCCAAGCCGCTTACCGTGCTTTTTCATGTATCGCCAAAGCCCTGTAATATCCTCTTCGGGCCAATCTGCAACCATACTGGCAAATGCCCCATGCGAAAGTGCAGCTTCGTGAATCATTTGTGCATTATCTGGGATGGTCATTACCTTAGCCAAATGGCGAATAATGGCTGGGTCCGTGGCCTTACGCTCCCACATTTCTGTTGGCATCAGTAACATTTTTTCGATATCAAAACCAAAAAAAACCTCTTCAAAATTCGGCCATTTGTTTCTAACCACCTGCCAGCTAATTCCGGACTGAAAAACTTTCTGAGTAAACGCAGCTAACCAGCGGTCATCACCAAGCAACTTAAGCTGTTCTGCCGACAATGGCGTCGACAGCATGCTTTCAAGCACATCTTTCCCACCCTTTCGCTCTGCGGCACGGGCATATATTTGAGCAAATTTTTCTCTCGCCATCACATTAACACGCTTATCACTGGACATAGCCCTTTATGCTACTGTATAAACAGCCAGTAAATCAATTTCGGGAGAGGGTGACTATGGCTGTTATCGTCAAATATGTAGTTGAGCGCAACGGAGAAGAAAAGATGACTTTCACCTCTAAGTCTGAAGCCGACGCATACGACAAAATGCTAGATATGGCTGATGAGATGTTTACTTTGCTAAGCGAAAGTGAACTTTTCGAGGATGAAGCCAAACAAGAAGAGCTATCATTATTCTTAGCTCAAAAGCGTGAAGATGTACTAGTTGCACTGGGTGCGAAGAAAAAAGCAGCCCCAAAAAAGAAAGTAGCAAAACCTGAAGCTGTTGCAGATATTGCTTCAGATGAAGCTGCATAAGCGACTATTCAAGTAACACGCCAATGAATAAACCTCCATCTTGGGGGTTTTTTTATGCACTTTCATCGTCTTAAAACGCTCCACAATCCCTACCCCAATAATATTTTCGTCATTTTTAACTGTTTAATCTTTTAGCCCTTCTATATCCGCTCAACTGTCATTATGATGGTTCGATAACCTTGATATAACAATGAGCCTTCCTATAAGGGAATCCCTCGGCTTTGCCGAACGGCGCTCAACTTTTTAATATGGAGAACGATCAATAATGGCCAGCTTTTCACTAGCACTCGGTACTGCGACTAAAAACCGCGATGGCAAAATCATCGAAGCTTTTTTCCCAACCCCAATCCTTAACCCATCTGATGCGCTAGTTAATGCAGTTGCTGCTGTTGTCGATTACAAAGAAGGCAACCAAGCAATCGAGATCACATCGGCACAATGTGCTGATCTAACTGCGGCATTTAATGGCGTTGGTGAAGAGAAAAGTGCTCAGTTTGCAAGCCGTGCAGCTCAGTCATCACAACCATTAGTTCTTGTGATTTTAGCATCTGATGAAGCACCAGCTTCAGTTTCTGAAGGCTTCTTGAAACTACAGCTGATTTCAAATCGCCTAGTACAGCCTCATGGTTTAGTGCTTGATGGCATCTTCGGTCTACTGCACAACATTGCTTGGACTAACCAAGGTGCAATTGATTTACCTGAGCTAGCTGATCGCCAAATCGAAGCTCGCCTAAACGGTGAAACTCTGACTGTCGACTGTGTAGATAAATTCCCGAAAATGGTTGATTACGTTGTACCTGCAGGTGTACGCATCGCTGATACATCACGCGTTCGTTTAGGTGCGCACGTTGGTGAAGGCACGACTGTGATGCATGAAGGTTTCATCAACTTTAATGCTGGTACTACGGGTGTTAGCATGGTTGAAGGCCGTATTTCAGCAGGTGTGATGGTCGGTAACGGTTCTGACATCGGTGGCGGCGCTTCTATCATGGGTACGCTATCTGGTGGTGGTAAGGTTGTTGTTTCTATCGGTGAAAACAGCCTACTAGGTGCTAACGCTGGTCTTGGTTTCCCTATGGGTGATCGCTGTACTATCGAATCAGGCCTATATGTTACAGCGGGTTCTAAAGTACGTATGCTTGACTCAACAGGCCAAGAAGTTGAAGTGGTTAAAGCTCGTGATCTTGCTGGTAAGCCAGACCTACTATTCCGCCGTAACTCAGTAACAGGCCAAATTGAGTGTCTAACTAACAAGTCTGCGGTAGAGCTAAACAGTGAATTGCACAGCAATAACTAAAGCTAAATTAATGATGTGATAAAGGCTGCCTCGGCAGCCTTTTTAATTTTATAGATCAATAACCTCGTTCTACCAAACCGTAATTCGAACTACTATTACATTCATCTGGGTAGGCTGGGTTTAAAACCGTATTTACATTCTGCTTTCCACTACAATATTCAAAGCGCCCATTCAGGTATCCCGCTCGATACTTTTCATATTCCGTTTCTGATAACGCACCACGCTTGTACAACTCCTTGGTATCCCACTCACGGTAGCCTTGCTCACCATGGTACTCTCCAAGTTGTTCCCACTCTTGTTTCTGCGCTAAATCATTTTCATGAAAACCGACACAGCCAAATAACATAATGATGGAAAACCCAACTAAGCATTGCACTACTAACTTAGCCATGGCAATTTCTCCTAAAAGAACTGCATTAAGTATGGCTGATCAGCTCAGTGCTGCCACCGCACGTCGACCACTCTCACTTTGCGTACCTAGCATCGCAAGTAACCAGCCGAGTCCGGCGCCAATAACGATTACAGCCCCAAGGTGCCAGGCTTCACTAAGCCCTGCTTTCAATAAACCGTTACTCATCATAGAAGCAAATACCATCTGACATGCTCCGGATAATGCAGCTACAGTGCCCGCACGATTACCATAAGGAACTAGCATTAATGATTGTGCACAAGGGAAAGCGATACCGTTCGCCATGGCTAACAGAAAGTGCCCGGAGCTCATCCATAATGGATCAAGAGGAGCTGCTATCAATACCGCCCCTGAGACTAAATGTAATAATGGGGCGAGCTGTAACATTCTCTGCGTACCGAGCTTAGGCCTTAAACGCTGACACACTAAGCCGCCACAAAGCAGGCCAAAAGCTGGCACCATCGCCCAGAGAGCATATTGCTCTGAAGATAAACCAATCTGCACCTGCATAATAAATGGCATTAACGAAATAGAAATCACTACCAGAAAAAAGTTTACCCAACCAATACCGGCAAATGATAAAAAGTGCCTTTCATGTATGAGAGAGAAGTATGAACTGATTAGGTTACCGACCGAATGTGGTGTCGTAGGCTTTAATAATGTTTCTTTAAAAGAGAAAAGTAGTACCAGCCATACCACTGCAATATAAGCTAGCAACAAGATAAAGACCGAAACCCAGCCAGAATAATGATTAATCAGCCCCCCTATCACAGGGGCTATGATAGGCGTAAAGGCCGCAACAATTGCTAGCCACGTCATGGCTTTTACTAAATCTTGCCGCTGATAACTATCTCGAATCGTAGCCCTTGCTAATACCGCGACACTACCAGCTCCCACCCCCTGAATGACTCTGCCCGTGAGTAGCCATGAGAATGAATCTGCATTTATTACAGCAACAATTAAACCAAGTAATGCAATCAATAAGCCCGATAACAATATAGGGCGACGGCCAAAAACATCAGAAAGAGGCCCATAAATGAGCTGAGAAAGACCAAAGCTAAATAGGTAACCAGAAACCAATAACTGCACTTGCTCAGTGCTTAAATGAAGATCTGCGGCGATCCACGGCAAAGAGGGGAATACTAGACCGAGGCTAAATTGCCCAATACTGACAATTAGACAAGCGAGTAACAGTGGCTTCCAGGTAAACGATCGCATTCTTTCTCCCATATTGTGTAATCTATCTATTATGCACAATATGGGGGAAACAATAAGCAGCGTGAAACTAATGCATTCTTTCCTGATGGGAATGAATTATTTTTACTTATTAATTAGGTAGGTAAATGGGTTCGTAAGTGAGAATTTGCTTCCTTGCGTTGTCACCTTACCCTGCTTCATAGCCACGATCACCTCTTTCTGGACTTTAATCAACGAAAAGAAACGGATAACCATAAAGACAATAAAGACAGGCATGAGGATCTGGCTAATAGGCGCAGATTGTAAAAGTAAGTCATTCCCTAGCCACAAAGTAAGCATTAGCAGCATGGCATATAATGAGTGAGGTTTAAGAACAATTTTAATCTCACTATCAGACTCGGTACGCTCAAAGAAAAACGTCATTTGTTACTCCCTAAAGTTAGTTGCCGTTACCCTCTCATAACTCATCATCTAATGACAAGTACCAAGCAAAGCGTTGCTTTAAAGAGTTGTAAATAGGTGTGTCAGGATAGGTCGGCTAACCAAACGAGCAACCACTTCACTCCGTGCTAACACACAAATTTAAGACATAAAAAACCCAAGTCGTAAGACTCGGGCTTAGTATAAGTGGCGGAGCTGATGGGACTCAACGCGCTGGGCTTCCGGACGCGACCAAAGTGCACAGCACTTTCGGGAGCATCGGATACAAGAAAGCCTCACTATTTCTAGCGAGGCTTCTTAATAAGTGGCGGAACGGCCGGGCTGGCGCACCAGCGGGACTCATTCGCCTGCAAGGCGAACATATCCGACAGACGTAAAAAAGCCCGAGTCTTTCGACTCGGGCTTAGTATAAGTGGCGGAGCGGACGGGACTCGAACCCGCGACCCCCGGCGTGACAGGCCGGTATTCTAACCAACTGAACTACCGCTCCACACGGACATGGATGTTACCATCACATGCGATTTCCATCGTTCAATATGAAAATCTAATTTGTTTTTGCTTTAAGATTTTATGAAAAATCTGAAAACAAGGAAATTAAAGCCTGGCGATGTCCTACTCTCACATGGGGAAACCCCACACTACCATCGGCGCTATTACGTTTCACTACTGAGTTCGGCATGGGATCAGGTGGGTCCATAATGCTATGGTCGCCAAGCAAATTCTGTTTATTCACCGCCTAATGGCAGTAAATAGCAATCTGGGAAAATCTGACTAGTTTCTCAAACACCATTCAAGTGTTTCGTGGAG
>NZ_JAKJSJ010000065.1:0-37566 GCF_050336715.1 Photobacterium makurazakiensis
CAGTATATTATTCATAAATTTTCTTCGTCCATGACATTTTAAAATATAAAACTCATTCTCGTTATTTTGTTGCTGTAATGTCAACGCGTTACATCACAACTTGGAATGCTAATTGAATAAATTATTAATTAGCAATAAACCTTACAATTGAAATTAATAATTAACACAAGCAGTCGAAATGGTTAAATATAAAACCTTAAAATGAAAATTTAGTTTATTAACCTGAAAAATTAGCAGGTTTACCGTTAATAATTACAAGATAATGATTAGATAAAGTATAAAAGCCATGAGCCTGGTTACAGCACCTTGAAATGCTGTACATTTTCCTTTATGACTGATAAATCCAACTTTTCCGCATGAAATATTAATTAATTGATTCGAACATTAATACATAATGATATTCCGTGTGCCAGAGAAGTGAAAGGACCTACCCAAGGTCACAATAGCCATATAATAGATCGTCATAAAAAAATGTATTCAAAATATAAAGCTACTCATAACCCTGCTCCTTAGTGATTCTGCCGCTGCCGAAGTGAGTACCAAGCTTCAATTGCAAACCTTATTAGGCCAGTTCATCTCAGCACTCCAAAAAAATTTATGATGTCGTTGTTGTATCAACTGAGGTCAATGATGTCACTAAATCGACAATTTCAGCACGAGTGATTGCATTTAGGAATATGATTTTTGAACGAATAAGCTAGCCATTAGACATACTCTCATCGGTATCTGGAGCTTAACTCTTCAGAATTTACATTTGAAAACCTTTGGGGTATTTATCTCAACTTTTCATGGTATCGTAACCCCTTTATATTTGTTATAAAGCCCTCTCATCCTTGCTTACGATAAATCTAACAAGGGATATTAGTACAAGATTACTCTGGTGAATGATGACATCTGAAAGACCCCAAAAGCGGCAAGTCGGCCCTAAGCCCGCGACAAAAGTTGAAGACGTTTTCGAATATGCCATATGGTGGCTGAACCAGCGTGGTTACTCCGTTAAGAAACTACAAGAAAAGCTTGTCCGTAAAACAGATAATAGTGAATGGATAACTCATACAGTTAACCGCTTACTTGAACTTGGTTATTTATCTGATAAACGCTATGCCGAGACATTTGTTCAGTCACGGTGCCGATCATACGGGCCAAAAGTATTAGCACAAAAGTTGAAGCTGCAAGGTGTGAGCCAAGCTGACATTGATGACGCGCTAACGACACTTGATGAGTCTGAACAAGATGTGCTGATCACCCGAGTTATCGCTAAATATGCGGGTAAAAAGAGTCTAAGAGACATTACCATGCGCTTAAGACAAGAAGGAATTAGCGAATCTAGAATACAGTCTGTAATGGCGAGCACTGTCGACGATGATCATGAAAAGCAACTAGCAGAGCGATTAATCACTAAGCACGCAAAAAAAATGGGCCGTAGTGGTTTAATTCAGAAGTTGCGTAGTGAGGGGATCAGCCAAGAAACTCTCGATGAGATTTTTAGTGATGAGCCTGAAGATCAAGTTATTGAAGACGACCAACAAAAAGCACTCGAGCAGTTAAACAAAAAATATAAAACACCATTAAATGATTTCGCAGAAAAGAAGAAGGCAACAGCATTCTTAGTCCGAAAAGGCTTTAGCTTTTCTGAAGCTAACTATGCGATTGAGCATCATTTAGAAGAATACTAAACCAGCAACGAATGAATTATATTCGGTGTAGCAAACACGCTTAGTTGTGTATATTGAATCGTAGGTACTGATCATTATGATGCAAGACTGCTAAATGACAGTACCTTCACGAGTTAGCTTTATCACTTAATTCACAAGTATTTCTCTATTGGAAACAACTGTAAAAAACCTGATTTAGTTCGATCCCACCAGCCAGTCTCAGGCTCACTTTCCCAGCTTTTTGAGCCGGAGTACCAGCGGACCTCACCTTCATGTAAATCCAGACGCCAGCTATTATCTTCGTCCATCGCCTGTTCAATATCTTCAGCAAGGCTTTCAGCAACACTTTGATTTTCAATCACGAGAAGAGACTCAGTATTGAGGTAAGTTGAACGTAAATTAAAGTTAAAAGAGCCGATGCCAGACACACGTCTGTCAAAAACAACAGACTTTGCATGAAGGCCATAGGCAGTTGTTGGTGCGCATTTAGATAAGTCTCTAGTCGATTCTTCACACAGATTCGCATCTGGTTTTAACTCAAACAATTGTATGCCATGGTCAAGCATATCTCGACGTCGACCTGCGTAGCCAGAGTGATTTGTAACGAGGTCATTCGAGGCCATTGAGTTGGTCAGTGCTTTTATCTGAATGCCGTTATTGCTCAATGCCTGCGCGTCCTCTAGTTGACGATCATCAAATATTAGATAAGCGGATTCCAGCAATACTTCATGGTCAGCTTGACGAGTCAATTCGGCTAATAATCTGGCAGTCGCCTTTGGCTCGCTGGTATTTTCTGCATCGACAGGAACTGGTCGGTCAAAAACAAACCGTGCTTGAACCCAGATCATTTCATCCATCAAACCCTTTAAAAAACGATGCGCCACCTTGTTCCCTTCTGGCAAGGCAGGATAATTCTTATAACGAGGTGCGGCCACTTCACTGAACACTGGCATACCTGATGAGGCCTCTCCTCCGAGTAAGTCGACAGGGTAAGACCAGCGACTATCCCAGTATTCTCCAAAGCTTGCTTGGATATCGGTTACGACCGAGCCCATTACCAGTACATCACGGTCACGAAAGTTTATTTCATCAGAAAGATCAAAATATTCATCACCTATATTACGTCCTCCGACAATAGACAGGGCACCATCAACGGTAAATGACTTATTATGCATGCGGCGATTAAGACGGGAAAAATCACCCAAGACGCTTAACCACTTTACGACCCCACGACGACTAGGGATAGGGTTGAAAACGCGGATATCGATTTGAGGATGAGAATCAAGCGCTACTAGCAAATCCTCTCGCTCGTCAAGGTTGATATCATCAAGCATTACACGAACTTGAACACCTCGATCTGCAGCCGCTATCAAACGGTTTGCTAGGTAGTGCCCTGAAGTATCAGAATTCCATATGTAATATTGGATATCGATGCTGTGTTCGGCCATTTCAATTAATGCCAATCGCTGAGCCAATGCATCCCAGCCAGTATCCTGTAACAGAATTGCGCTCGTTCCTTGCCCAAGTGATTCAGGCCGGTAAGTGTCAGTTAATACGGACAATGTACTGGTCGGCGGGGTGATCATTGGCTCAATCGGATGCTTAATCTCCTCTGGAAGTGACGCACACCCTGTAAGAATGGCGACGAGAAGCAGGGTTACACTCATACGTTTGAGCACAGGCATTTATTACACTTCCTTTTAACGTTGAATAACCAGTTCTGGTTCTAACGGCAAATTATTCCGGATCAACCTAAATTTTCAGGTACTGATCATAGAGAACAGCAAACCAAATTGGAGACGTTCCTACGATCCTGAGTAATAACATTTAAACACAATGGAGAAGAAATAAGATAGCCCATATCTGCAGACTCGTTCTTGCAAAGCTCAAAACGATTAACTTTATTGCCTTCCAACAACATTCATACCTCCATGAAGAGCGTCCAAGCAATTCAAGTGTTATAATCGTATACCCCACCGTTGTTAAAGCAGCTGTTAGATAATTATGCCCAAGATATCGAATTCACTATTAAATTGAAGCGCTACAACCAAAGCTTTGAGCTTGCTTTGGAGAACAAATCCATTATTGATGAAATGGATTTTTCCGAACGCGCACTGCTCACTTTGCGTCACTGGTTGTCTCTCTAAACTAAAAACTGCAATCATCTCCGGTACGCGCGATAACGATAAACGTACCTCCACACTCTGCCACCTCTGATAAAGATAGACGTAACAAGCACCGTGCTATAAACATATTTTTAGACCTATAAGCCGTTCATATAGATAGTTATTGACTTGTAAATTAATAGCCATACTATCCCACCCCGTAATCTTTGTACTATAAAAAAAATAACGGAATCAACCATGAAAAAAATAGTGCTGCTTTCCTGCTGCTTATTCACTTCTTTTATATCGTCAGCCTCAAACATTAATGAGTCGATTGCTTCTATAGACCAGCGCATTTCGGGCAGCATAGGTGTATCAGTTTTAGATACCCACAATCAACAACAATGGCACTATAACGGGAACGAACGATTCCCTATGATGAGTACATTCAAGACTCTAGCATGTGCAAAAATGCTACAAGATTCAGACGCCGGCCTTTTAGATAAAAAGACGGTTGCGCCAATTGAGTCAGATAGGTTAATTGCTTGGTCACCAGTAACAAAAGAACTGGTTGGCAGTACGATTACCATTGAAAAAGCTTGTGAAGCTACCATGATGACGAGTGATAATACGGCAGCAAATATAGTATTACAGCACATTGGCGGCCCGCAGGGCGTCACTAAATTCCTACGCTCTACAGGAGATGAAGTTACTCAGCTCGACCGTATTGAACCAGAATTAAATCAAGCAAGAGCAGATGATGTTCGAGATACAACGACACCAAATGCGATGAATGAAACCTTACACCGAATTTTATTCGAGGATGTACTGACTAAAGACTCGAAGAAACAACTTAAGAGCTGGATGCAAGGGAACACCGTTTCCGACTCACTACTTCGCTCTATTTTGCCACAAGGGTGGTCTATTGCCGATCGTTCTGGTGCTGGCGGTCACGGTTCACGTGGTATTACAGCCGTAATTTGGACTCAAAAGCGTGAACCGCTAATCATCAGTATCTACCTAACACAAACTGAATTATCAATGCCAGAACGCAATCTAATAATTACTGAGGTTGGTCAGAATGTTTTTAAGGAATATTCGGTAAAGTAGCTACATAATACCTATCACAAGCGGGGGGAATTACTAGATTGTCACGCTTTGTGATTAAGTTATATTGCAACATCAGTGAAACTCTTTGTGAGGCACTTTTAATTTGGGCACCATGTTAGAAGTAGGTTGAAAATAGTACTCTCAATGGATACCAACGAACTCGAAGGTACACCACTGCCCATTAAACAAGCAATAATTTGAAATTAAACCGTTTGGTCAGTTGACGTTACCCTAAGGGGAAGCTTTATACTGTATGCATAATTTCGAAGGTACGCTATGACATACACATTCCGAACAACTTGGATTATTGTGTTCAGCATTATTGCAATGCTGATGTCTAGCTATGTCTCTAGCGCACCGTCAATGGTAACAAAAATGCTGTGCTTTGGTCAGGAATCAATGACCCATCACTGCAGTAGCGACATGGCCGATTGTCACTCAATGACTGAGATGGCAAATCAGCATAGTCATTCCTCTTCTGATATTGCATTAATATCAAACAGTGACACTTGTACCGATTCATCAGACATGGTTCATAACTGCTGTTCCACTGTGTGTTTCAGTGTCTTCTATCCGATGCAATTACCCCAAGCACTTAGTGAATTATCCTACTCGTTGGCACTGTATCAGTCGTTTACGATTGGTGACAAAGTAGCACGTACCCAAACCTTACTTCGCCCCCCCTCCGCTTAGTTCTCTATCTCACAACAAAATATCCCTGAGCCTATTTGCCATTAAGTGCTATTCGCTTAGAAGTAAACCTATGCGTCGTTAGACGCCAAATATGGACAATTATTGTGAATATTGAACCAAGGTTAGTTGCGCTTTCAGTTTGCGCCAGCTTGGCGCTGTTTCCATCTATCACTTTCGCCATGGCGACAGAGATAAACCAGACCGCTGAATTGCAAAATAAATCAAACCAACTTAATCAGTTAATACAAGCGGCGTTAACTCAAGATAACAGTAGAAAGCAGTACTTTGCTCAGTCACAAGCGATGCGTGAAACGGGTATCGCAAGTGCTACGCTTATGGACCCTAAATTGAAAGTCGGATTTGGTGGCCTCCCTGTCGACAGCTTTAAATTTGATGAAGACCCAATGAGCAATATCTCGGTGGGTTTAATGCAGCAATTTGAGCGAGGGGCAACACTTGACCTTCAGCAGAAAAAAGCCGAACAACAAGCCGATGGCTTAGCTTTGCAAGTGCGAGCCCGAGAACTAGAAGTCGCAAATAGCATGACACAGTTATGGCTAGAGCTTGGCTATCAGCAGGCGGCTGAACAAATCATTCAAGCAAACCGTCGCTTAATGAAAGAGATGGAAAACTTCGTTCAAACTAACTATTCGATAGGTAAGAGTGAAGCGCAAGATCTGCTCAACGCACAGCTTCAAGTAAGCAAGCTTGATGAGAAATTACAGGCAAACGCACAAATGCAACACCGCCTTATTTCTCAACTTTCTGAGTGGCTAGGTTCAAACTGGTTAGCTTCTACTGAAAGATTAGAAGCAACAAACCAGCTCAACTGGCAACACCTTGAAGATAAACTCGCGGCGAACGGTGAGCCAACGAAGCATTACCAACTGCTTAACCAACACCCTATGGTGAAGATGGCAGATGTCAGTATTTCAAGTAATCAAACTCAGGTTGAGCTTGCAGAACAAGCTTATACGCCTCAATTCGGCGTTGAAGTGATGTATGCCTATCGTCAGGCTAACAATATGATGGGAGAACCCGCCTCCGATTTATTGAGCGCCTATCTGACAGTAGACATTCCATTGTTCACTGGTAACCGACAAGATAAAAACTTATCGGCTGCGCAATATCAAGTAGGTGCAGCAAGATCGCAAAGAGACACTTTACTTGCTCAAATGAATGCAAAAGTGAATACCCTATTGGTTGACCGTGCCAATTTAAAGCAGCGTATAGATCGCTACCAAACCTCCTTATTACCTCAAACTACAGCTCGTATTCGTGCCGTAGAGCGAGGTTATCAGAATAACACTGCGCAGTTTAATGATGTGATATCGGCAACAACCGATGAACTCGCTTTGCAATTGGAGCAACAACGCTTACTTGCAGATTTAAACATCGTAAACAGCAATCTCGCCTCTCTCCTAAGTGGTTTTGATTATCAGGTTGATATGCCTGAACTCTCTGATTATAAAAATAAATAAGGAATAAATAATGAGTTCAATAAAAGTTGCAACCATCGCATTATTTGTCGGCGGTGCTTTAGGGTTTGGTATCAATCATTTTCTATCGAATTCCTCCCATGATATGGAATCGATGACTAGCTCTGCAAATACTAGTTCTACGAGTACTAGCTCAAGTGAGCCCCTGTATTGGGTGGCGCCTATGGATCCAAATTATAAACGCGACAAACCAGGCCAGTCGCCAATGGGGATGGATTTAATTCCTGTATACGCAGATGACCTAGCAGGTGATAAAGACCAACCTGGCACTGTAAAAATTGATCCTGCTGTCGAGAATAATTTAGGTGTGAAAACAACCTCTGTCGCCCTTGAAGCACTCTCTCCACGAATCGAAACCGTCGGCTATGTCGCGTTTGATGAAAGTAACCTATGGCAGACCAACGTTCGTGTCGCTGGCTGGGTTGAAAAACTCTATATCAACGCCGTCGGTGAGCAAGTACAAAAAGGCGATGTACTGTTTTCACTCTACTCCCCTGATCTTGTAAAAGCCCAAGAGGAGTTGATCAGCGCCTACAAAACGGGCCGCAAAGGCATGGTTAAAGGTGCAACAGAACGATTAATCACTTTAGGGGTAGACAAAGCGCAAATTAAATCGATAACGCGCCGAGGGAAAGCCTCTCAGACCATAGAGATAAAAGCCCCTGCCGATGGCGTGATTGCAAGCCTTAATATCCGTGAAGGTGGCTACCTTTCGCCAGCACAAGCGGTGATCAGTGCAGGCCCTTTAGAGCATGTATGGGTAGATGCAGAGGTATTCGAACGTCAGGCGCACTGGATCACCACTGGTAGCAATGCAGCTATGACGTTGGATGCGGTTCCAGGCAAAGCATGGCAAGGTGAAGTGGATTATGTCTATCCTATCTTAGATCCCAAAACTCGCACCCTTCGTGTGCGGCTTAAATTTCCTAACCCCGATGGTAAATTAAAGCCGAATATGTTTGCCAATATCGCATTGAAACCAATGAGTGACGAAGCCGTACTGACCATCCCAAGAGCATCCGTTATTCGCTCTGGCGGTATGACTCGTGTTGTCTTGTCGGAAGGCGAAGGTAAATATCGTTCAGCACGTGTTGAAGTCGGTAGAGAAGCTGGCGATAAGATTGAAATATTACAGGGGCTTAAACAAGGTGATCACGTCGTAACCTCAGCTCACTTCATGTTGGATTCTGAATCTAGCCAATCTGCAGATCTATCCAGAATCAACGGTGTAGAGCCACCAGCAGAAACTGTTTGGGCCAAGGGTGAAATCACGGATGT
Organism: Photobacterium makurazakiensis; assembly: GCF_050336715.1. Lineage (NCBI taxonomy): Bacteria > Pseudomonadati > Pseudomonadota > Gammaproteobacteria > Vibrionales > Vibrionaceae > Photobacterium > Photobacterium makurazakiensis. Next base: position 8,341 of record NZ_JAKJSJ010000065.1, read on the forward strand.
AATGGAAGCCCACCGCATGCTAACGATTAATCACCAACCCGTACCAGAATGGAACTGGCCGGGCATGGTAATGAATTTTAACTTTGCACAAGGTGTCGAGATGGAGTCTCTTGCCAAAGGTCAGGCAATTGAATTCGAGATGCAAAAAACGGAATCAGGTCAATATGAGATCGTTGATTATAACGTTGAGGATAATCTTACCGCAGCAGAACTGTGGTTAACGGGTGATATTTCTATGCTCATGCCCGATTTTGGCATGATAACCCTCAAACACTTACCTGTAGCAGAATGGAACTGGAATGCGGGTGAAATGAATTTTTCAGTAAGTGATGAAGCTGACTTATCAGGTTTTAACGAAGGTCAAAAAGTACGGTTTCTTGTTGAGAGACAAGGCTCTGAGTACCTTCTTAAGCAGCTTAAAGCCGCTGAGGGTTCACTATGATCAATACAATCATTCGGTGGTCTATTCATAATCGCATTTTGGTACTGATTGCCACGCTTGCGATTGTGATTGGTGGCCTATATAGCGTTAAAAACACACCAGTCGATGCGATACCCGACTTATCTGATGTTCAGGTGATCATCAAGACCAGCTATCCTGGTCAAGCGCCACAGGTCGTTGAAGATCAGGTGACTTACCCTTTAACGACGGCAATGTTAGCCGTTCCGGGGGCAGAGACGGTTCGAGGCTACTCTTTCTTTGGTGACTCGTATGTCTATATTATTTTTAATGATGATACAGACATGTACTGGGCACGCTCACGCGTATTGGAATACCTGAGCCAAGTCGCACCTAAGCTACCTCCTAGCGCAAAACCAACGCTGGGCCCTGACGCCACGGGTGTGGGCTGGGTATACAGCTATGTGTTGCAAGATAAATCAGGACAGCATGACTTAGCAGAGCTACGCAGCCTACAAGATTGGTTCTTAAAATACGAACTACAAACCGTGGACGGTATATCAGAAGTCGCGACGGTAGGTGGTATGGTGAAGCAGTATCAGGTACAGATCGAGCCTGCTAAATTGCGCGCATATGACTTAACGTTACAACAAGTCAATATGGCTATCCAAAACGGCAACCAAGAAATCGGTGCATCGGTTATTGAGGTCGCTGAAGCCGAGCACATGGTACGCACAACCGGGTATCTCACCAGTATTGAAGATATTCAATCGTTACCATTAAAAGTGACCGATAAAGGTACACCTCTACTACTTGGTGACATTGCTGATATAAACCTTGGCCCTCAAATGCGCCGTGGTATCTCTGAGCTCAATGGCGAAGGTGAAGCCGTTGGCGGTGTCATTGTCATGCGCTTTGGTGAAAATGCGAGTGAGGTAATCGCAAGAACGAAAGACAAGTTGTCAGAGTTACAGCGCAGCCTGCCTGATGGTGTCGAAATTGTCGCCACTTATGACCGTTCAACATTAATTGATGCTGCAGTTGAAAACCTTTGGAAGAAGCTAGCAGAAGAGTTCATCGTGGTTGCGATAGTGTGTGCGCTATTCCTATTCCACATTCGTTCGTCATTGGTTATTGCGCTGAGTTTGCCCGTGGGTATTCTGGGGGCATTTATTGTCATGCATTGGCAAGGCATTAACGCCAATATCATGTCGTTAGGCGGAATCGCGATTGCGATCGGGGCAATGGTTGATGGCGCTATCGTCATGATAGAGAACGTACACAAACATATTGAACGAACGCCACTAACGGACAAAAACCGCTGGCAAGTGATAGGTAAGGCCGCGGAAGAAGTCGGTACGCCACTGTTCTTCTCATTACTAATAATCACGCTGAGCTTTGTGCCTGTTTTTGCCTTAGAAGGTCAAGAAGGCAAAATGTTCTCCCCTCTTGCCTTTACCAAAACCTATGCCATGGCAGCCGCTGCTGGTTTAGCGATTACATTAGTCCCCGTTCTTATGGGGTACTTTATCCGAGGCAACGTATTACCAGAGCATAAAAACCCCGTAAATCGTGGCTTAGTCGCGCTTTATAGACCCTTGCTAAACGTCAGTCTTAAATACCCTAAAGTAATGATCGTACTGGCGTTAGGCCTAATGGCATCGGCTATTTACCCTACGAGTAAATTAGGTAGCGAGTTCATTCCGCCTTTGGATGAAGGTGATTTGATGTACATGCCAACGACGTACCCCGGTATTTCAGTTGGTAAAGCACGTGAGCTTCTTCAGCAAACCAATAAGCTCATCAAAACCGTACCTGAAGTTGAGACGGTATGGGGCAAAATTGGCCGTGCTGAAACGGCAACCGACCCAGCACCACTCACCATGATTGAAACTGTTATCCAATTCAAGCCGCGCGAAGAGTGGCGTAATGGCGTAACAACGGAGTCACTGCGTAAAGAGTTTGATGATCTGATTCAGTTTCCGGGTATAACCAACGCCTGGGTCATGCCAATCAAAACGCGGATTGACATGCTCGCCACTGGTATCAAAACCCCAATTGGGATCAAAATTGCTGGACCTGATCTAAAAGTGATAGAGCAAATTGGTACTCAGCTTGAACCGATTTTGAATGGCGTAGAGGGAACAGCATCTGTTTATGCAGAGCGTGTTGCTGGCGGTCGCTATGTAACCATCGATATTAAGCGTCGTGCCGCTGCCCGCTATGGTTTAAACATTAAAGATGTACAGCAAGTTATCTCAACAGCTGTTGGTGGAATGAACGTAGGCGAAACCGTTGAAGGCTTAGAGCGCTACCCAATCAATGTTCGTTACCCACAAGATTACCGTGATTCGGTCGTTAAACTGCAAAATTTACCGCTTGTCACACCAAATGGAGCCCGTATTGCGTTGGCAGATGTCGCAGATATTCGCTACGAAGACGGTCCTCCTATGATCAAAACCGAAAATGCCCGTCCTAACGGCTGGGTATTCGTCGATATCGATGAGCGTGATTTAGGCTCTTATGTAATTGATGCTCAGCAAGTGGTTGCAGAGCAATTACAACTACCAGCTGGATACTCCATTGCATGGTCTGGGCAATATGAATACATGGAACGTGCCAAAGAGCGTTTGAGCGTTGTTGTGCCAATCACTATCGCCATTATCATGTTACTGCTTTACTTCAGCTTCCGTCGAGTTGGTGAGGTCATGATTATAATGTTGACCCTACCACTCGCTATGGTGGGCGGTTTATGGCTAATGCACATCCTTGGTTATAACTTCTCAATTGCCGTGGGGGTTGGCTTCATTGCATTAGCCGGTGTCGCCGTTGAAATTGGGGTCATCATGTTGGTTTACCTCAATCAGGCATGGCATTACAAAAAGCTTGAAGCAGAAGAAAGTCAGCAGACACTTCAGAGTATGGATTTAACAGAAGCGATTCGCGAAGGAGCTGGTTTACGCGTTCGGCCCGTTATGATGACCGTACTCACCGTTATCATTGGCTTAATTCCCATCATGTATGGCGAAGGGGCTGGTTCAGAGGTTATGCAGCGCATTGCTGCCCCGATGATTGGCGGTATGGCTTCAGCTCTACTACTCACACTATTGGTTTTACCCGCGATTTTTAAGCTGTGGAAGCAGCGTGAATTTACCAAACCTTCGAGAACAAATTAATAACGATCTCCTGCCCTTACAGCACCTGCAGTAAGGGCCATTGACCAATTTAATTAAGGAAAAATAATGAAAAAGATACTACTAACCCTCACTCTAACACTGATGACCGCAACAACTTACGCCGAGATGGATCACGGCAAAATGAACCACGGTGAGATGGATCACGGCCAAATGAACCACAGTGAAATGGATCACAGCAAAATGAACCACAGTGAAATGGATCACAGCAAAATGGATCATTCCAACATGATGAATATGGAAGGTATGTCTGATGTTGGTATGCCTGCAAAGGGGGCAAAACCAGATAAAGTCATCCATGTGCTATTAAGTGATGACATGAAAATAACCTTTAAGAAAGAAGTCAAAATTGAACCAAACGATGTCGTTCAATTTGTAGTGATGAATACTGGCAGTATCGATCACGAATTCTCTATCGGCTCAGCGCAAGAGCAACTTAAACATCGTGATATGATGAAAAAAATGGGTAGCCACGCTCATGATTCAGGTAGCACTGTGACGGTAAAACCTGGTAAAGCTAAGCAGTTACTATGGCACTTCCATGGTGATAAGAACGTTGAGCTTGCTTGTAACATACCCGGACATGCAGAGGCCGGAATGGTTAAGAAAGTAACGCTGTAGTAACAGGCCGTTATGATCAACCCTTACCCAGAAATTTATCTGGGTAAGGCTTTTCCTCTTTTACGTTACAGTTCTAAATTGAGTCTATTCTTGATCAGGTCAGCCGCAAAGGAGATAAGTATGATCCATCAAGTAGTGCTGTTACTCATGGCTCCGGTATTGTTACCCCAAGCACTATATGTAAGAAAATCGACGCCTCGATTAAAGGAAGCGGCAGGCTCAAGAAATGGGGTCGCGGGAAGCGGAAAATATTTACGTCTATTACTCATTGGCGACTCTGCTGCTGCAGGTGTTGGTGCTGCACGCCAATCTCAAGCGCTGGCGGGAAATGTTGTTAATGCCTTAAGTAACTCGTTCCAATTAGATTGGCAGCTAATTGCAAAAACAGGTGTTACAACCAAACAAGTCAACAAAGAAATTACCCTACATCCAAAACAGAATGTCGACATTGTTATTGTCTCTTTAGGCGTGAATGATGTTACACAGCCACTAAGTTCTACAGCGTGGATTCAACAGCAACAACAGCTTATTACTCATCTTCGCGATCATTTCTCTTGCCAGCAAATCATCCTCACTAAAATTCCCCCGATGGAAAAATTTCCTGCCCTTCCTCACCCTCTGCGTTGGTATTTAGGCAGTAAAGCTAGAGCCTTCAATAGAAAACTTGAACAATGGGTTTCCTCACAGAGTGATTGCGAGTTTATCAATATTGAACACAATCTAGGCCCTGAACACATGGCGAGCGATGGTTTTCATCCGGGGCCAGATATCTACCAATGTTGGGGGGAAGCTGTTGCCCAAGCTATCAAGTCGCGCTGGTGTAAATAGGTTTAGCATTTGTGACCATGTAACATTTCACCTGATAGTATGAGTTATGACAGGGCTAACATTATTAGCCTATAAAACCCGTTACACTCCGCGCCACTTATTCCCTGAGCGAATTTTTGCAATACATCATGGCAACGATAAAAGACGTCGCAGTGCTTGCTGGTGTTTCTACCGCAACGGTATCTAGAGTGATCAACCAATCAGCTTATGTCGAACCTGTCACTCTAGAACGGGTACAAAAAGCCATCAAAACTCTAAATTATCAAAGAGATGCTCGTGCTTCAGCCTTAGCTAGCCGATCAAACAATACGCTTGGTTTATTAACCGGAAACTTAGCCGATCCATTTTTCGCTTTAATTGCTAAACATGTTGAGCAAGTAGCACGCGAGCACAATTGCCAATTAGTGGTTGTGAGTGGAGGCCATAATGCTCAGCGAGAAAAAGAAGGCCTCGATTTTTTAATTAGCCAAGGCTGCGAAACCATGGTTATACATTCAAAAATGTTGGATGACGCAACGCTATTACGCTATAGCGCCCAACTACCTGCAATGGTTTTACTTAATCGAACCATTCCTCAAATTTCAAACCGCTCTGTATGGGTTGATAACCGCAGTGGCGCAGCCGAATCAGTGAAATATTTAATTGAGCAAGGTCATCGTAAAATAGCCTGTATCAGTAGTGACTTACCTATAGAAGATCGAGCAGATCGTCTAAGTGGTTACCGAGATGCGATGGCTGACGCTAACCTGCCAATAGAGTCAGGTTGGATCATTAATCAAAGCTTTAGTGAGCAAGGAGGAGAGCTTGCAGGACAGCAACTCTTAGCGCAGTGCCCAGAAGTGACCGCAGTTGTCACCTTTAATGATGTTATGGCAGCAGGGTTGATGGCGAACCTTCACGAGCAAGGTGTGAATGTACCCAACGATATCTCGATTATCGGCTTTGATGATGTATTACTTGCCCGCTATCTTTACCCTCGATTGACAACCATGCATAACCCTATCGCTGAAATGTCCTCACACGCCGCAAAGTTAGCCTTACAGCTAAAAAAGACTGGGTATACCCCACCAGCACAACACCGCTTTGATGCCACCCTTGTGTGCCGTCAAACAGTTTCAAACCTTAATATAAGCAAAAAAGCACTAAAAACGTGATGTACAACACATGTACCTTTCCCATGTAAGCGCTTACATGAAACAGATAGGTATGTCGCATTTCTCAGCATCGACACCTCTTACCATGATGCCATTGAAACAAACCTGTACATCTACAAAGAAGAGGACAACACAATGACAAATACAAAGCCTCTACCATCATTGGCACTTGCGATAGCCCCTATCGCCGTCATGTTTGGTTTATTGGCAATTGGCTATGGCGTAATGGGATTACGCATTGAGCCTTTACTACTTGTATCAGCCGCTTTTACCGGCTTTATTGCAATGAAAATGGGCTATGGCTGGGATGACATCATGTCAGCTATCGTCGAGAAGCTGGCTAAAGCTATGCCCGTTATTCTTATTTTGGTTTCAGTTGGCGGCCTAATAGCCAGCTGGATGATAAGCGGAACGATTCCCTACATGGTTTACTGGGGCCTAAAAGTTATCAGCCCTGAGTACATCTTGATTGCCGCATTCTTTGTTACCAGTGTTGTTTCGGTCTGTACTGGTACCTCATGGGGTTCAGCCGGTACTGTCGGTGTAGCATTGATGGGGGTTGCAGCAGGTCTTGATGTATCTCTCGCAGCAGCGGCTGGTGCAGTTGTCTCTGGTGCTTATTTCGGTGATAAAATATCCCCTCTTTCTGACTCAACCAACTTTGCACCTGTTGTTTCTGGCACAACATTATACGAACACATTCAACACATGCTCTACACTACTCTTCCTGGCTTTGTGATTGCCTCTGTTGTGTTCTACTTCGCGGGTCAACAAGGTGATATAGCTGGTGTTGCAGAACCACAAAAAGTGGTTGAAATTTTAGCCGGTCTTGAAAGCCTATATAACCTGAATATCCTTCTGATACTGCCTCCTGTCATGATCCTTTGGGGCGCTGTCACGAAGAAACCAGTGATCCCTCTAATGCTAACTGCGTCAGCAATTGCACTTGGCTTAGGTATTATTTTCCAAGGTTTCAGTCTTCAACAAGGCTTCCAAGCGTACGTTGATGGCTTCAATATCAGCATGCTTAGTGCTAACGGTCACATGGTTGATGGACTGGTTCCTGATATTGCTAAGCTACTAAACCGCGGTGGACTGTTCTCGATGATGAGTACCATTCTACTGGTTTTCTGTGCTTTTGCTTTCGCAGGTATCTTGAGCCTGACAGGCGCACTTAATGTTGTACTTGGTCACTTCCTTCACCTTATTCGTAACACAGGCCAACTGATTCTTTCGACGGTGATTGCCACACTTACCGTCGTATTTACAACATCTGACGGTAAACTTGCGTTGCTTATTCCTGGTGAGCTTTTCCAAAATGCTTACCGCAAAATGGGGCTCGATACTAAAAACCTCTCTCGAACCATAGAAGATGCAGGCACCATCATCGAACCGCTAGTGCCTTGGACTGCGGCTGGTGTTTACATGGCAGGTACGCTGGGAGTCTCTACTCTTGATTACCTACCTTGGGCTATCCAATGTTATACCGGTGTGATCTTCGCCATCATTTACGGCTTCACTGGTTTTGGTATCGCCAAAGCGCCTGCAAATAAAGAACAACAAGCAGAAAATCATTCAGCCGTTGCTGAAGCGAAATAAGGTAACACCATGACAGTAACTTTCGACCACGTTCATGATCGCCGCTCTACCGGCTCTCTAAAATGGGATTTCATGACCGAAAAACTAGGGCTCGATTCCGAAGAGCGCCTTCCAATGTGGGTATCGGATTATGATTTCCAAGCCCCACCAGCGGTACTGGAAGCCCTAAACCAACGTATTGAGCATGGTATTTTTGGTTATGCCGAGCGTAACAATGAGTACTACCAAGCGATCATCAATTGGTACCAGCAGCAACACGAGATCAATATAGATCAAGATTGGATCACCACAGTACACGGTGTACTGCCTGGCCTATCGATGTTGATCCAAATGCTAACCAAGTCTGGCGAGCAGGTGGTGATGCAAACTCCGGGTTATGGCTCTTTCCGTAAAATCACCGAGCTGAACGATCGTGAAATTATTGCTAACCCGTTGATTAATGATAACGGTGAATACCAGATGGATCTTGCCCACCTTGAGCAGTGCTTTAAACAAGGCTGTAAGGTGATGATCTTCTGTAACCCGCATAACCCTGTGGGTAAGGCGTGGTCGCAAAGTGAAATATTGGCACTTGCTGAACTGTGCGCACGCTATGATGTATGGCTGCTTAGCGACGAGATCTGGGGTGACTTGGCAATGCCGGGGCACCAGTACCACTCGGCACTAACGTTACCAAAGTATTTGCAGCAACGTCTTGTCATCGCAACTGCCGCGAGTAAGACATTTGGCCTGTCGTCGCTACGGATCTCCAACTTCATGATCCCTAATGCCGATGTAAAAACCGCGTTTGTCCGCAGGCTCGATGCCCATGGTATGGATGTGTATAACAGCTTGGCAATGTGCGCGGCGACTACCGCTTATCAGACTTCAAGCGATTGGCTTAATGCGCTGAAGCTGTACTTACAGGGCAATATCGATACCCTATCGACTTTTATTGAGCAAGAATTGCCAACGCTTAAGTTCTTGCCACCGCAGGCGGGTTATTTGGCATGGGTAGACTGCCGTCAATTGGGCATTGATGATACAACGCTGGAAAAACGCCTTATCGATACGGGGATCGTTCCGAGTATGGGTATTGCATTTGGCACTGAAGGCACTGGGTTTATCCGATTAAATCTAGGATGCCCGCGAGAAACTTTACTTGAGGCTTGCCAGCGATTGAAAGCGGCTTTGGCCGAATAAGTTTCTTCCCAGCCAACATATTAGTTTTCATCATCAGCAAAACCGAAAAAGGATCTGACCAAGTCAGATCCTTTTTTATAGCAGATAGAATAGTTAACTTTCTTGATTGGCATGAAAATCATAATCGCGCACAACACTGGCAACACGGATCCTGAATTTGTCAAAAAACGCTTCCTTACCTTGGCGTTGCGCTTCTTTATGTTCTGCGAGGTTACGCCAGCGTGCTACTGACTCTTCATCACGCCAAAATGATAATGAGAGTATCTTGGATTCATCACTGAGGCTTTTGAACCGCTCAACAGATATAAACCCATCAATTTGCTCCAGCATCGGCTTAATTGAAGCGGCGATGTCAATATAGTCATCCTTTTTGTCCTCGAATACATGGACTTCAAAAATTACAGCGATCATTGTTTGTGTTCTCTGTTGGGAAATAAATATGTCTTTCTTGTGGAATAACAAAAAGTTCGTCCTGCAAAGTTTTACACCAAGTAATGGCTAACTCAGCCAATGATATATAACAGTCTGTTTTGGCATTTTCCTTAACAAGGATAAGGTAATGAAAAGCCCAAATAAGTAAGTGCTTTTCAAGTAGTTCTTTCGTTGATGCCCTATTTTGCTCTTCCAGTAGTTGAGAAACAACCAGCAGCATCAAGCCAAAATGATCATCAGGTTCATAATGGCCTGTTTCAATGTGTAAATTATTGCTCTGAAGAAAGGAGCGATACCGCATCGTCGACTCGTCAAACAGCTCTCGATTTTGGCCAAGGTATACGGAGCCCCACGGTGGCGCTGGCATTTCACCCACCCCGGAAAATAGGCTTAAGTAATCCCCATCAAGCTCATCAGTTTTGGTTGTCGCAAATAAGCCGATCACTCTTTGCAACTCTTCATAATCATTTGAATCAAGATGATACATACTGCGTTTAACGATATTTTGTACTTCATCACTTGCTGGAGAGTAAAAAAACAGTGCGCCAATAATTCTTGAGATAAAAGCTAGGTTTTCCATTATGTTACCATGCAATGGGATATTTGGGGTGCTGCCAGTTACTCAACTGGCAGCGGTACTAAAAGACACGTTGTTGGATCAAATCGTAAAAATATGCCCTGCCCGCAAGTTCGGACAACAAGATCATAACGACCCCGGAAGCTATATAGCCGGTGTCACTTTTTAGCTTTGCCAGCATCGGGAACAACCACAAGAAGCCCCCACACGCCAGCAGCCCATACCTCAGCCACATAAGAAATTGCGTACTCGCAACATCCCCCATATTCTCCAGCGTACCAATGTGTTGCTGATGGCTGCCGATAACGATAAATACCAGAATTAAACTAACAACAGACATAATCCGTAGCAAAACACTCTCTATGTCATAAAATGCAGTCAGCAAACTGACGGTGCCCACCCCTAGCACAGCAGCCGTAGTAAAAAACTGCAGCGGTGTTGTTACGTGATACCATGCCTCGACTGTCTGGATGTTATAAACACGGCTGATGGCATACACCATCAGCATGCCGCTTAATGCGCCAATAATGGGTATCATTGGCTTTGTCGATAATGGATGTTGTTTAAGTTTCAAACCAATCAGCAACGTGATAGCCGCACCGAATAATGAAACGGTGATGATCTCGACACTTAATGGTGAACCATGAAAAAGGCCAAATATCACATTCATTGCCCGTAGTGGCTGCCCGAGGTGGGTTAAAGAAGCTAACCCAGCAATACCCAATAAGGTAAGCACACTGATATAGCCCGGTAGAAATATTTGCTGCCTATCATGGTTACCTGCATGACAGCCTAATACTGCCAGCATCAAGGCCGTACCGGCGGCGGCTTGTGCAAGAACCGTAAAGAAAACTAAAGATAATTCTTCCACCCTACACCTCCAATTTGTTTTGTAAGTTGCCTGTATTATCACCACAAGGTCTGGCCTTTCTGTTCGAGCCAATTATAAGTGACGGCTTAGTCTTCTCCGGCGAAGGCAGTGGGGCAATGCCTGCTAAGTTTCCATATTTTTCTCTTAAGTTTTCAACGGTATCAAACTCAATGGCCCGCATCGGACACGCCTCTACACACACAGGCTTTCGACCTAATGGGATGCGCTCAAAACAACCATGACACTTACTCATCACTTTTTTGGTGGCATCAAATTGTGGCGCACCGTATGGGCAAGCCATCTCGCAATATCGGCAACCGATACAGACATTCTGGTCAACCACGACTAGGCCATCTTCTTTGCGCTTGTGCATCGCACCGGTAGGACACGCCTTGGTACATGCTGGCTTCTCGCAATGGTTGCAAGAAATAGACACATAGTAAGCAAAAATATCAGGGTGCCACCCGTCACCGGTTTTCGCCCAATTACCGCCTTCATATTCATTGACACGGCGAAAATTAACACCAAGGTCTAAATCATAAAAATCCTTGCACGCAATCCTGCAGGTATTGCACCCAGTACACTTGCTGGTATCAATATAGAAACCGTATTGTTTATTTTTCATCTATTAGCCCCTCCATACCTTAATTTCTACCAAGTTCGTATGCTGAGGGTTCCCTTTAGCATAAGGTGATGGCCTTCCATAGTAGGTGAGAACGTTGATACAGCCACCACGGTCCAATCCTGACTTATCCGGTCGGTACCAGGAGCCTTCCGGAATGGCGCAGACTCCCGGCATTATGCGTGACGTGACTTTGGCGGGGATCAATAGACGGCCTTTATCGTTAAAGACTTCTACCTCTTGGTCGTGCTGAATCCCCCTCGCTTTGGCATCAATAGGGTTAATCCAGATTTTGTCTGGCAACGCTTCCCGTAAGATATCGACATTGTCATAGCTAGAGTGAACACGTGATTTAGTGTGATAACCGACCATTTGCAGTGGATATTTCTCTGCTAGAGGATCATCGAAACCCCGATAGTTCCTCACATATTCAGGTAAAGGCCTAATCACATCCCCTTCTGGCAGCTCCCACGTCGCCGCCGCTTTTGCCATGTCCTGCGAATAAATTTCAATTTTTCCTGAAGGCGTTTCTAATGGATGGGCATCGGGATCCTCTCGGAACGATTTAAAAGCAATTGGTGGCTCGCCGGGATTCGGAAATTTAATGATCCCTTGTTGCTGGAAAGTCTTTAAATCAGGCAGATTGGGGATCGTTTTCGCAGCATTCTTGTGAATATGCTCAAGCCACTGCCTCTCTGTTTTACCTTCGGTATATTCCTTTTCTATCCCAAGGCGCTTGGCAAGCTCGGTACAAATTTCATAAATGTTCTTACATTCGAACATCGGCTTAATCACTTGGCTGCAGTATATGCGGTAATCCATATTTCCCGAGTTACCAGGCGCAGCGATATCTTCCCGCTCGGCCGTGGTTACATCTGGCAACAGGATATCGGCAAACTTAGCGCTAGGTGTCATGTGGTTTTCAATAACCACAATCATTTCACACTGAGTGTCATCCTTGAGCACCTTATAGGTATTGTTAATATCTGAGTGCTGGTTACTGATGATATTACCGGCATAGTTCCAGAAAAACTTAAGCGGGACACCGAGTTTCTCTTTACCACGCACGCCATCTTTTGTTGCTGTCATGTTCACGCCATCTTGGATCATCTGCATCCAGGTAAAGACGGATATTTGGGCTTTGACCGGGTTTGTAAGGGTCGGAAACTCTGGGTAGCCACTCCGAAAGTTACTTTCAGTATTGCCCGAGTTCCCCCCCTTGATACCAACATTTCCGGTCAACACGGCCAGCATAGCAATGGCACGGCAGCTTTGCTCTCCATTAGCCTGTCGCTGTGGCCCCCACCCCTGAGTAATATATGCCGGTTTTGCCTGGGCAATTTCTCTAGCTAGTTTCACGATCCTATCAGCAGGGATCCCCGTAATGGTTTCAGCCCATCTAGGTGTTTTTTCTATACCGTCATCCCCTTTACCAAGGATGTAAGATTTGTAGTCGGCATTAGCAGGAGCGCCATCTGGTAATGTTTTTGAGTCGTAGCCCATGCAGTATGTATCGAGAAATTCTTGATCGACCAAACCTTCCGTGATCATCACATGTGCCATACCAGCAATAAAAGCTGGGTCGGTTCCTGGTCTGATAGGAACCCATTCATCTTCTTTGGTGAGGCAGGTATCGGTATAGCGCGGATCGATGACGATCATACGAACCTTTCTGGTTCGCCTTGCTTGCTCTAGGTGGTACATAACGCTACCACCACTAGTGCGGGTCTCTGCCGGGTTATGGCCAAAGATCACTAACAAGTTAGTATTCTGCACATCGGTGATGCCATTGCCGGTACGTTGGCCAAACATCGCAGGAAAAGCTGTCCTTATTTGCGCAGTACTATAAGTGCCATAATGATCAAGCCATCCGCCCCAAAGGTTCATCAGGCGTGCGAACTGTGATGTGGCCGGTGGCGAAGAGGATGCCAATGTGGCTCCCATCAAGCCAGTCGCACGGTTAATATAAATCGCCTCGTTGCCATAGTTCTCCTTAACCTCAACCAACTTTTCGGCGATAGTGTCTAAGGCTTCTTCCCACGAAATTCGCTTGAAACGACCCTCACCTCGTTCACCAATACGTTTCATTGGGTATTTCAGCCTATCTACGTTATATATACGCTTCCGGCTTGAACGACCTCTCAAACAGGCTCTCACCTGATGGTCTCCATAGTCATCAGTGCCTTGATCATCCGTTTCAGATCGGACAATAACTCCGTCTTCAACATGGTATTTCAAAGGACAGCGGCATTGGCAATTCACCATGCAACTACTCCAAACAGTCTTAGTAGGGTGATGGGGAGAACTCTCCTCCTTGTCGTTGGCAACACTGTAAAAGGGTAAAGTTATCCCTCCTGCTATTGCCCCCAAACCGCCTAATACGGCACTGTTTTTCATTAGAGAGCGCCTACTTAGCGTGGGATTTAAATCATGTTTCTTGCTCACGGCTTTTTACCATTAAGTTTTTGATTGAAGTCAAATATATTCGCGCGCTTAACCCCAATAATTGGAATCAAGCTAAAAGTCTTTATATGTGCAGAATGTATAAACAATGGTGGGAGCGTGATACTACGTTCCGTGCCCAAATATGTTGCTGAGCGGACAGACAAGAGAAATAGTGATTATCATCACCAAAATGCGGGTAGCGGAATGGAACAAAAATTTGAGGGGGTTGATAACGTATCACCTGAAGAACATGAGCGAAGAGAAGCGTTTATCAAAGCGTTAAATAAAGACGTTGTTGCCCTTATGTGGGATTACTCCAACAACTATTTGTTGGATTGGCATAAGCATGAATATGTCCAACTCCTCTACCCGTCTACCGGGGTGATCACAGTAAGAACAGATAATGCCGCTGCAGTGCTGACACCACGACAGGCTCTTCTTATTCCTGCTGGTGTCTCACACAAGGTGAAAATGAATGGCAAAGTAGAAATGCGCAGTCTCTTTATGCGAAATAAAGAAACCGATTCACTGAGCCTTGTGACGGTAACTCCCATGCTCAGAGAAATGCTGAGACATGCGGTTAAGATTAATCAAAGCTACTGCGAAGGCAGCGCTGAAGAAAGACTAATGGAAGTGTTGCTCGATCAGATCGACATTGTCCACGGCTTGCAGCTATCCCTACCTCGACCAAGCGATGCCGGTATCCGGTGGATTGAAAAAGAGCTACTAGCCAATCCGCAAAATGATAAGACATTCGAGGAATGGGCCGAGTTTCTCTGTACCAGTAGTAGAACCCTGAGAAGGCGCTTCCAGCAAGATATCAACCAGCCATTTAGGTATTGGCGAACCCAAATACGGCTCTCTGTCGCTTTAGAAAAGTTAGCGACTGGCCAGTCCGTTAGCCAAACAGCACTGGAAGTCGGCTTTTCAAGTGAAAGTGCTTTCATTGCCACATTCCGGAAAGAGTTTGGTATTACCCCAAAACGCTACTCTGTCGAAGTATCCCCTCATAAACATATTCGATAAGGAAGCCAAGGTTCATAGCGAATAACACTGGTGCTTCCTGTAATTGTATATATCTAGCCACCTAATTCATGGTTAATAAATAGGCTAAAGATCTCACTTTGATAACACAGTTAACACCTTGATCACACTTACACCACAATTTAACTTACTGCAGCCCTCTTTTGTATATACATTATTGTCAATTACACAAGGAGAGTGCTATGAATCAAATTAGTGAATCTACCCCCTCTGATACCCATCATTGGCTTAGGCTATTGGGGTTAAGTAGTATCGGGATCTTTATCTTTTTTATACCAATCACCTTTAACGACAAACAAAGTATCCCACTAGACCACATTGTTACCTACCTCAAAACGAGCCTCGGTAGTGGCGCTGCATGGTATGCAGTCACTATGATAGTTGCAGGGGCAATCTATCCTATAGTGACGGGAAAGTGGCGGGACAACACGACGGAAAAAGTATTTTTACTGCTTAAATGGCTGGGTGTTATTGCTTCTATATTTGCAGTCACTAAATCGGGTCCGGCAATTTTACAAGAACCAGATATGCTCCCCTTTTTGTTCAATAAGCTCGTTATATCTGTTGGCTTGATAGTCCCTGTCGGTTCTGTTTTTCTAGCCTTCTTAGTCAGCTACGGCTTATTAGAGACGGTAGGTATTTTGTTACAGAAACTGATGCAACCGGTGTGGAAAACCCCCGGAAGAAGTGCCATCGATGCCGTTGCTTCGTTTGTAGGTAGCTATTCCATTGGTCTTTTGATAACAAATCGTGTGTATGTTGCTGGCCACTATAGTGCTCGCGAAGCAGCTATTATCGCGACTGGTTTTTCTACCGTTTCAGCTACCTTTATGATCATTGTTGCCAAAACCTTAGATCTGATGCCAGTCTGGAACCAATATTTCTGGCTAACCCTTCTTATCACTTTTATTGTCACAGCAATCACGGTTCGACTACCTCCTCTTTCACGTATCAATAACGAAGCCCAACACAGAGAGCCAACGGCAATAGAAGGAAGCCGGCTGAAAGTGGCGATTGAAAACGGCCTTTCGGTAGCAGAAAAAGCGCCGCCTATCGGCAGAAATATATTGGATAACTTCAAAGATGGATTAGTCATGACCATCAGCATCTTGCCATCAATTATGTCTGTAGGTGTGATAGGTTTGTTGGCAGCGAAATATACTCCAATATTTGATTGGCTCGGGTACCTGTTCTACCCCGTCACAATGCTATGGGGGTTAGAAGAAGGGATGCAGCTTGCTAGAGCAAGTGCTGCAGGGTTAGCGGAAATGTTTTTGCCAGCCCTGCTGATGAAAGATGCAGATATTGTGGCACGATTCTCCGCTGGTGTGGTTTGTGTGTCATCTATTCTGTTTTTCTCGGCGTCCATTCCTTGCATTCTAGCAACTAAAATCCCGCTGAGTGTGTTACAGCTTGTCCTTATATGGTTTGTACGAACCTTCCTAAGCTTAATGCTGGCGATTCCTACCGCATTACTGCTATTTGGATAATTGACTTACATTGAATAAGCAAGACGCATCATCTATCTGTTTATGCGTCTTGCTGTTCCATACTTATCGCCGATTCAGGATCAGCCAAATCGTCAAAGACTATTTTAATGGCTCCTGGGTATTTAGCCTCTAAAGCGAATATAGACAACAGCATTCATGGGCTATACGGCACTTTATACCGCTCATCAATCCCCTATCAATGCTGAGCAGCCTGTATGAGCTGTTCTATCAAATATTGCCTTGCAGGCGTTTCAGTGACTTGAGGCATAGACCACAGGGATACTGGAATAGCCAATGTATCGCAGCTCTCTTCGATCGTAATGTGCCTTAAGATGTTTTGTTCGACTAGCGGCTCGACGGTTCTCTGTGGAAGCATGCTCCAGCAGTCAATGCTTTGTAACATGCTAATTAGCAAGTAGGTATTGGACATTTGATCAATATGTCGACCAACACAATACAGTTCACGTAATACTGGCTGGGTGAGATCGGTGCTGACTAATTGGCGGTAATTGACGAGATCTTTCACGGATATTGATACTGGAATGTTGGCCGACACAGAGCAAACAGCGGACATAGGCATGTTCATAAAATGTATCGGGTAAATTGAGCTATGGCTACTGGCATCAGGAACCAAAACTAATCCTAGATCGAGCCGCTTGTCGAGCAAGCCTGTTTTCACTTCACTCTTAGTACATGAATGCCAATGTACCACTGTGTGGGAGTAAGCGAGACTGAATTGCTGCATCGCATAAGAGATAATATCAGCTGGAATTAGCTGAGACAGGCCAACATTAATTTCTGTTTCAGCGTCATCGTATTGCGTAGTGGCTATGCTCGCAAATGAATTGGATTCGAGAACAAGCCGATGTGCATAAGGTAACAGATTCTGCCCTTTTTCCGTTAGCTCTGGGAATTTTCCTGTGCGATCGAATAGCTCATAACCCAAATCAATTTCAAGGTTTCGTATTATCTGACTGACCGTTGAGCGATCTTTGTTTAGCTGTCTTGCCGCTCGACTAAAATTCCCTGTTTGTGCAACGCAAACAAATGCCGTAATTTGCTGAAAGCTAAAATTCATGCGTGGATTAAGTCCCCGGTTATCGATTTTATTGCCTGATAAAAATCATACATGATTATCGGAAAAAGAAACGTGGAGAAGGCAATGAAAAAAACACTACTCACTCTAGCAATCTGTTTTAGTTCAATATCACCTTTTGCTAGCGCAACTCAAGAGACCCTACTCGACACCGTTGGCGCAGATAAAGAGCGCCTGATCTCTATCTTTGAGCACATTCATGCCAATCCAGAGATTGGATTTATGGAATTCGAAACGGCTAAGATTGTGGCAGATGAGCTGCAACAACTTGGTTTCAAAGTCCATGAAGGAATCGCCCGCACAGGTGTTGCGGCCGTGCTGAAAAATGGTGAAGGGCCAACCGTCATGTTTCGTGCGGATATGGATGCATTACCAATAAAGGAAGAGACAACCCTTTCGTATAAACCAACAAAGCCATCCAAAGATCGCTTTGGAAACGATGTGTGGGCTATGCATGCTTGTGGCCATGACGTACACACAACCTGGTTGATTGGAATTGCAAAACAGCTGGCCGAGCGAAAAGATGACTGGCAAGGCACCCTTGTTCTTGTCGCTCAACCTGCGGAAGAACTCATTCAAGGTGCAACGGCGATGGTGCAAGATGGCCTGTATGAACTCATTCCAAAGCCCGACATTTTGATTGCGGGCCACACCCACCCAGTTTTACCAGCCGGATCGGCTGCTATTTCTGACGGTCGTCGTATGGCAGGTACAGACCAAATTGATGTCACGATTTACGGTGTGGGCGGACACGGTTCAACACCACATGGCGCTATTGACCCCATTGTCATGTCTTCGATGGCAGTGATGGGCTATCAAACCATCGTCTCGCGTAAACTTGATCAGATTGAGCCAGCAGTACTGACGGTCGGAGCGCTCAATTCGGGTGATGAAGCCAACATCATCCCTGATTCAGCCGAGTTAAAAGTCAATTTACGTTGGTATCGTGAAGCTGAACGTACCGCGATGATCGAGGGGATCAAAGATGTGACAGATAACATTGCTAAGATGTACGGTGTCCCCGAAGATCGCATGCCTCGCTATCAGATGAATGGCTATTCGACACCGGTTATCAATCCGCTAGCGCAAACTGAACAGGCCAAACAAGCCCTTGTTGCCGCGCTAGGTGATGACAATGTATATAACGGATTTCCTCCCGTTATGGGGTCGGAAGATTTCCACATGCTTACTAGCCCATACCCAGAAGTCCCTGTTGTATTTGTCGAGGTTGGAGCAGCAAGTAACGAGACGTGGAGCAATTTTGTCGAAAATGGCCAGTTGCCTAAATATCTGAATCATAACCCGAACATTGTCATGGATCCTGGCTCTGTGCCTGCAGGTACGGTGGCATTAAGCTCTGTTATCCTTGAGTTCCTGAACCAAAAATAGTTCTTAGACAACAAAATAATATTAAACAACTAGCCGCTTTCATTCCTTTATGAAACAACTGTTTGCAGGGACGCAAACAGTTCCTAAAAGCACGGCCATAAAATTAGCAGGCAGCACTCATTCGCACAATGCAAGACAAAACCGCCTACGGTGAATAACTGTTATGGTGCTGCTGTCATTTTCAGCAACTGTTCTGTGTCCCCCTGATTTTCAACGCTAGTTCAAAGAAATAGCCTCATGATTTTGCTAGCGTAGCCCAAACTCGAACTATCCTGCACTATCATGAAACTCAGCCAACTAAATGCTTTTAAAGCCGTCATTGAATGCCAAACTGTTACCGCTGCTGCCGAGCGACTTCATCTCAGCCAGCCCGCTGTAAGCCGCTTATTATCCAGCTTAGAATCACGGCTAGGGTTTAAATTATTTATTCGCAAAGGCAACCGCCTAGAACTCAGCGACGAGGGTGAAGCATTTTATCTTGAAGTCGCCAAAGTATTCGATGCCGTCGCCGGTTTAGATCAAGTGGCTCACTCTATTCGTTCAAGTCACTTTGGTAGCCTGAATATTGCAGCCATGCCCCTACTCTCCAATGCTTTTTTACCACGTGTCGTAGCAACCTTTCTAAACCAAACGCCAAAACTAAAGCTGGGTTTCAAAACCTATCGCTCAGAAGACGTCGTACGTCGGGTGCAAAGCCAAACTGCCGATATCGGGTTTGCCTTTGTTGATGACATCGTGGCTGGGGTGAAAGCCCAGCGTGTCGAATGTGAGTGTGTATGCCTAGTCCCAACCAAATCGCCACTAGCAAAACGCAAAGCCATCGACATCTATGATATTGCGGATCAAGTATTGATCCGCCATGAAAAAGACGCCACCCAACGGCAAATAGATGCGTTACTAAGACGCTACAACCTATCGACTATCGAGCATATCGAAGTGTCACTCGCCAGCACTGCAGCCGCTCTCGTTAAAGAAGGAATTGGTATTGCGATCACCGACCCGTTTACCGCGGTGATTGAAAGTGAGCATCCGCGCGTTGTCATGCGACCGCTCGTCTTTAACCTATCGTTTGAATTTGACATTCTTTACCCAGCGCTCAAACCCATTCACCGCCATGCCGAGCACTTCATCGAACAGTTTATGCTATTGGCCGACGATCTAGATGTGCAGTTGAAAATAGGCCCAATGAGAGATCTCGATGGGTAGCAGTGGGATCACATCACACTTAGCTTGAATGTGTCTCCTCGGGAAATGATGAATTTTAATCTTTAAAAATCATAACGATAATATCATCCGGTTTTTATAGCATTACTTTTTTGCATGGCTGTTTGTTCCTTTGGCATTGGCGATAAAACACGATAATTCCTTACTGTAGCTAAAACAACGACACACATTAAAAGGAATAATCATGACAAATCGTGTCTCTATCATTGGCTCGGGAAATGCCGGATTAACAGCTGCTTATCACTTTACCAAACAAGGGGCTGATGTCTGCCTTTATGGCAGCCCGGGCTTTGATCAACCCCTGAAAGATATTGAACAACGCGGTGGTATCGAAGCCCTTAGCCACTTCAATGATGTAGCGCTCACTTTCTCCGGTTTTCATCCTATCGACAAGATCAGCCGAGACCTGAAAGAAACCCTTGCTTATGCCAATATTGTGGTGCTTCCGGTTCCCTCGTTTGCCCAAGAGCCTTTGTTTATCGAAATGCTACCTCATCTTCGTGATGGTCAAATCGTCATGCTGATGCCAGGGAATTACGGCTCGTTGGTGCTCAATAAAATCAAGCACGAAAAAGGTTATGGCGAACTTGATATTACCTTTGTCGATGCTATCTCAATCCCTTGGGCTACCCGTATTGTCGGGCCTGCCCAGTTGGCGATATTGGGTATGAAAGAGTTCCTGCCCGTTGCAGCCTTCCCAGCCAAGCACACACAAATGGCTATCGATGCCCTTCAAGCTGTAATGCCACTTCCCCTCACCGCACTCAGTAACGTCATTGAAGCGGGATTGGAGAACATTAACTTCGGTGGCCACCCGCTGCTCACAACACTGAATATGGGTCTACTGGAAAACTTTGATGGCCAATTCAACTACTACAAGGACTGCTGCTCTGTTTCAACCGCCAAAGCCGCGGCGGTAATGGAAAATGAACGCCTAGCTATCGGAAAACAACTAAACCTGTTGTTAAAACCGGAGCTGGATGCAATGAATGCACTTTACAGTATGGATTGTAAAACCGTTTATGAAGCCAACCGAACTTCTGAAACGCACGGCAAACTTAATAGCGCACCAAATTCAGCGAGTAATCGCTATATCACAGAAGATGCTGCTTACTTATTGGTGCCTTGCTTTGAACTTGGCCAACTTACCGGGATCGATACACCAATGATCACGGCATGCCTGCACATTGATAACGCCTATAACGACACGGACTATTTCACCACAGGTAGAACATTGAAAAAAATGGGACTTGATAACCTTACAGCCCACGAAATCATGGACTTTGTAGCGTAAGCCAAGCGCAATTGACAAATATGGGGCCTCGGCCCCATAAAGGACGAAACAATGAGTAAATTAAAATTTCCTTCTGCCTATACAATCTTAATGCTGCTTACGGTGCTCATGGCACTGCTCACTTGGATGATCCCGGCAGGTCAATACCAGATGGAGCTCAACGAGACACTGGGCAAGCTGGTTCCGGTTGTTGGCTCGTACCAAACTGTCGAGGCCAACCCTCAAGGTATCATTGATATTTTGATGGCCCCTATTCAAGGTTTTTACGACCCATCAGACTATGTTGCCCGGGCCGTTGATGTCGCCATATTCGTATTAGTTATCGGTGGCTTTCTGGCGGTCGTAACCGAAACTGGCGCCATTGATGCGGGTATCGCAGGGACAATGAAGCGTCTTGCTGGTCGGGAAAAGTGGATGATCCCAATCCTCATGGGGCTTTTCGCTCTGGGCGGTACTGTTTATGGTATGGCCGAAGAAACAATTCCCTTCTATGCCTTGCTGATTCCAGTAATGATTGCAGCAGGCTATGACAGCATCGTTGGTGTCGCCATTATTATGGTGGGAGCAGGCATCGGTTGCCTAGGCTCGACCATTAACCCTTTTGCCACTGTTATCGCTTCCAATGCTGCCGAAATCAACTTTATGGAAGGGTTTGCGCTTCGGGCCGTGATCCTCATCCTTGGTTGGCTGCTCTGTGTCTTTTATGTCATGCGATACGCCGAACGCGTTAAGCAAGATCCCTCACGCTCTATTGTTGCCCACCAGCATGACGAAAACCTGAACCATTTCCTTCATGGCAAACAGAAAGAGACGCCCGAACTATCCAATACCCGTAAAGCGGTGTTAGCCATTTTCGCCCTGACATTTGTCGTTATGATGTGGGGTGTATCCGCAGCAGATTGGTGGATGGCAGAACTTTCCGCTCTGTTTATTGGCTCAAGTATCTTAGTCGGTTTTGTTGGCCGTTTATCTGAAGCGGAAATCACCGACAGTTTTGTCAATGGCGCCAGAGATCTACTTGGTGTTGCCCTTATCATTGCCATTGCCCGCGGCTTAGTCGTTGTCATGGATAACGGTAATATCACGCACACAATCCTGAACTACGCGGAAGGCCTACTGGGCGGATTAAACGAAGTCGCGTTTATCAATGCAATCTACTGGGTCGAGGCCGTGCTTTGCCTTGTTGTCCCTTCATCATCAGGTCTGGCTGTACTTTCAATGCCTGTATTGGCCCCTCTGGCTGATTTTGCTGGGGTCAGCCGAGAGTTAGTCGTCACCGCTTTCCAATCTGCATCAGGGCTTCCTAACCTTGTCACACCAACATCTGGCGTTGTGATGGGTGGCCTTGCCATCGGGCGCGTTGCCTACTCATCTTGGCTCCGTTTTATTGGCCCGCTAATTGGTATCCTGACACTGATGATTATGGCCTTGCTCAGTATCGGGGTGATTATCGCCTAACACTCAGATGTCTATCCAAACGGCTTGCAGCCATACTGAAACAATAGAAAGCGAGTAATTCATAACACTGTGCTTGCTCGTGTTCACTCTAGTGATATAGAGGCAAATAGTTAGGCACGTGGCTGACTTTAACCGCGAAATAACAAATCAGCCGAGAAAGTCCTCGGCTGATTGATTTCATTGAATTAAAGGAATGGAATGGTCTTTTGTGGGAAAGGCTCCAAAGATGGAAACAGCTTTTCTACATCAAGGTAATCATCGAACCACTTAGCCAGTGTCGCATTGACCTGGTCGGCAGCAATCCCCGGAATAAGGCGACCATTATTGTAATCAAACTTACTACCCGGAGTTAAATCCGGCCACTCACCATAAGCTTTACCACCATTAACCGCACCACCCATCACCAACTGATGACCAGCCCAACCATGATCAGTACCCGTATCATTAGCCATTAGGCGGCGACCAAAGTCTGACATGGTAAAGGTAGTCACATTGTTCAGCATGTTGATATCTTTCAGTTCTTGATAGAAATCAGCCATAGCATCAGCAAGTTGCTCCAGCAATGCATGATGTGCATTTTTCTGGTTATGGTGAGTATCAAAACCGCCTAATCCAACAAAGTACACTTGCCTATGGTGCCCCATCTCTGCATGCTTCTCGATTAACTTAGCAGTGGTATGCAGCTGTTCGCTTAAAGAGCTTCGAACCGTGTCATCATCTTCTTCACCCAGTAAATCAGCGAGCCTTTCATTTTGATAGTATCTGCTCGACATCACGTCAGCATAATTATCTTTGAAAAGGTTATTAAACTGACGGTCAAAGTGATATTCCATTGCCAAACGGCGCTCATCTTGATCCAACCCGTTATATTTACCAGCTCCACCGCCAGTCATCACCATTTGCTCGTATACATCATTGCGCAGCCATTTTTGTTCACCATTCAATGACATCATTGGCGACAAATCATTAGACATGTAGACGCTTTCAACCATACGCCCAGCCCAGCCTAGTTTATCATCCATATTGAGCGCGCCCGACTGCCACATGGTTTGCTGCAGATTATGTGCCATGAGGAAATCAGGAACAGGATGTGGATTAACTTGGTCGATGATTGGACCAACCAATTGCCCTGAGTTGACAATAACGGTTGCATTGCCATCCTCAAACATATCTTTGAGGTTTGCCATTGCAGGGTGTAAACCCAGGCTAACTGCAGGACTATTATCTCCAGTTTCTGATTTAATATCGATATTCACTAGATCATTTCTATCAAGTGCAAGGCTTGGCCGTGCTTTTCTGTAAACTTCATGGAGATCGGCATCAACAGGTACCACCATGTTATAGGCGTCATTGCCACCAAATAAGAAAATACAAACGAGGGCTTTAAACCCGTCATCACCAGCAACAGCTTGTTTGCTCAATGATAGACCCGGTACTGCTGATAATGCGCCAAGTGCAGTAGAGCTTTTTAAAAAGTGGCGACGTGACATCTTCATGGCTTACTCCTGGCAACGGAAATCAGGTGAACATTGAATAGCAAACAAGGTGGCGAACGTTCTTCTATCGGCACCAATATTTTGGTTAGTCATATCAATCAATAAGCTTTCGATGTAGTGATGAAGATCATCTGACATTAAGCCGAAAAAGATCCTCTCATTGATCCACTCCATATACTCTTCAGGTTTATCAACCCGATTCTCTAATGGGCCTCTATCCCAAGTCCAACGCCTTTCTTCTTCGTAACGGTGACTGAGAATAAGCCCCCACATCGCATTGGAAATTCGACGCATGGAGTCCATAGTGTGAATATTGAACTCTGGTGCGGTTAACTCCTTATTAGCAATCTCACCTTTAGGTGCATAATCAGGTTCATAGAAGTTAAATACACTTGAAGCCTGAAGCGGGGCTTGACCGAAGTTATGTTGCAATCCAGGAAAGTCCCACCAGCGGCGAGAATCATTGCTTTTTACATTCAATGCACGGCAAAAATTGGTCATAGCAATAACCGGTTCTTTTACCTTACCGAAGTTCCGAATATTAGAACCAAAATTCTGGTGATCAGCCATGGCACGGCCTTCAAGAAGGTCTTCATCTAACAGAATGGCTTTAATCACCGCCTGCATATTTCCACGAACGCCAGCGCCATCATCAATAAAGACGCGAGCTACCCGCTCTATGTAATCACGACGCGGATTACTGATAGTCAGACGCTGAATTAAAAGCCGTGAGATAAATACTGGTGTATTAGGGTGTTCAAATAACACCTTGATTGCCAAGTCCAAATCTTTCTCTGCTGACTGACCTGCAGGGAATTCTACATTTAATACTGTTTTACTACCGTCGTCATGCCAATCGCTGTTATTCACCATTGGCTTGGTGTTGCTGTCTTTCCCATCGCTATCTTTGTCTTTACGCCAGCCTGTTAATACACGTGCTAATTCTTCAACATCTTTCTGTGTATAAGCGGGCTTTTGCTTCCCACCATCCAGAGCTGGTTGCCCATTTATATTCAGCTCCCATAAGCCTATAGAAAACAACTGCATGACTTCACGGGCATAGTTTTCATCTGGGAAAGTATTATTCTGCTCATTATGGGCGCGGCTTCCTGCTAGGGTCAGAAATTGCCCCATTGCCGGATGCAAAGTGACCGCTTTTAACAATTCATCAAATCTGGAAAAGGCGTTCCTCACTAGCACATCATAGTAAGACGCAAGACCTTCACCACCCGGACCACCATTAACTGAAACCACTAAGACTTGGCTAAGTGCATAAGCCACACGTTGGCGCAGCTGATCACCAGACGTTAGTGTTCTTTCCCACCAAGCACTCATTCGAGCACCTTCATTCAATGGCTCATTCGTCGCCGCTGCTACTTGCTCTGCAAGTGGTAAATGTAATCGATTATGACGTTCGAACTGATCATCAAACCAAGCATCAATACCGCCCTCATAATTAAGTAGCGCTTCAATATCCCCATGCTTTGGGCCAAATGTGGCTCGGTACAGAAACTTGGCAGCCTGCACCGGATCATTAATGGTATTTACCACTGCTATTCCTCTTCATTCTAATTATTTATATGTCAGCACAACATTTTTGAGCTTGCTGATACGAGGAATTTACACCGCGAATAGAAAGCAATGTTCAGATAAGGTCAATTTATCAATTGGAAGGATTTCAGTGGAACGGAGGCGGCAGATTAAATATTCTTACATTTTTCAACTTAAGATTTAACTGTACGCTGAAACTTAAATGTTATTGACGCATAAAAAAGCCAGCAACTTGCGTTACTGGCTTACTAAAAACCGTCAACCTATTGAATTAGACAAACTATAAACATAGTAAGTAATGACTACGGGCTATCTCACCTATTTCATAAAACCTAAGTTGTGTTCGTCAAACTTTTCAAGTGACTCGAATAAGCCCGTTAATGACCCGTCATAACCAAACCAAGAGGCCAATGTTGCATTAACTTGGTCTGCCGCTATTTCAGGAATTAATCGGCCGTTGTTATAGTCATACTCACTACCTGGCTTCAAGTCTGGCCAATTTCCATATGCACGACCGCCATTCACCGCACCACCTACAATCAATTGATGTCCAGCCCAACCATGATCAGTACCTGAATCGTTCGCCATTACACGACGACCAAAATCAGACATGGTGAATGTAGTGACATTTTCTGATAAATCTTGCGCCTTCATTTCAGTGTAAAACGCAGCGATTGCATCACTCACTTCACCCAGCAATGCAGCATGTTTGTCAGCCTGATCTTTATGAGTATCAAAGCCACCCAACCCTAAGAAAAAGACTTGGCGACCATGTTTCATAGTTTCACTATCACGCGCTTTAATTAATTTAGCCGTGGTGTGCAGCATTTTTCCAAGTGACGTTTCTGGGAAGCCATTTAGATCACCGATATTAGCTAAGGCTTCTTCCAGTGAATCGTTCTCGTGATAACGGTTAGCCATAGTCAGCGAGTAATTATCGGCATAGAGATTGGCAAACTTCTCTTCAAAATGACGGCGCATCGCTCCCACGCGTTCTGCTTGGTTCAAGCCACTGTAGCTTCCAGCTCCGTCACTGGTTAAAACCAACTGCTCAAGGTTGGTGGTTCGTAACCACTTCTGCTCACCATTTAACGACATTAATGGCGACAACTGACCTGATAAGTGCATATCCTTAACCATTCGACCAGCCCAACCGAATTTATCGTCCATTTCCTCAGCACCAGATTGCCACATGGTTTGCTGTAAGTTATGCGCCATGAGAAAGTCTGGTACTTTAGGATTTTGTGCAGAGCGGCCAATAATGGGTTCAACTAATTGACCTGAGTTTACAATGACAGTCGCGCCTTTATCTTGTGCAAAGATCGTTTCTAAACTTTGCATTGCAGGATGAAGACCTAGAGGAACACCATTATCCGTCTTAATACCCAAAGGGACAATCGATCCCCGCTCAATGGCAAGCCCAGGCCTTGCCGCTAAATAATCGCCATACGTCGTATCATCATCAGGGATCACCATGTTGTAAGCATCATTGCCACCGAAAAGGAAAATACAGACTAACGCCTTGTAATCACCTTCTGCGGCTTGTGCTGAACTCAACCCTGTTAATGCTGGCGCTACCGATGTCGCACTCAATGCCGCTGTCGATTTCAAAAAGTTTCTTCTAGTAATTTTCATTGGTTACTCCTGACAACGGAATTCTGGTGAACACTGAACAGCAAACAAGGTGCTTTCAATTTTTCGATCATCGGTACGATTTTCAGCGGTAAGCTCAAGCAACATGTCATATAAGAATTGAGATAACTCTGACGACATTAAACCACCAAATAAACGGGTATTAAGTAAGGCTACGTACGCGTCTGGGTTATTAATGTTTCTTTCAAACTCAGATCGGTTCCACGACCATTTCTTTTGATCAGTCGAATCATGTGAATAAATAGCCACCCACATACGGTTAGAAATACGCCGAACAACATCCATCGATAAAATAGCAAATTCTGGTGCAACCAAGCCTTTATCATTAATTTCACCTTTCGGTGAATAGTCAGGCTCGTAAAAGTTAAAAACACTCGATGCTCTTAGCGGTGCTTGACCATAGTTACTCTGTGTTGCGGCAAAATCCCACCAACGCTTTGGGTCATTACTTTTTACATTCAGCGCACGGCATAAGTTTGCCATTGCAACTAAAGGCTCTTTTACTTTGCCGAAGTTGCGGCTATTCGAACCATTACTTTGATGATCAGCCATGGCCTTACCATTCAAGACATCATCATCAAGCAAGATGGCAGTAATCACGGCTTGTAAATCGCCCCTAACACCTTGCCCGTTATCCTTAAAGACATCGACAACACGTTTAATATAACTGCGTCGTGGGTTACTGACAGTCAATCGCTTAATCAGCAGTGTTGAGATAAACACCGCAGTATTGTTATGATTCGCAAGCAAGTCAATCGCTTGTGATAGATCTTGCTCTGGTGTTTGGCCTTCAGGGAATACCTGACCAAGAACGGTTTTCTCACTAAAGTCATGACGATTATCATCGGCATACATTGGCTTTAAATAGGTCTCACGTCGCCAACCGGTAAGTACTTTTGCCAACTCTTCAACATCTTTTTGGCTATAAGTAGGAATTCGATCGCCTTCTGGTGTTAAGGCTGCTTGACCATTACTATTCAGCTTCCACAGCCCAAGGCTAAAGAGCTGCATCACTTCGCGAGCATAGTTTTCATCAGGAAAAGTGTTTTTAACCGGATCGGCCTTGCGGCTACCTTCCAACGTTAAATATTTCCCCATTGCAGGGCTTAGTGTAACCGCTTCAAGCAAATCTCGGTAATTTCCAAAAGCGTGTTTTAACAGCAAGTCATAGTATTCAACTAAACCTTCGGAATTTGGTCCACCACTGTTTGATACAACTAATACTTGGCTTAATGCAAACGCTACACGCTGTCTTAATTGATCGCCAGCATTCAGGCTTCGATCCCACCAAGCACTTAATCGTGCATTTTCGTTTAGCGTATCACCACTGGCATTCGCAAACGACTCCGCAAGCGGGCGGTGTTTACGTCGATTACGGGTAAACTGATCATCCAACCAAGATTCAACGCCCATTTCGAGGAACGCTTCCACATCCCCTTTTTTAGGACCAAAGGTTGCACGATATAAAAATTTTGCGGCCTGTTCCGGCTCATATATAGACATAGCCAACTTAACTCCTTCTCTATTTTCATTAGCACACCAATACCTACTAGGCATAAGTGTCTAAAAAACTTGTATAGATAATGGAGAAGAGAAATATATACAC
>NZ_JAKJSJ010000066.1:0-35322 GCF_050336715.1 Photobacterium makurazakiensis
ATGTTGAAACGATTAATTTTCCCTGTTGTTAT
This sequence comes from Photobacterium makurazakiensis, assembly GCF_050336715.1. NCBI lineage: Bacteria > Pseudomonadati > Pseudomonadota > Gammaproteobacteria > Vibrionales > Vibrionaceae > Photobacterium > Photobacterium makurazakiensis. The sequence goes on from NZ_JAKJSJ010000066.1 coordinate 33, forward strand.
CTTTTTAATTTCAACGGCTATTTTGTGGTTTTCGCCTTCAGTTAGTGAAACTTTTCGCCCAGCGGCATACAGTAACCAAGTATTTGTAAAAGCAGAAGTTCTAGAGGTTTTAACTGAGAGTACTCAATCCGATCATTTAGTACCTTCAATTAAGACAGGCCGCCAGCGGTTAATGGTCGAATTGCTCGATGGCGATGAACAAGGAAAGCAAGTTGAAGTCGAGAACCAGTTAAGCCGGTTACATAATGTCTATGTCCAAGAAGGTGATAGATTTATTATGCTGATCCGCGAGCAGGCGGGTCGTACAATCTACTGGCCATTTAACCATGACCGTTCATCAGCTGTGTATTGGATGATAGGGATTATCGTAGCTTTAACGGTTTTGCTCGCGGGTATTCAAGGCATTAACTCTGTTGTGTCACTGTACTTTACCGGAGCATTGCTGGTCGGTGTGCTGATACCGGCATTGTTTGCGGGAATGAACCCAGTGTTGGTGACTATTGGGCTAATGGCAATTAAGATCATTGTGAACTTCTTGCTTGTTGCGGGCTATAACAAAAAATCATTGGTTGCGATGTTAGGAACGCTTGCGGGGGTTATTGTTGCAGGCGTGATGGCGCAAATCTTTGGTGAAATGGCGCAGTTAAATGGCTTATACCTTGATAAAGGTGAAGACTTACTTTATCTAGGCGGGCAAGGGCAGATACAGGTTCGCTGGTTATTGTTTGTTGCCATTATGATATCGGCTTTGGGGGCAGTTATGGATGTCGCGATCTCAATGGTCTCGTCTTACCATGAGCTACGTGAAGCATCACCCGAGCAGTCTGAGAAAGATCGCTTGCTGGCAACGGTTCGAATTGGGCGCGATATTTTAGGCACAATGACGAATACCTTAGTATTGGCTTTTGTTGGCAGTGCACTCACTACCATCATGATGGTCTGGGGTTTTCAAATGCCGTTGATGCAGTTTATGAATATCCCCGCGTTATCACTGGCGATGATCCATGGTCTTGCGGGCAGCATCGGATTGATCATGACAGTGCCTCTTACTGTGGTTATTGCCAGTGTTATCTACCAGAGAGACGCTAATTAAAAGAGAAGCGCGGTGTGATTTACACACCGCGCTTTTATTATTTTCATTAACTTAGTTGTGTAACTTTACCCCATAAACCCTAGGTTCATAGTGCTAAAGTTGGCAGATGTCGTAGGAAATACCGTTTCTACCCCAGTATTACTGACACCAAACCATGTCGCTAATGTAGCAGCCATTTGTTCGTGCGCTAAGGTTGGAATGAGTCTCCCTTTACCATTATCGTCAGTACTGCCAACATTGAAGTCGGGATAAGCGCCGTAGCAGCCACCCAGTACACCACCACCCACGACGAGTTGATTACTTCCCCAGCCATGATCCGTACCGTCGTTACTGTTGTTGTACATGGTACGACCAAAATCTGACATGGTAAAAGCGGTGACATTGGGCTGGTTGGTACCAAGGGCGCGAGTAAACTCGGTTAACGCCGTATCGAGCTGAGTATATAGAGACTCATGCCGTGGTACTTGGTTGGAATGAGTATCATAGCCGCCTTGGTTAACAATAAACACCTGACGACCAACACTGCCCGATGCTATTGATGCATCAATGATGCGTTTAACCGCCGATAGCTGCGCGCCAAGTGAGCTGTTACGACTGATGGTAGGGTCGAGCGGTGTTGCTTCAATCAGTGAGCGGAAGTTGTTATAGGGGGTGAGGAAGTCCTCATGCTGTTTGAGATACTGCTGATGAAATGGCGATAGATACACTTCATTAACCATCTCAGTATATTCGCTTTCGAGTGTTGAAGAATCATTGAAAGCGTTAACTCCTGCAACAGAACCCTGCGTATTGGTTCGTAGATCACTGACATTAACCCCTGATAGCCAGCTATTACCGCCAAGCGATACCAATTCAGGGATCACACCACCTTGAGCAAGTAGATCCATCAACAAGCCCCCCCAGCCAAAGGCTGCATAATCATTATTATGCCAAGCGCTCTCCCACGCATATTGCTGTTTGGAATGGTTGAATAATCCAGTTGGGTTGGGAGCACCGCTGCCAGCTGGGCCGACAAGGGGGCCAATATTGATGAGCCCAGCAGCCATGCCTTCTTGGAACAGCGATTGTAGTCCTGGCATATTGGGGTGTAGACCAATTGGTACGCCATTGTTATCTGTTTTTCCTGTCATCAGCAGGTTGGCTTTGTCTATTGCGATATTAGGGCGACGGGCAGCATACCTGCCGTACATATCATCATCACCCGCCATCACCATGTTGAAAGAGTCATTACCACCACGTAGGAATACGCAAACAAGCGCTTTATAGTCTGTTGCTGCATAGGCTTTATTACTGAGCGTAAACGCCATTGGCAGCGTACTTGCCCCTGTCATCAGGGCACTGTGTTGTAAAAATCGACGTCTCGATAATTTCATCATCATTACTCCTGAATTTGAAATTCGGGTGACATAGCTGCCATCCAGAAAACTTTGTACATGTTTTTATGATTGCTTTTTGACATTGCATCGTAAATGTCACTTAAGCGCTGCTCTAATTGCGGTGTTAACTCGCCATCAAAGAGTGTGTTGGCGAGTTGGTCAAGAAAGCCCTGTTTGTCATCGGCTGTCCAAAGTCCGGTAAATGCAGAGTAATTCAGAATCAGCCGATTATCGGCAAGCCCAGTTACATCGCCATCAAGCGTTGTGTCGCTTTTTAGTTTGCGGTAAATAAGGTTAGATAAATTGGGTATTTCAGCAGAGGTATATAACGCAAACTCTGGGCTAATTAGGTTGTTATCTTCGAGTGGGCCACTAGGAGTGTAATTTGCGGGAAAGAAGTTGAACACCGAAGGTGCGCTTAGTGGACCTTGTGAAAAACGGTGACCCTCTGGGGAGTATTGACTGTCGTACCCATAGCCGAGTGAAGTATCACGGTGGTGTGGGTAATTATCACCCATTTCACCATTAAACGCGCGGTATAAAGCTGCGGTAGTGAGAATAGGCTCACGAGCTTTAGATACGGTTATTGGGTCGAAGTCATAAGGTTGTGGATCGGTGAGAATGGCTTTTACTACTGCACCGAGATCACCTTGGGTACTGTTAAAGACCCTAGCAACACGATCAACATAATTTTTGTCAGGGTTAGATGTCACCAGTTGTTTGATCAGGTGCTTACTAACGAACACTGCCGTTTCACGTCTTGTCACCAAAATATTAAGTAACCTTTCAAGCTCTTCATCGGCTGTTTCATTTCCGGGGAAACTTTTGCCGAGAATGCGCTTGGGTTCAGAGTCGTGATTTTCAGCCGTGACCTCCATCGGACTTAATAAGCCGTTAACCTCATCCCAGCCAGTAAATAGCCTTGCGAGCTCTTGAACATCTTGCYCGGTATAGGCTGGAATGGGGGCGCCAGTTTCTTTATCCTTCTTGGTGAGCCCTCTATAAGATGTWTTCCATTCCCCTAAAGAAAATAACTGTAATAATTCACGGGCATAGTTTTCGTCTGGGTAACGATTTTGCTCTGGATCTGGCGGTAGATTGCCTGCCATTGTTAAGAATCGCCCCATTGCGGGCGAGTAGGTGACATCACGCATTAAATCTTTATAGTTTCCGAACGCATGCTGTACCAGAATATCGTAATAAATGGCCAACCCTTTGGCGCGGTCATCGCCTGATAGTCCTGCATCGTTTTGAGATACAACAACCAATTGACTTAGTGCGAAAGCGACTCGTTGGCGCAACTGGTCATCGCTATTGAGGACTATTCCCCACCATGCATTACCACGATAATTACGGTGTTCTTGAATGCCTCCACCGATCTCGCCACGGATAGTTTGAACACGCAAATACTCATCGAGATGATAAGACGGTGGTAGGGCTATTTGTTCATCAACCCACTGCTCGGCTGTTTTTCCTGTTAGTTCATTGATAGCCGTTTGGGTTGGACCAAATGTCCCGCGCTCTAATAGCCGGGAGGCATTTTGAAAGTCGAGTGGAGGAGCTATATCAATAAGTTCAAATTGTAGGCTATAGGTATTATCCGGACTCCAAAATATATTTTCAGTTGTTGATTTTATCGGAAGGATTGTATCATCAGCTTGTAACTGGCCGATAAGCACATTTACGCTTGTGTTATTAATGCATTGGGCAATATGAAATGGCCATTGTGATTTTCGGTTATGCCTTTTCTTTTCGATTTGGCATTCGAATTTTTCAATAGTGTTACCATCTTTAATTACTTTTACATCAACTGAGTATGGGAAATAGTTGTAGTTTATTGCCCGAGTGACGCTACCATTGTCAATCAAATCAACAGCGTTTGCATTTAATGCAATAATTTGAAAGAGTAAAAAGCCGATAGCATTCCTCAAAAATCGAATATTTTTGAAAAACATCGTGTTTACTCCATAGTTGTTTTAAATCAACATGTTATTGTATTGCTCTTCCTTGGTGGAATTACAATGTTTGTTTGCTAGCTATTAGTCCTGAACGAAATAGGACTATTAATTAACTTAGCAAAGATTTATTTTTAATTAAGTTTGAGGTGTTATTGATAACCTATTACTAGGTGTTTTATTGGTAATCTGTGAGCTTTATTCAGAATAGGAGAGAAACGGAAGGGGTAACTTCCCTTTTGGGAATATATCAGCTTCATATTTAAGCTACTTACAGAGGTTGATATATTATCTCTTTCAAGGGTTAAAGGGAGAAATATAATTGCGGTCAGTACCTTAATGGGTACTGACCATAATATAACCTCAATGTTTTAGTCAATAATTTGTCGCTTTATGACTAAAACTCGGCATTAACCTGAAATGTCATTCTTTCATGGGTGATAGGATGATCCAGAATTAAGGTTTCGGCATGCAAATGCAGACGTTTTTCTTTCTTTCCATAAAGATCATCACCAATAATTGGCATCTGTAACCCCATAGGGTGTGCACAGTGAACTCTTAGCTGGTGAGTTCGGCCTGTTTTCGGAGAAAGGTACACCTTGGTACGGTTATCTTTACGCTCAATCACTTTCCAGGTAGTTTCTGCAGGCTTGCCGTGTTCAAAACAAATTAGTTGGCGTGGTCTATCGTCAAGATCGCCACGCATTGGCAGTGAAATACGACCTTCATCTTTTTCTAGTAAGCCATCAATTAAGGCGACGTAGCGTTTTTCTACTGTGCGTTGAATGAATTGCTTCTGTAAACTCTTGTTCGCGCGTTTGCTAATCGCTATCACCATCAAGCCTGATGTCGACATATCTAAGCGATGCACAATCAATGGGCCAGTTGCATCGGGAAATAGCTGCTTCATGCGGAAGTAAACAGAGTCTTCGATGGTTTTGCCCGGAACGGATAAGAACTCTGCGGGTTTATGTACGACAGCCATATCATCATCTTGGTAAATGATGTCAACGGTTTTGCCTTCTGCAGGGTTCTTCAGTAGTGGGTTCTCATCCACCTCTAGCCCTTCCAGCATATGGGTTAAAATAGGTTGGCACTTGCCTTGGCAAGCAGGGTAGAAGTTTCTGTGCTGCCTGATAGATGACTTTGGCGGTAAACCCCACCAAAATTCGGCAAGTGCGAGTGGTTTCAGTCCCCATTTGTACGCATATTGCAACAATTTCGGTGCTGCACATTCTCCAGCTGCGGCTGGTGGAACACCTTGGGTAGTATTGGCAAACAATTCACCCAGATTTTTTTCTTGTCCGTTGGCATTAAGAAAGCGGTATTGATCAAACAGTTTTTGCTGTAGCCCTGAAGACTGTGCTTTACGAGCAGCTTTTAGCGGCGTGATTTCCGCAACAATCGTATCGAGTTCAAGTTGAATTGTTGTGATACGAGCTTCCCAATGCAGCTTTAAATCGCGAAGTTGTAGTTTTTCAATCACACTTTCTTGGCTTAATTGCTGTTTTAGTGCTTGGCGTTCGGCCTCGGGTAGCTCAGCCGAAGCCGTACGCTTGGCTTTTCTGATCTTACGACCTTCAACCATATTGCTGCGGTGTAGCTTCAGTGCATCATCACTTGATTGTTTTTCTTGCTTCAAAGTTAAACGAAGACGAGTTAATGCAGGGTTTGATTCCAGCGCTTCAATTTGAGCGTTAATCTGATTAATTTCGGCTTGTTCTGCTAAAAAGAAACTGTCTTCTGCCAACATGTCAAAAACGGGGGGCACAAAGTGCGGTAGCAGATTTCTATCGGCCATTTTACCGGAAAACGCAGAGATGTAGCCTAGCTCGCCTTTAGTGTTTTCGACTAGTAGTACGCCAAACATTTTACCAATGGCATTTTCTATATCGCCGTCTAAGCCGAAGTTATGCTGCCATTCTGATTGCGTGTGTAAATGCTGTTGTAGCTCTTCGGCGGCCAGCAGACAAAGTGGGTGAGGTTCATAGTAAAACGGGTAGGTGAACCGCTCAGGCAATGTGTATTTATCAATAGAAGTGTTAAACGGTGTAAAACAATGGGCTGGGCTGTGCATATGGTGATCTATATAAAACGTTGAGCCCTAAGAGCACAACGCTTCATGGGCATTAAGGCGGGCAATTCTAACTGTTAAGCGCAGTAAGGTCACTACTCAATACTTTTAAGTTGGTAAGGTATTGATTCTATGGTGCGTGTATTTGGGTTTTACAATGAGGATTAATATGAAATAGATGGAAAATGGATGCTATCAGTATGAATAGATAAGCACTGAGAGCATAAGCATTTCAGCTTAGAACATATAGGCTAAGCGGTAGATCAAGATATCACCGTAACCATTAGTGGCAATACCTACCTAGAAAAAAACAAGAAGAGTGTTTCTTTTATCTTCGTATCTTGGTCTGAGCCCCGTTAGGAATACGAGGCTTATTAGTACGTAGATAATACTGTGTGGTGATTAAGTGGTGTGGGTCGGTATAATATCGTAACGTAGCTTTAGTGCTCGCTGAAAAGGTTAAGATTAAGTACGCCTTATCATTAATTCAGGTGCTAAGCGTATCGGTGATGGCGATTGTGTATCGTTTGCCCATAACGCTTCTAAATATTGAAGGGCTTTTTCTGCGATGGTATGAACGGGTTGAGCAATAGTGGTTAGTTGATACCCTTGCCACGATGCCATCGGCACATCATCACAACCGACAACATGCAGCTGCCCAGGTATATTGATACCGTTAACTTGATTACAGCTGTCGATTAGCCCGAAAGCTAATGCATCCGAAGCACAGAACGCTCCCTGTAATTGTCGTATCTCTTCGCTATGGCGTACCCCGACCTCAAACCCTGCACTGTAACCATAGCGGCCAGCAATAAAGATATTATGAGCATTTATACCTGCGGACTCTAATTCAGCGCGAAAGCCATCATGGCGAGCATTAGAAGCTTCACCGTCTTCACGGCCTGCAATATAGCCTAATTGTGTTAGCCCTTTTGATAAAAGGTACTTAGCCGCTAATTTTCCTGCAAGGTGGTTATCGGTTTGAATGGATGGGATCACATGCTGTGGGTCAGAGCGCCCCAATGTTACTAAGGGTAATTTCAATTTAAGGCATTGCTCGAAGCTTTGTGTTGGTAACGAACCAGCGACGGCAATGACACCATCAACTTGATAGCCAGATAGCCTTAAAATTGCGGTATCAAGATCTGTCTCGTTATTAATGTTGACGAGCACGGGCATTTTACCGCTGTTTTGCAGTGCAGCTGAAAGCACTTCAAATAAGTAAGATTGATAAGGATTAGAAAAATCACTTATCAATATCGCTACAAGATGAGATTTGGCCTTCTTCGACGGTGTACTTAATGTACGGGCAAATAAATTGGGCTGATAACCTAACTCTTTTGCTGCATCAAGTATGCGGGTTTTTTGTTTCGGAGCAATGCTAGCCCCTTCAGTAAAGGCCCTCGATACCGAAGAACGAGAGATCCCAAGGTGGTTTGCAACATCAGACGCTGTAACTTTTTTCATACTAATCAATCAGTAACTTTTTCAAAGGCGACGTAGGAGGAAACGCATAGATTGGACCTGTGTGTTTGAAATAGGGGGCAGTATCAAGGCCTGTTTCGTTGCAGATAACTTGAGCCGCCATAGCATCCCATACATTGACTTCACCAACATAGCACCCATCAAGCTCGCCGCAGGCAACCTGAGTCAGTGACCAAGCTGCAGAGCCAGACATCCGAATTTGATGACCGTTGTCTATCATACGTTGTGTTTTTAGAATGAAATCTTCTGGTATGCCAGCTTGGTAATTTAAATTCAGTCCAACGACTAACTCGCTATCACCATTATCTTTCACTTCGAGGCGTTTACCGTTTTCAAAGCAACCTTCACCACGTACAGCGTAAATGGTTCGACGATGGGCTGGCGCACAAATGATACCAATGGCAGGACCTTGTTCATCCACAAAAGCCATGCTGATAACGAAATCGGCAATACCATATAAAAAGTTAGTGGTGCCATCAATTGGGTCGATGACCCAGCATGGTGGGGTTAGCTCCCCGCCAGACTCTTCACCGAGAAAGTGGTGAGAAGGAAAGGCTGCAGAGAGTGATTGTTTAATGAAGGCTTCAACATTACGGTCAGCTTCTGTTACCCAGTCTTGTAAGCCTTTTGATTCTCTCTCGTATTCATCTCGTTGTTCAAACGCAGCTATGGCTACATGGGCCGCTTGTTCACTGATAGCTAGCGATGTTTTTAAAATCTCATGCAACATTGGTTTGGGCCTCTGGGTTGTGTAATGTTTTAGTACTCATTGATGCCGATGCTAATGACAGGCGAAGACCGTCATGAGCGACAGAAGTATTTGGCTTTGATTCACATTGACGCTTAAGTTCAGCGCGGCATTGCGGGTCTATATGATAAAGGAAGCAATGCGTCTCAGTGCTGAAGGGGAGTTGGCAAATATCTTGCCAAGCACCGTGGCTCTCATGTGAAAGTAGGTATTCACATTCAAGAAAAGCAATGTCTGCTTGAACCGCTAACGCTTCACCTTCCGAGGTTAACCGTCCATCTCCCGAATAAAAGAAAGCATGTCGATCATTAGTAAGATAAAGGCTGAGATTGCTAACAGCATGCAGAGTAGGGCTTGTTTGTGCCGACCATGGACCAATATCAGTAATTGTGAGTGAATCCACCCATTCACATTCAAAATTAAGGCTGGTTTGTGGCCAGCTGGCAAACTGTAATAATGACTTAAAAACGGGCCACTGTGTTTCTTGACCTATAATGGCAAGTGGCTTCGTTCTGCCCTTTGCATTCATCCAATTAACGAGGGTTGTCAGCCCTAGGCAGTGATCTGGGTGGGCATGGGTCAGATAAATCGCGTCGATGGTATCTTCATTCATGCAAGGCTTATTAGCCCCTGTCTCATCAATGTTTTTGTCGGTACTTCCTGCTAAAACCTCGGCAAAAAAAGCCTGTGGAACAGTTGGTCCACAATCAATCAATAAGGTGAAGTTATCTTGAGTTACTAGCATTGAGGCATTGGTGTTTTCGCTGTCGTAGGCATCCCCACAGCCAAGCATATTAAGCTGCATTTAACGCCTCGCTTGCGTTGTCGATACGAAGATCATTAGCATCAAACCAATGTTGAATGGATTGCGATAAGCTAATTGGGATCTCGTCACCAACCTGAAAGATCTCTTGCGACTCGATAGTAAATTTCTGTCCAGCAATCTTGCCATAATACAGACGTGCATGACCTAGTGGCTCAATGACTTCAACGGACATTTTTGCATCAAAATGAACATGATCAACTGCGACTTGGTTAGGTCTGATTCCTAGTGTAATCGGCCCGTTGTAAGCAATAGTATTGGCACTGTTAAATAGCCCGATTTGGAATAATTGGTCTTGGTTGTTACCTTTAAGGAAGTTCATTACTGGCGTGCCAATGAACGAAGCAACGAAGCGATTTTTTGGCCGCTGGTATAATTCTTCAGGCGTACCAATTTGCTCAATGTTTCCTTGGTTTAGTACAACGATGCGATCAGCCAGTGTCATTGCTTCAACTTGATCGTGGGTGACATAAATCATTGTTGAATTAAGCTGCTGGTGGAGTTGCTTTAGATAAATACGCATTTCACCCCGGAGCTTGGCATCAAGGTTTGATAGGGGTTCATCAAACAAAAAGAGTTCTGGATCGCGAACAATGGCTCGCCCGATAGCAACGCGTTGTCGCTGTCCGCCGGATAATGCACCCGGTAAGCGCTCGAGGTAAGGTTCGAGCTGGAGGTTCTTGGCGGTTTCTGCGACTTTTTCATCAATAATGCTTTTGCTCATTCCAGCCATTTTTAATGGAAAGGCCATGTTTTTCCCCACAGTCATGTGTGGGTAAAGTGCATAAGATTGAAAAACCATAGCGACTTCACGCTCCGAAGGGTGAACATGATTGAGCAGCCTGTCGTTCAGCGAAATTTCACCTTTAGTAACCGATTCAAGGCCCGCAATCATTCTTAACAGTGTTGATTTACCACAACCAGAGGGGCCGACAAATACCACAAACTCACCGTCATTGATGGTCAGGTTTATATTAGGCATGACAACATGGTCGCCGTAGGCTTTTGAAAGATTTTTAATTGTTAACTTAGTCATTATTTAAGCCCCATTGAGAAACCACGTAGAAGAAACTTTTGCATGTAACCTGCCAGAGCAAGCATTGGTAGCGATGAAATAATGCCAACCGACATTAGCTCTCCCCATGCTGTGCCATCTTCCGTCATGAAATTTGAGATGAATAAAGGAATGGTGAATTTATCAGGTGTGTGGATAAACAGTAGTGAGAACAAAAACTCGTTCCAACCTAAGATGATCGAAAATATTGCCGTTGCGACCAGTCCGGGAGCACATAGCGGAAAGACGATATAGGCCAATCGCTTGAATAGGTGTGCACCATCCATCGACCCTGCTTCTTCTATTTCGAGTGGAATATCACGGATAAAACCAAGCAACATCCAAATACAGAATGGCAATGTATAGATTTGATACGACAAAATCAGTCCCAGCTTACTGTTGAGAAGACCGATTTGGTTCATGAGTGAATACAATGGGATTGCGACCACAATCGGCGGCATCATTTTGATAACCAGAACCAATAATAAAAATACGCTGTCGAGTTTTGCTGGAAACGAATAACGTACTAATCCATAAGCAGAGAAAAAGGCGATTGTTAAAGAAACTGCTGTTGCACATAGTGCAATGACGACTGTATTAGCGACTAGAGTTGTGACATTTCCTCCCCATAAATTCGAAAAGGATTCAAAACTTATTTCGCTGGGAAATAACTGAGTGCTGGCCATTAGAATTTCATTTTCAGGTTTAAACGCTGTTCCAAACATCCAAATAATGGGCAACATAAACAGGCCAACGGCGGAGTAAACGAGGAAAAGGTGTAGATAGCGAGGCATTACTTTTTACTCCCAACAACTTTTTTTGCGTAGAACATGGTCATTGCAATAGAGATCATGAGCATGACTAAAGCTGCAGCGCTGGCCATTCCCAAGTCGAAAAAACGAAAGCCATATTTATAAACAAACATCGACAGAGTCTCAGTGGCATTACCTGGCCCCCCACCAGTCATGACATAGACTTTATCGAATAGTTTGAAGGTATCAATAGAGCGGAGCAGCATAGCCAGCATCAGTTGTTTTTGGATTAAAGGAAATGTGATGTAAGCAAAAGAGCGAAACCCTTTTGCACCATCAACCATTGCAGCTTCGTGAATATCCTTAGGAATAGACTGCAAACCCGCAAGAATGATCAGAAAGGCCATAGGGGTCCATTGCCAAGTGTCGACTAAGGCAATAGCATAGAGAGCAAGGTTCGGATCGAATAGCCACTCCATAGCGGGTAGGCCTATTTTTACAAGGGCGCTATTCAGTAAGCCAAAATCGTAGTGATACCAAGAGCGCCAAATAGAGGAGCAAACCAATGTAGATAGCATCATTGGGTAGATAATCACGGGTAAAGCAAAGCGGCGCCCAGGGAATTGACGATTAAATAGTAGCGCCAGCCATAAGCCTAATAATACTTGAGCGGTTGAGGCAACAACTGTGAAAACGAAGGTGTTTTTTATAGCACTGATAAAAAAGAAGTCATCGAATAATTCAATAAAATTGGCCAAACCAACAAATTGATATTGTTTATTCACATAATCAACATCGCCGAATGCATTAATTAATACGGTAGCGATAGGGTAGAGTGTCAACAAGCTTAAAATAATCAACGCTGGTGATAGCAGTAACGCCAGTTGTTTACGATTTTCAAATAGCATGATAAAACCTGATATCGGCTCTGGCATACAGCATGGTGTTTGCCAGAGCCCGTTTTTATAGCGAATAATTGAACAGTTACAAGTTCAGTAGCTGAACGATGCTACCTATACCCTAATAGAGCGGCTAATACGGCGCTGAGCCTGTTTAAGCGCTTGTTCCGCAGTCATTTGGCCCATCATAGCCATTTGTAAAAAGTCACCGAGGATACTTTCGACTTCTGCCCAATTTTGAATGCGAGGGCGAGCTTTGCCTGTTTTTAGCGCTTCGACCTGTTGTGGATACCAACGATATTTAGCGGTTACTGCATCATCGAGATACACACTTTGACGCGTCGGTGGCATACCATAATCAAGGGCTAATGTTTTTTGAATTGCCGGGCTGGTGGCAAAGGCGATAAAGTTCTCGGCTGCCTGCTTATTGGTAGAGTCTGCAGGTACGGCAAGTTGCCAGATACCTAGCATGGGTGACGGTGAGCCGACTTCTGCTGGTGGCGCCATGATTTCCATATCACCAACTACCGTTGATAACTCAGGGTTATCCAAGTTAGGTACCCAGGCTGGCCACACTTCAATCGCCATTGCAGCTGTGCCTTTTTGCAGGGAATTACGCACTTCATCGGCGTTGTAAACGTCAACACCACGAGGTGCGTACTGCTTCATTGCTAAGAAGGTTTCTAGTGCTTGTATCGCTTCTGGCGTATTGAGCGTTGCATTACCTTCACTATCAACGACATCAGCACCATAACCCCATAAAATAGGCAAGAAGCCTGTGACGATAGGGTTGCCTTTCACACCACGAAAAACTAATCCGCTATTATTTGTATTCTTATCAATCTTGGCAGCCGCGGTTAGTACATCTGACCATGTTTGTGGTTTTGACAAATCATGTTGACTAAATACGGCTTTGTTCCAAGCAAACATCGCTACGTTACCGACCATCGGAATGGCATAGGCATTGCCTGTTGCATCAGGGTAACGGCCGATATCAAAGGGGGCTTTTACAAAATCAGGATCTTCAATTGCTTCAGAAAGAGGGGCTAGCCAATTATTAGTTAGAAATTCAGGCGCCCAAGTATCATCCATTAAAACTACATCGTAGTTGCCTGTTTTCTCGCGCATAGACAACACAATACTTTCATACAGGCCACTGCTTGGTCGTTGAACAAGCGTAATATTAGCGTCAGTATTTACTTTTTTATATTCATTAACGATGTGCTGAAGTGCTTGTCCGTAGCTGCTATCGCGGCCTGCGATGACCAATTCAGATGCTATTGATGTCATTGATGTACTGAGAAGTGCTGCCGCTACGAGTGTTCGTTTAAACATGACGAAAGTCCTTGTATGTAAGTTTATTTGCACGCGCGTTCAATTCGATGTGATTAATCTAAATGCGAAAGATGTAATTAACGTGACAGGAAAGTGAAACTAATAATAATGGGGGGAGGTGTCAGTGTTGAATAAGCAAGTTATATTGAAACATTTTCAAAGTGTTACTTTGAGGATATTAAAGTGTAATCATGAAGCGATTAATATTGCACGCGAGTTCAATGCTGGTGTATAACGGCGATCGTCGTAATCGTATTATGCAGTCCTCGACGATCACCGCGGCTCGTAATTCAATAAATTACATCATTGGTACCAATGACATAATCAGCAAACTCGCCATAGAATAATTAAACCATCTCACGCGAATTGGGTCTTGCAAAAAGCTTTGTAGCTGTTTGCCAGCCACGGTCCATATACTCACGCTAGGGATGTTTACGATAGCAAAAACAGTTGAAATAATGATGATCCCATACCAATCGTTGCTCGTGTTATACACGCTGATGGTAGTGAGAGCCATCGTCCAGCCTTTTGGGTTTATCCACTGAAAACTGGCAGCTCCAAGAAAGCTCATCGGCTTGTAATTGGGCGTATTTGCGCCGTTCGATTTACTCAATGCAATTTTAGCGGCTAAGTAGAATAGGTAGGCAATGCAGAGAACTTCAAGTGTTTGCTGAATGATAGGGTAAGCGTTGAAGAGTCCTGTTAAGCCAACCCCGACCAAAATGACCATGAAGCTAAAACCAAATATGATTCCCAGCATGTGAGGAATAGTTTTAAAGAAACCGACGTTAGCGCCAGAGGTCATGAGCATAATGTTGTTTGGCCCAGGGGAAGCTGTCGAGACAAAAGCGAAAGTTGCGAGGGCGATAATTTGTTGGTATTCCATAGCTTGCTCATTTAGTTGTGTTTCATTACGTTGTATATTAATTCAGAGTTGAGTGAATATTGTGTTTATATTTGCTTTGAAAACACTAATTTTGCAATGAATGAGCGTGATGGATAGATTTGACGAAAGAATATTGCTTGAGCTAAAAGGTAACGGCAGATTGTCAAACGTTGAGTTATCTCAACGCGTAGGGTTATCGCCATCTGCGACATTACGTCGGGTACAAGAACTTGAACGAACGGGTGTTATTACAGGCTATAGAGCAACACTCGATGCGAACAAAATGGGTATTGGGTTTGTTGCTTATGTGACAATTGGTTTAGCCAATCATAGTAAGCAATCACAAATTGGCTTTGAAGAGCACGTGATAGAGGCCAAGGAAGTGGTCGAATGTCATAATATTACTGGTGCGAATGAATACCTACTTAGAGTTGAGACGGCAGATCTATCGTCGTATAAGCGTTTTCATTCTGATGTGCTTGGTGAGATCCCGCAGGTTAATTCTATTTCGACGCTTGTTGTAATGGAAACCCCAAAAGATGATAGATGACAGATGTAAAAAAGGCATCATAAGTTGATGCCTTCAATTTTTGTTTTACAACAATGTTAGCAAGAGTAGCGCTCTAGATTACGCTTCATCATCACCAAAACCGCCGAAGTCGTCGCCGCCAAAGAAGCCTTCGTCACCACCAAAGCCACTGTCGCCCATGTCGTTGTTAGCAAGGCCATCATCAAAACCAGCATCACCAAAACCATCACTACCAAAGCCACTTTCTTCAAACCCTGCGTTACCGAAGCCACCAGAGCCATCGGTGTAGTCAGAGGCGAAGCTTGATGAGTCATCAAGGAAGCCACCTGAACTGTCTTCTGCAGAAGCGAGGCCTTCATCCATACCTGACATATTTTCTGTTGGTGCGGCGTCCGCAGTATCAGCTGCGGCGGTTTCTGCTGCAGGGTCATCATTGTTGAACAGCGCATTGCTGATCATATTACCGGCGACCATACCTACAGCAACACTTGCTGCTGTTTGCATGAAACCACCAAATGCACTTGGCTGATGGCTAGGTTGAGGTGGTTGTGGCGCAGGGCGATTACCACCCATCATTTTGCTTAGTGCACCACGATTAGATTCTGTTTTATGGTGATCAACACATTTTTCGAGATAGTCGTTTTTTTGTTTTAGTTCTTTTAGCGCCATTTCTTGGACCAACACGGCTTGTGTCAGCTTGTAAACAGCATCATTCTGCGAGGCAATCTCGTTGCCAATTAGTTGCTCTGCATCAGCGTCTTTGGCCTTGCTTGGGCTTTGCTTTAGCTTATTCGCAACATTTTGAATGAGTTCTTTTTCTTGTGGAGTCATTGCTTACCTTCTCTTAAATGTAACTATGCACTATTTAGTGCTTTGTTATTATGACCGCCATCCTAGCTCAGGGTTCATGTTTCAATCTGTAACCTTGCGTTACCAAATGAAAAAATCCGGCGGAGGCCGGATTTTAAAGGCAGTGTAAAGCGTTGGCAATTATTGTTTAACACCTTCCACGTGAAGCTCTAAATCAGCATAGCTCGAGTCACCCATGACTTGAATACCAAAGTCTGCTAGCTCAATACGGGTTGTGCCGCTAAAGCCTGCACGGTAGCCACCCCAAGGGTCATCGCCTTCACCGATAAATTTCGCATCGATTACAAGTGGTTTGGTTTGGCCATGTAAGGTTAGATCGCCATAAATTGCCATCTCACCATTACCTTTAGCTTCAACTTTACTCGAGGTGAAAGTTGCGGTTGCGTATTTCTTTACGTCAAGAAAGTCATCGCTACGAACATGCTTATCACGTTCCGCGTGGTTTGTATCAAAACTGGTGGTATCGACGTTTACCGTTACTTTTGAATCAGAAACATTCATTGGGTCGTAGCTGAAAGAGCCATCAAAGGTGTTGAATCGACCTTTAATATAGCTATAACCGAGGTGCTTGATCTTAAGGTTGATGGATGCATGTGCACCTTCAGTATCAATTACGTAGTCTGCGGCAGATGCAATAGTTGGTACCGATGCTGCAGCCATAATACCTAGTGCGATAAGATGCTTTTTCATTGTGTCTTTACTCCCAACATTTTTTTCAATGTGTTGTCTTTATTTATGAAGTGGTGCTTTAAGGCCGCAAGGGCGTGTATTGCTGCGAGTCCAATTAAGGTAAACGCAAGGTAGTAATGAATTTCACCAGCAATATCTGCTTGATCTGGGAAAAGCTCCCCAAGTGCTGGTACGCTAAACCAATCAAAAACAGCGATAGCTCGACCATCAGCTGTCGATATAAGGTAGCCGGATACAAAAATGCCAATCAGTAAGAAATAGATGAAGGTATGGGCTAGTTTAGCCGCCGCAATTTCCCATTTAGCGCCGTCAATGGCTGGTGGTTTTGATATCCGCTTCCAAACTAAGCGAAATAGGGTGATGAGGGCCAAGCAGATGCCGACAGATTTATGCCAATGCGGTACAGGTTTATACCACTGTGAATAGTAGTTCAGGTCGACCATCCAAAGGCCCACAGCAAATAGCCCAATCACGGCTACGGCTGTTAACCAATGTAAGATAATCGAAAGCCAATCGTAGGTTTGCTTTTGCTTGTCCATGAGCATGTTCGTTTGTGGTTAATACAAACAAGTCTAGTTTTTCTAGCGAATAACAACAGGCATGCTAGTTGAACAAGTACATCAAATTATTTGAATAAACATGATTTCACAGGCTATGAGTGATTAGGCTGCTCATATAAAAAACCACTAACGTTATGAGTTAGCGGTTTATTATGGTTATCACTTGTTTAGCGAAGTATGTTGTTATCGTGTCGCCAGTCCATGATTGTCCACTCATTCATTTGAGCATGAAGTGCTAACGTAGGGTCGGGGTTTACAGCAAAAGGACGATCTACAGCATTGAGTAACGGCAGGTCGTTAATTGAATCGCTGTAGGCATAGCTTCCTTTAAAATCAGTATCTTGCTTGCTTATCCATGCTTTCATTCGGGTTACCTTTCCTTGCTGGTAGCTGAGTGTGCCCGTTGTATTGCCTGTTATTTTTCCATTGACTTGCTCAAGCTTGATCGCAATGGTGTCGTCGACACCAAGCATGTTTGCAATTGGCTTGACGAGGTGTTCGCCTGTCGCAGAAACAATAAGCACTTTATCACCGCGCTTTTTGTGCCAATTAATACGACTTACGCCATCTTGGTATATCGCGGGTTTGATTTTTTGCTCAATAAAAGTTTCTATTAAGGCTTCTAACTTTGCACTATCTAAACCTATCAGTGGTTTTAGCGTCGCTCGCATGTAGTCTTTCATATCCATTTTGCCTTTTGCATAGGCTTCCATGAATGTTTGTTCTTCTTTTAAAAGCGCTGAGCTTGCGATGTTTTGCTCAACTAAAAATGCACTCCACAAACTGGCAGAGTCGGCAGCGATAAGAGTTTCATCAAGGTCAAAAATAGCAAGGTAGGGTGTACCTTTAGAGACTAGATTGTTATTGCTCAATGTGTGTTCCTATTTTTTAATTCTAAATATATGGGTAAACGCTTTGTTTGTTGAAAGCCTATGCAAGAGTGATGACATTATGCTTTCAGGTTTGTGTACTTTTTAAGTCAGTAGCCAGATCGTATTTAGAGTGACAAGGCTTTTTCTTGCTATTGTTTCATGCAAAAAAGATTGTAAATTGTGATATGCATTTCATTATCTTGATTAATATCTGGTGATGTGCCAATTAATTATTATGTTAACCATATTGTGATTCACTAACATGGATGAATAGTGGAGAAAATATTAAGGACAAGGTATGAGATTGAGCAGCGTTTGGTTGTACATGAAAATGGTAGCCATTGCGCAAAATATCAGGGGTTATGCTTAAAGAGTGCTTTTCAGGCGATAGTCGATGTAAATGGTAACCCGTTTGGCTACGAGGCTTTGCTGCGTGTACATGATTCAACAGGTGCACCTGTCGATACTGCGTTGCTTTTTAATGACTACCAGAAACAATTGCACCACCTCATCAACCTTGATCGATTAGCAAGGGTTATTCACTTGCGTAATTTTTCGCAATTTCTCTCGACCAGCTACCTGTTTATCAATATGAGTCCTATCACGATTATAGATGGAGAAAGCCAGTCTTTAACGAGTCAGTTGTTGCTACCAAGAATTAAAGAACTAGGTTTACAGCCAGAGAAAATATATGTCGAAATTTTAGAGCATTTTTACCACGATAATGAAAAACTTGTCCGTGCGATTGATAGTCTTCGAAATTGTGGCCTTAGAATCGCGGTCGATGATTTTGGTGTTCAAGGCTCTTCAGAGCAAAGAACTCGCGCTATTCGACCGAACATCATTAAGATAGATAAGAGCTTGCTTGATACATATATTCAGGGTGACAGTAAATCTATCTTTGATGCGATTACTGTAGCGAGAGATTTAAAGGCTAGCGTGTTAATTGAAGGCATTGAAAATAAAGCCGCTTATCAAGCCGCTAGGATGCTTGGTGCCGATTATTACCAAGGATATTATACGGGTCGCCCGCAATTGATAGCTTCAATGGTTGACCCATATAAAATGGTAATGAGTACTTGATTTACCCAAGCTATAGCATCTAATGAGTGAGCCTATTACTTACTCATTACTCCTTTTTATCTGCAATCCCTCCTTGGGTTAAGGTTAGCGGATTCAATAGTGCCTCGAGCTCTTTACGACTAAGATCGGTCTCCTCTTCAGCAACATCAATGATATCCCGGCGTTCTTGGTAGGCTTTTTTGGCGATTTTTGCCGCGTCTAAATAGCCAATGATTGGATTCAAAGCGGTCACCAATATTGGGTTTTTAGCTAATGCCTGCTGTAAATTATCTTCACGAATGGTAAATGATGATATAGCTTTGTCTGCTAATAGGTTAAGGCTGTTCGACAATAGCTCAATGCTTTGTAATAAGTTATAGCCAATGACAGGTAACATGACATTGAGTTGAAAATTACCCGATTGGCCAGCCACAGTAATGGTCGTGTCATTACCGATAATTTGCGCTGCGACCATTGCTGCGGATTCAGGTACAACAGGATTAACTTTCCCCGGCATAATTGAAGAACCTGGCTGTAATGCTTCTAACTCGATATCACCAAGGCCAGCTAATGGCCCGGAGTTCATCCACCGTAGATCATTTGATATCTTCATTACGGCAACAGCTGCCGTTTTGAGTTGGCCAGATAAACTTACAATGGCATCTTGGCTACTTAGGTTGTAGAAGAAGTTATCACTGACCTGAAAGTCAACTTCTGTTGAAATTGAAATGTTATTAGCAAAAATAGCCGCAAATTCAGGCTCAGCATTAATACCCGTACCAACGGCTGTCCCACCTTGCGCCAAAGCACAGACGGTTTCGAGTGACTGTTGGATCCCATGTTGCGCTTTTTCTAATTGTGTTTTCCAGCCTTGGAGTTCTTGAGCTAGGGTGACGGGCATTGCATCCATTAAGTGGGTACGGCCGGTTTTTACAATATGGCCAACCTGTTGAGTTTTTGTATCGATTGTACTGATGATATGGTCAAAAGCTGAAAACAACTCACAATGACAAGCCAGAGCCGCACTGACCTGGATCGCCGTTGGAATAACATCATTACTGCTTTGTCCCATGTTAACGTCATCATTGGCACTAATTTCGGTATTGGCTTTTAATGATGCTAGAGAAGCAATGACTTCGTTTGCATTCATATTAGAACTCGTGCCAGAGCCCGTTTGGAAGACATCGATAGGGAATTGGTCATGATATTGACCATCAATAATGTCTTGGCAACTGTCTATAATGGCATGTGCTTTATCATGTGTGAGTAAGTTCAGTGCTAAATGGCTTCTAGCGGCAGCTTGTTTGATGTAGGCGAGTGCCATAATAAACTTTGCTGGCATTGGGATGCCACTGACGGGAAAGTTATTAATGGCTCTTTGGGTTTGTGCTTTATAGAGTGCATCAGCAGGGACATGAACCTCGCCCATACTGTCAGTTTCAATACGATAGTTCTTCGGCATGAGAGCCCCCATTCATTATGTGCATTGTCATATGCATCATGATTTTATACTTTTAGCTTATACCAGCCACTCAATAGCTGCGTTAGAAGTTTTATAATTAGAATGATTAGTTAACGGAATTTCTATCATGTTATTACGGGTTTATCTCATGTAAATGATGGTCATAGCATCATCCAGATTTGGATAAGTATTTTGGTACGTTATAAAATTCTAACTTTTAATTCATAGTCTTAATTAAGCTGTTACTACATTCTATTTAGACGAAGAAAAATAGAAGCAATTATGTGACATCTTTCACACAGGTCATAAAAGAGAAAAATGAAACCTATCAACCTTCTGTTATGATGGCTGAAGATATGAAATGTAGGTGAGATTATGAAACAGACATTAAAAAGTTTACTTGCGGTTCTCGTCGCTGCAAATATGGCTGCGCCT
The DNA here is from genome assembly GCF_050336715.1 of Photobacterium makurazakiensis. Lineage (NCBI taxonomy): Bacteria > Pseudomonadati > Pseudomonadota > Gammaproteobacteria > Vibrionales > Vibrionaceae > Photobacterium > Photobacterium makurazakiensis. The sequence goes on from NZ_JAKJSJ010000066.1 coordinate 20,993, forward strand.
GCATACGCTGATCCCGTAGAACGAAGTGTTACACCGGAGTTAACCGTACCTAAAGCGTTAAGGTTACTTGAAAATCAAGGTTATCACGACTTTCGTAAAATCAAGGTCGAACGAGATAATCATGAAATTGAGGTTGAAGCTCGAAATCCTGACGGTCATCGTGTGGAAATAGAATTAGACCTTTTTAGTGGTAAAATCATCGATATCGAAAGGGATTGATCTCTGAGTAATATACCCAGCATGACCTGGGTATATTACCGAGTTGCTATCGCTTTTCTAGCATGGCACAACTTATACCAGTGAGAATTAGAGTTTGCTTTCCTTCTCCATCTTGCAAGTTCGATGGATTACTTGGTGATAGAGTGACTTCTGGCAGCCCGAGTATTTCTTGATATACACCTTCCGGCAGATCAATGCTAATGGTCGACTCACTCTTATTGATTGCCACCATACCTTTTTTTCCTCGACAAAAAACAATATGCTCAGGACTTGCTTCAATGTGGTGCATTGGTTCGCCATGCATTAAATTGTGGAATTTGATCATCCTGGCTAGCGTTTGATTTTGCCAAGCATCATACCAGCGAGGCTCTCCGTTAATATTATTAATACCACTTGCGTTTAAATCGCTGTAAATCAATGGCACGCCGCCGTCACGACCTAGAATATAGCAATAGGCAAGTAGCTCGTTCTTCTCAGACATAACTTGCTTGAGAAAGACGTCGTTATTGGGAATATCGTGAGTAATTGTGAAGGTAATGGCTCTATCGTAGGCGAGAGCCTCTCCCACAGAATAAGGGTTAACAAGATCAGATATGGGCTTATCATTTTCCAAGCTATTGAAAATAGAATGGAAAAGTGGGAAATCATAAGCACCAAGCGAAGTGTCTTTAAGATACGGCTCAAGGAATAAATTATATTCTTCCTTACTTGCACCGCCATCTGTAATTATTTCGCCAAAGATGTGTGTCCCTGCACTAATTTCCTCGTCCCACACCTGTTGAATATGTTCCAGTGTTAAGTGTTTTGCAGCATCAATTCGAAAGCCATTTACCCCAAGTTGCTTTAAAGCTATAAGGTATTGTTGTTGTTTTTTTACTACATTTTTATTGCACTTTAGAGTCGGTAGTCCAGGGTCGTCATGACCGCCACTGATTCTTCCATGCTGAACTTGCCAAGGATCGTTCCAATTTTGAATGGGAAACGCTTTTACAAAATCTGACTCCGAAAAAAGATTTCCAGACAAATCACCAAATAGCTTCAATTTTTCAAAGTATTTATCTGCAGCTAGATAGTCTGTTTTAACAGCTTCTGATGGGTAGTTGAGATCGCCTCGCAAGTGGGATTCATTTGCCATGTGGTTGAACACGACATCGACATAAATATCCACATTACAGGCTTTTAATATATTGGTCATTGCGATGAAATCATCGGTATTGCCTAATTGATTATCAATAACTCGGTAATCTTGCGGCTGGTAGCGTTGCCACCATTCCGTGCCGTTTTTGCTCTTATGAGATTTCATTGGTGGTGATACGAGTACAGCTTTGAAGCCAGCATCTGCAATTGCTGCYGCTTTTTCTGTCACTCTCTGATAGGGCCAATCAAAAGCATGCAAAATAACATTGGTTGCTTTTGCCGATGCTAAGTTAGAGACGCTTGTTGTCATTGTCTTCGCCTTTCAAATGAACTCAGTAAAGTTTACCGACTGATTTTGCAAAAGTATTCATCATACACTATCGAAGTAAGGGGAGTAGAAAGGGGGGAGTAGGTAAAAAAAGCGTTTAAAAACAGAGTACTTTTCGATTGTGACAATAATATAAAATTTTGGTGGATTTTTTTGCCTTGTGAATAAAAGTTAAAGTGATATTGTAAATACCGCACCAAATGTGATCCAGATCAGCAGGATGCTGTATGGTTAAAAAATAAGACACATGTAGAATAATAAACAAATTTCAGTGCACACCCATTCTCATTGGGTATAGAACTGTGATATATATGTAATTAATTGCTTACTAACAAGGAGGTACACCATGGCTGGTGTTTTAGGAATGATTTTGGCAGGTGGAGAAGGGTCTCGTCTACGCCCTCTTACGGATTCACGTAGTAAACCTGCAGTGCCATTTGGTGGTAGTTACCGCTTAGTTGACTTTGCATTGAATAATTTTCTCAATGCAGATCTGATGAAGATTTATGTTCTTACTCAGTTCAAGTCACAATCGTTATATGTCCATATGAAGAAAGGGTGGAATATTTCAGGAATAACGGGTCGTTTTATCGATCCTATTCCAGCACAAATGCGTATGGGTAAGCGCTGGTATGATGGCACCGCAGATGCTATTTACCAGAATATGCGTTTTATGCAACTAGAAGAACCTGATCAGGTTTGTATTTTTGGTAGTGACCACATCTACAAGATGGATGTTAAGCAAATGCTTAATTTCCACTTGGAGAAGAAGGCTGATCTGACGGTTGCGGCTCTGCGAATGCCTTTAAATGAAGCAAGTCAATTCGGTGTTATCGAAGTTGATGAAAACGGTTGTATGGTTGGCTTTGAAGAAAAACCAGAAAACCCGAAATCAATTCCTGGTGATCCTGAAAATGCACTAGTTTCAATGGGCAACTATATTTTTGAAACAGATGTTCTTTGCAAGGAGCTTGAAGAGGACGCTGCTAACGAAGAATCGAGTCATGACTTTGGTAAGGATATTATTCCTAAGCTTTTCCCACAGGGTAAAGTATTTGTTTATGACTTCATGACCAATGTTATTCCTGGTGAGAAGACAACGGGTTACTGGCGTGATGTTGGTACTATCGAGTCATATTGGCAGGCACACATGGATCTTCTTTCTGAAGATGCACCATTCTCTCTATATAACCGTCAGTGGCAGCTTCATACTTATTACCCGCCACTACCGCCAGCAACACTACTTGATAGTGATGAACATAAAGTTGATACCAACAACTGTATGATTTCAGCGGGTAGCTATATTCGTGGTACTAAAGTGTACAAATCAGTACTTGGTTTCCGTACGAATGTAGAGCATGGCACAACCATCAGCGAATCTGTTATTTTGGGTGATGTTAAAATTGGTGCAAACTGTTCTATTCGCAAAGCCATCATCGATAAAAATGTGCATATTGCCCCTGGTACAGTGATTGGCGAAAACCTTGAAGAAGATAGAAAGAAATACCATGTGTCAGACGAAGGAATTGTCGTGATACCAAAAGGAGCAAAAATTGGCTACTAGGAAAAAATCTTCACCGAAACCACTGAAAATACTGTTTGTTGCTTCAGAGGTTGAAGGTTTAGTCAAAACGGGCGGCTTGGCAGACGTTGCTAAGTCTTTACCTGCAGCACTAAACGCATTAGGTCATGATGTTCGGGTAGTCATGCCCTTATATCGTAAAGTGACTCAAGGTGAACAGGCCGAAGTACTGGCAGATACTGAACTGAATGTGGCGACGCAGCCAGAAGCTATCGCTTATAAAGTGAAACAGCTTTTTAGTGCTGATGTGCCTGTCTATGGTGTTGATGCCCCTTATTACTTTGACCGCGAAGAGCTATATGCCGAAAATAACCAAGCTTACTCTGATAATGGCGAGCGCTTTGCCTTTTTCAGTGCTGCTGCATTAGATCTTTGTGAAAAAGTAGGCTTCCAACCAGACGTAATTCATTGTAATGATTGGCACACAGGATTAGTGCCTTTCTTATTACGCACTCGTTATGCAGAAGACACTTTTTTTGCGAATGCAAAAAGTGTTATTACAATTCATAACGCAGTGTTTAAAGGTGAGTTTAACTACGACCAGTACAGTTTGATCCCTGAACTGATCCAGCGTCGCTATATTCAGGTTGAAACGAACCCATCTCACGTTAGCATGCTAAAGGCGGGCGTTGCCTATGCTGATAAAGTGAATGCAGTTAGCCCTAATTATGCGTCAGAGTTACTCACACACCTTGGTTCTCATGGCATGGAAGCTGATTTCCAAAGTCGTTCAAATGACCTTTACGGTATCGTAAATGGTTGTGACTATGGTGATTGGAGCTCTGAAACAGACCCTTATATTAAGCAAAATTTTAAAGCGAATAAGGTTAGCTTAGCGCGTGGCAAGAAAGCGTGTAAGCGCGATCTTCAGCAAAGCGTTGAACTGCCAGTGGTCGATGTACCGTTATACGGTATGGTTTGTCGCCTGACTGAGCAAAAGGGTGTTCAGTACTTATTGCCAATTCTTCGTGACTTCTTACTTAACGAAGTTCAGGTTGTCATAGTGGGTAGTGGTGATCCTAAACTTGCTGATGGTCTTCGTCAGGTAAGCGAAGAACATCCAGAGAAGTTTGCTTTTATTGAAGCATATGACAACCCGCTGGCTCACCGTGTTGAAGCTGGGTCTGACTTCTTTATGATGCCATCAGAGTTTGAGCCATGCGGTTTAAATCAAATCTACAGTCTTGCCTACGGTACATTACCTATTGTACGTGGTGTGGGCGGCCTAAAAGATACCGTCATTGACTACGATCAGACGCCGCAGGTAGCTACAGGTTTTATTTTTGATGCCCCAACACCTGAGGCATTGCTGATTAAGCTGCAGCGTAGTTTGCTGCTGTACTGTCAAAAGCCACAAGAGTTCAAGCGCTTACAGCAAAATGCAATGGCGTGTAAATTTGAATGGCAAGAAGCTGCAGAACAATATGTTCGCATGTACCTTGGTGATGAGCTAAGTGTTTTAGAAAAAAAGCAAACAGCTGAAAAGCAAGAAGCTTAAATTAATGCTTACATATAAACCCTCTTCGGAGGGTTTTTTTATATCTCAATAATGCCGTTATAACAATTATGATTCTTGAAGCCACTCAAAAAGTAATGTGAGTGAATGACTCATGTTTTCATGTGGGCACACAAGGTAATACCCTTTCCCTGATTTCACTGTTAAAGGGTGGGGCATTATTAAGCGGCCACTGTCTAAGTCTTGCTGAGCGAGTGTTACGTCACCAACAGCAATCCCAAAACCTTGAATCGCAGCACTAACCGCTAAATCTAATGTCGCAAACTGCTGATTTTGAGCTGAAAACGTATTGCCTGAATCACTCTCTGATAACCAAAGTCGCCAATCGCTTTGGTTTTGTGTGGCATGCAGCCATGTAAATAGACAAAGTTGATCCGCTGAAAGGTCTTGTGAATTATTGCTCAACAATGAAGGCGCGCACATTGGTGAAAGTGCTTCTTCGAACAGCAATTGTGTTATAAGCGTATTTGAATGGATCTCTGAGTCATAACAAATACCCGCACTAAAAGCCTCTGAGGCAAAGTTAATATTGTGATTAATTGCAGAAGTCAGTTCCACATCAATATCAGGGTAACACTGTTGGAACGCCATGAGCTTAGGTAATAGCCATGTCGTGATACAGCTAGGCGCTTTGAGTTTGATAGTTTGCTTGTCGGTCGTAATGGCCGCAATCGCTTGATGGATTTGATTCATGGCTTGTTCAACCAACGGTAAAAATTGCTGCCCTTTGTCAGTTAATATCAGTCCACGAGCATGGCGAGTGAATAATGGGACTTGTAACCGCTCTTCAAGTGCGATTATTTGGCGACTAACGGCACCTTGGGTGACATTCAACGTTTTTGCTGCATGGGTAAAACTTAACGTCTTCGCGGTGGCTAAGAACGCCTTTAGCTCTTTCATTGTTGGGGTTGGATTCATTGTTTCGCTTCCTTGACGCTCATTCTTTACCAAAAGAGCCATGATAAAAACTCATGCCTAGTATGCCGTTTTATCGTTTCCATTATCAATAGCAGGGTGCATATAATAGCTCTAATGATTTTTTATGTAATCAAAGTGATTTATTATTCCCTTCTGCAAAAAAAGGGGGGAAGCAAAGGAGTTGTAAATGGAGTCATTGGCCTCAAAGTTAGTACCAGCAGCAGTAGAGAAATTGATCCCCTATCAATCTGCTCGTCGGATCGGAGGAAGTGGTCATTTATGGTTGAATGCTAATGAGTTAGAAAGTAGTTGCCAATATGGCGATCAGGAAGAAGGTTATCATAGGTATCCGGACTTTTTGCCGCATGACATTGCAGACGCGTACCTTAAATTCTGTAATCGTACTGATGAATTATTGTCTTGTGATGCTGTTGCTGTTCGTGGCGCTGATGAAGCGATTGACTTACTAATCAGAACATTTTGCCAACCAGGTGTTGATAACATCATGGTCTGTACTCCTACTTATGCTATGTATGAGTTTTGTGCTGATTCAATTGCAGCTAAAACCGTAAATGTACCGTTGATGGCGAACTTCCAATTGGATGTGGCGGCAATGAAGGCGCAGTTACCCAGCGTGAAGCTTGTGTTCCTATGTTCGCCAAATAACCCAACTGGGAACATTATCGAACGCGCTGATATTGTCGACTTACTTGAGGCTGCAAAAGATCAGGCACTGATTGTGGTCGATGAGGCGTATATTGAGTTTGCTCCTCATAGTACAGTGGTTGATTTGATGCGAGAGTACCCGCATTTGGTGGTGATCCGTACATTATCTAAAGCCTTTGGCTTAGCGGCAATACGCTGCGGGTTTTTACTCGCAGATAGCAGCGTAATGAGTTACGTATCTCGTTTGATAGCTCCTTATCCCATTGCTGATCCAATTGCAGAAATTGCTCTGAAAGCATTAGCGCCAGCTGGTACTGATAAAATGCAGACTCAAGTCGATCAGCTTATTTCAATCAGAGAGTGGTTCGCTAGTGAGCTAGTAAATTTATCGATAGTAGAGCAGGTTATGCCATCGGCAACCAACTTTGTTTTGGTGAAGTTTAATACGAAAACTTGCATATACACTTATCTGTGTAGCAAAGGGATCGTAACTCGGAATCAGAGCCATGAGTCTGCATTGACCGGGTGCGTCAGGATCTCGATTGGTTCACGGGAAAGTATGCAAGAAACCCTTCAAGCGTTAAAAAATTATCAGCTTAACGATTTGGCATAAAAGGAATTTTTAAATGAAAAAAATAATGACAGTTGGCCTGATATTGGCTTCATTTTTTGTAGCTACAACGCATGCGTCAGAGCGTCCAGTTCGCTTGGCATCAGACTTTACTTATCCGCCGTTTAACTACAAAGACGCATCAGGCACGCCGCAAGGTTTTGATATTGAGATTGCAGATGCTTTGTGCACAGAAGCCGAATTGAAATGTGAATGGGTTTCTCAAAGTTGGGATGGGTTGATACCGTCATTACTATCACGCAAGTCAGATGTGATCATGGCTTCAATGCGTATTACAGATGAGCGAAAAAAACGTGTGCTCTTCACTGATAAATATTATCAAACACCAGCTCGATTTGTTGCTGCGAAGACGGCGGAGTTTGATGTGAGTGAATCGGGTCTAGAGGGTAAACGTATCGGGGTGCAGCTTGGTACGATCCATGACCGTTATGTCACTGACATGTATGGCGATGTTGCCAATATTCGCCGTTACAACGGGCAAGATGAAGTCTACCTTGATCTACAAAGCGGCCGTTTAGATACCGTTTTTGGAAACTCAGATCAACTTGCATTAGCTTTCTTGGAAAAAGAATATGGCCAAAATTTCGAGTTCGTCGGTGAAGCTGTTACGGATAAATCTTATATTGGGGAAGGTACAGCGTTAGCACTTCGGTTAAACGATAAAAAATTAGCTGGTAAATTTAATGATGCGATTGCCACTATTAGAGCCAACGGCACTTACGATCAAATTGCAGCAAAATATTTTAAGTTCGATATTTATGGCGAATAAAGTGGCTTTATACCAACCTACATAAGTACTTGATCAGTCTTACTGGTTATAACCGTTGTTCTCTACGTTAGAGATTTTGTAATTAGAACCACTAGTTACTGCAATCCCTGCCTTGATAACAACAATTTTTCCTGCGTAATACTTAGCTCAATTACTTATCCAGATTGGTATTACTCTGAACAAGAGTTAAAACACAATTAGGCAGTTAGCTAGTTAAACCCCACCAGTGAAAGCTGGTGGGGTTTATTTATGGTGAAAGAGAGTCGCTGCAAGATTATTTTAAGCCAAGTCGTTTAGCTAGACGATGTAGGTTGCCCGTATCAACGTCGAGTTGTCTTGCTGTGGCAGCCCAATTCTGACCATTTTGACTATAAGCTTCCATGATGAGTTGACTCTGAAAGCTATCTGTTGCGCTTTTTAGCCCGCCATTCGGTAATAATGGCGTCACGGTTTTAGATTCAGTATTTACACCTAACGTCAGACTGGTGTGGGGTGTTTTTACCAAATTAAAGTGGTGCGGCATTAATTCAATTATTTGGTCACTTGATTCAGACCGAGCAATAACCGCTGCACGGTTGATCGCGTGCTCTAACTCACGGACGTTACCTGGCCAAGAATAGCTTTTTATCAAACTAACAGTAGCTACATTGAGGCGAATGTTTGAAACGCCAAGCTTAGCGATACAGCGTTCAGCAAAAAAGSCTGAGAGGAGAATGACATCATTATCACGGTCACGTAGAGGGGGCGCTTGTACGGGAAAAACACTCAAACGATGGTAAAGATCAGCTCTAAATTCGCCCGTTTTTACCTCTTCATGCAACGTTTTATTAGTTGCGGCAATAATGCGGGTATTTACTTTTAAGCTCCTGTCATCGCCAACTCGCTGCAAGTCACCATATTGTAAAACGCGCAAAAGTTTTGCTTGCAAAGACAATGGTAATTCACCTACCTCATCAAGAAATAACGTACCATTATCTGCAACTTCAAACTTTCCTTTTCGGTCACTTATGGCGCCTGTAAATGCACCTTTTACATGACCAAATAATTCACTTTCAGCAACAGATTCAGGCAGAGCCGCACAGTTTAAGTAAATCAAGGGTTTATCACTACGATGAGATTGTGCGTGAATAGATGCGGCAACTAACTCTTTACCAACACCTGTTTCACCTGTGATTAGAACGGTTAAATCCGTATTCGAGACGGCTTTAATCTGAGACTTTAATTCCTCCATGACAGCCGACTTCCCAATCATCGCGACAGTTCTACTCTGTACAGCGGTTATCGTTGAACTAAGCTGACCCGCTTTCCTTTCAAGCTTTTCCATCAGCAAAGCGGTATGCAAACTTGCAGCAGCTAACGCACTAATAATACGTAGTTCACTATTACTAAAGCCATCAAATTGGGTTGGGTTAAACCCATCAATAGTCAGGGCTCCAATTAAGCGATCTTCTGCGAGAAGAGGCAACCCAATACAAGCATGGACATGTAAGTTGTCATCATGGTTGGGGATCAGCCCATCATAAGGGTCGGGTAAATCACTGTCATGCGGAAAGCGAACAATGTCACCAGCACGAGCAATAACTTCTAATCGGGGGTGCTCTTCAATATTGAATTGTCGACCAAGTACTTCATCGAACATACCGTTAATCGCCAGTGGCGAGAAGTGCTGCTCTCTAAAAGCTAAGAGTGCTGAAGCATCACAACCAAATAAAGACTTTATCACCAGTAGCAACCGTTCGAAACGGTCTTGGCTTGAAAGGCCTTGTGTCAGGTCGAGTGCTAGTTGGGTGAGTTCTTGCTGGGTATTTTTCATGGGGAAGTCAGCTTAAATTATCGTCATCAATGTCATTATGACACTTACGGTGTCTTAATGACAGCTTCTTGTCGCTGTCAAAATGACAGTTATCTATATTAAATTTTTAGAAAGTTAATGTATATCAATACCTTAAAAAGTTGGCACAGAGGGTGCAATAGAAGAGGCAGAATTTAGCGCAATAGAACGCGCCCAATATTATTTGAAAGGGTAACAACATGACAATTCACGTTAAGAATAACATTCACTGGGTAGGCCAACGCGACTGGGAAGTTCAAGATTTCCACGGTACTGAATATAAAATGACAAAAGGTACTAGCTATAATAGCTATTTGATTCGTGAAGAAAAAAACGTACTTATTGATACTGTTGATCACCGTTTTAGCCATCAGTTCATTCAAAACCTTGAGATGGAAATCAATCTTGAGGATATCGATTATATCGTGATTAACCATGCCGAAGAAGATCACTCAGGTGCGTTAACGGCATTAATGGCAAAGATCCCGAATACCCCAATCTATTGTACAGAAAATGCGGTTGATTCGATTGTCGGCCATCATCATCATCCTGAGTGGAATTTTAAAACAGTAAAAACTGGCGATACGCTTGATATTGGTAATGGCAAACAGTTGATTTTCATTGAGGCTCCAATGCTGCATTGGCCTGATAGCATGATGACTTATTTAACGGGGGACGCCGTATTATTTAGTAATGATGCGTTTGGACAGCATTACTGTGACGAGCACTTATTTAATGATGAAGTGGATCAAAATGAGTTAAAGGAGCAGTGCTTACGCTATTACTCAAATATCTTGACGCCGTTTAGTAACCTAGTCACAGCGAAAATCCACGAGGTACTTAGTTTCAATGTACCTGTTGATATGATCGCAACATCGCACGGTATCGTATGGCGTGATAATCCAACACAGATCATTCATCAGTACCTTGAGTGGGCAGATAACTACCAAGAAGATCGTATCACCATTTTCTATGATTCTATGTCAAATAACACTCGCATGATGGCCGATGCCATTGCTCAAGGCATACACGATGTCGACCCCGCAGTTGCAGTTAAAGTGTTTAATGTGTCACGCCATGACAAGAATGAAATCCTGGCTAATGTATTTCGTTCGAAAGGTATTTTGGTGGGCTCATCGACGATGAATAATGTCATGATGCCTAAAGTCGCGGCTATGTTAGAGGAAATCACAGGGCTGCGCTTTAAGGATAAAAAAGCAGGGGCATTTGGCAGTTTCGGCTGGAATGGCGGAGCTGTTGACCGAATTCATGCGCGCTTAACCGATGCTGGCTTTGAGACAACGCTAGGTATCAAGACAAAATGGAAACCAGATGGCAAAGCGATGCGTGAATGCCGAGAGCATGGCCGGATGGTAGCAAAGCAATGGGCTTTACACGATTTAACTCAATCGCTGAAGCAAACTATTGTAAACCCAGAGCTTACTGATGTTCAGCAGAGTGCTGAAGTCGAAATGGTAGAAGCGGTAAATACAGCTTATACTGCGGTGGAACAGCAACAAAACTCAGATAGTCAGAAAATGCTGTGTACGGTTTGTAATTGGGTATATGACCCTGCAATCGGTGAACCTAATCAAGGTGTTGAGGTTGGCACTTGCTGGTCTGATATCCCTGAAAGCTTCCTATGTCCTGAGTGTAGCTTGGGCAAGGATGTTTTCGTGCCGGTTTGTGGAGAATAACGAATGACTTCACCCGTAATTATTATTGGTAGCGGGTTTGCCGCTTACCAATTGGTAAAAGCTATTCGCCGTAGTGATTCGCAGTTACCCATTCATGTATTCACCGCTGATGATGGTCATGACTATAACAAGCCAGATCTAAGTCATGTTGCATCTAAGCAGCTGCTCTCTGGTGACTTAATCCGCTTATGCGGAGAGTCGATAGCTGAGTCTCAAAATTTCATTTTGAATGCAAATACCACCGTTGATGTCATTAATACGGAGCAGAAAACGATTTCTGCAAATGGGGTTGAATATCCATATTCAAAACTAGTACTTGCGACGGGGGCAAGTGCATTTATTCCTAAGATGGCGGGTTCTGCTGTCGAGTCAGTCATAACGTTGAATAGCTTGAAAGAGTATGAATCGTGTCAGGATGAGCTTCACCTTGCGAAGCGAATCATGGTGATCGGTGGCGGATTAATTGGCACTGAACTGGCGATGGATCTTGCTAGCAGTGGTAAACATGTCGTTATCGTTGACCCTTGCGAGTCTCTTATGGCCAATATGCTGCCAGAATCGATTTCATATCAACTGGCTAAGAAGATGCGTCAACAAGGCACTGAAATAGTATTAAATAGCACGGTTACTGAATTGAATGCGATACCTGATCAAAAAGGCATTAAGGCGACATTAGCTTCAGGGCAGGACGTAAGTATTGATTGTGTTATTTCAGCTGCAGGTTTGATCCCAAACGTAGCCTTAGCGCATCAAGCCGGCATAAATGTAAATCGTGGCGTCGTGGTTGATAGTAGGTTAAAAACCTCGGTACCTGATATTTACGCGATTGGTGATTGTGCTGAAATTAACGGTAAGGTTATGGCTTATTTACAACCGGCTTTACTTAGTGCGAATGCATTAGCGAAAACGTTGTTGGGGCAAGAAACGAGACTAGTGTTGCCCCCTATGATGGTAAAAATTAAAACACCATTGTACCCAATGCAGCTAGGGGGGAGTGCTGTCGACGGTGTACAAAAATGGCAGATTGAAATCGATGAGGCAGGCAGTTGCGTGCAGTCTTTTGATAAGCAGGATGTTCTGACAGGTTTCGTGGTGACACAAGAGCGTGTAAAGCAAGCATTTCCACTGTTAAAAGAGCTATCTGTTAATTAAATAAATTTACTTTTTAATGGTAATTCCTTAGGAGGCGACAATGAGCCATCAACGTATTCCTGCAAACTGGACGATTCAACGTTCGACACCATTTTTCACTCAAGACAATGTGCCAGCAGCCTTGCTGAGTCATCACAACACAGCAGAAGGTGTTTTTGGTCAACTCTGTGTGATGGAAGGGGTTGTTACATATTATGGCTTTGCTGACAGTGAAGCGACTGAGCATGAAGTCAAAGTTGTTATTAAGGCTGGTGAATTTGCGACAAGCCCCCCTCAGTATTGGCACAGAATAGAACTTAGTGATGATGCGCAGTTTAATATCAATTTCTGGTCTGATAAAGACAGAACAGATAAGCCAATGTTTCACATAAAGAAATAGTATTGATCTAGGAGTTGGGTATACCCAACTCCAATTCATACTTGGTATATAAGGGAGTGAAATTAAGGGCCACTCACAAGATTTATATCAATAACACCCACCCTTGAATAAACAAATATATATCCCATACTAAACAGTATGCGCATGTGTGGGGGCATTTATGAACAAAATACTCATCAAATGGATGATGGTATTATCAATTACATTAATATTTGGATTATATTTTTTTCTTAATTTTAATGATCCGTTAGAAATGATTAGCTCCGGTAAAGTTGATAAGCATAGTCATACTTACAAGCATGAAGGTAGTGCCCCTATCACTCTAATCCAACCCATTACCACTCCTGAGCTTACACCAGAGATAAAACAGAAAGCTAAACTTGGTATGCGATTGTTTTTGGATGAAAATTTCTCGTCAAACCAGCAGGTTAGTTGTGAGTCATGCCATCATATATTTGATAATGGCGCGGAAACAATAAAGGTGTCTGTTGGAGTAAATGGTGCTGGAGAACGTAACTCTCCCACCGTATTTAATATTGCTAATAATGCTCGATTTTTTTGGGATGGTAGGGCTTCTAGTTTAGAAAAACAGATGGACGGCCCAGTACATAGTCCGTTAGAAATGGATACAAGTTGGCAGAAAATTGTTGCTTATGTCGCTGCCGATGAATCTTATCGTGTGCAATTTGATTTGGCGTTTAACGGCGAGATTAATGAGAGCACGGTGAAAGCATCATTAGTCACTTTTATGAGTGTATTGAATACACCAGATTCGCCTTTTGATAAATATTTGAAAGGAGAAGATAGTTCATTGGAACCAGCTGCTTTAGCGGGGTGGAAGAAGTTTAACTCGCTTGGTTGTATCGTATGCCACCAAGGTGTAAATATAGGCGGGAACCTATTCCAACGTTTTGGAAATATAGAAGGTACCCATATAACGAATGAAAAAGATCTTGGTCGTTACCACATAACAGGAAAAGAGCAGGACAAAGGCTTCTTTAGAGTTGCAAGCTTGAGGAATGTTGCCGAAACCCCTCCGTACTTTCATGATGGACGAACTGAGTCCCTCGAAGATGCTATCAAGATCATGGGAAAATTCCAATTGGGTCGTGATTTAGATGCAAGTACAGTTATAGAGCTGAGTGCTTTTTTACGTTCTTTGACGGCTCCGCCACCGCCAATACTAAAGGAGTTAGCTCAATGAAAAAGGCATTATTGAATACAAGCTTGGTGGATTACACTCTTTTTACTTTAATCATTTCATCGGTTACTTGGCTTATAATAAGTGTTACAAATATCAGTATCAGCAACCGATATCAGCAGTCCTATTTATTACATTCGCAGAATGTCGATCATAACCTCGAAGAAATTTATTCGTTCAAATATAGTGACTATAAAACGTATGATGATTTTTCATATGAATTAGTAAATGTTGAAAATTACTCGCAATTGCTCTACGAGAATGTGGTTGATAACTATAATAGATATCCAAAGTATATTAACCC
>NZ_JAKJSJ010000067.1:0-34614 GCF_050336715.1 Photobacterium makurazakiensis
CCTCCCACGCGCACCATTATTGATAAGCAGTGATAGTAGTAACTATCGTTGTGTAACACCGATTTAGTGCGCGTGTAGCTCAGCTGGATAGAGTACCTGGCTACGAACCAGGCGGTCGGAGGTTCGAATCCTCCCACGCGCACCATTATTTAAAGCTCAGCTTTTGCTGGGCTTTTTTTATGCCTGTAAGACCGCATAAACCGTCCTGCTTTCATGCTAGCCACTGTCAGACTTTTCTTCTTCCTGCTTCTTCTTTATAACCCATTCAATACCATCGGTCGATTTTGTCAGTTTTTTGAGGTGTTCCCTAAAATGAACTGATTTAGAATAAATAATTATATCTTTATCCATTAAATTTGATTGGGTAGCAGCCTGCGACTAACTTGCTGATATATGATTATTTTTGCAGGAAAATATGTTTTCGCTCTCATTAATCTTACGTTTACGTAAGTGTAACATGTGGTGGTGTTTCATCGCTGATAGGTATAAAGGTGGGTAAGATTTACTCAATAGTTCACAATCATTCACTGGTTATCTTTCAATAACTTGTGTTAAATTGTCGCGCTAAATAATAAAACTCAATCGATATTGATAAAAAATATTCAAATTACCGAAAAATAAGTGTGACTTGTTAATCAATTTGACATATTTTTGCTTGTCGTGATATTTCTTAACGTGCCAGTCACAAAATGAATGAAAGGAAGCATTATGGCAGATTTAGGAGCGTTGCTAACAGAAGCTGCAACAATCATGGCAACAGGCATGGTTGTGGTGTTCGTGTTTCTGAGCACTCTGATCTTTTTAGTCAATCTGTTGGCAAAGTTTGCTTCACAGAATGACATTCCAGCCGCGGTGAATCAGTCATCGCCAGCTGTTGTTAATCACAATGGTGTACAGCCAGAGGTGGTTGCTGCAATTTCTGCAGCCGTTCACCAGTACCGTAAGCAAAACGCATAAAGCAGATGTTTTGCTCAGAGTTTTTTAAACCTCTGACTGGTATTTATATTGTGATTTTTAGGACGAATTTTTTACAAGGAGTTTGTGAGCATGTCCAAGCCTTTAGCGATCACTGACGTAGTGTTACGTGACGCCCATCAGTCTTTATTTGCTACCCGTATGCGTATCGAAGATATGCTGCCAATTGCCGAACAGCTCGATAATATCGGCTACTGGTCTTTGGAAACATGGGGCGGCGCTACGTTCGACTCTTGTATTCGTTATCTTGGTGAAGATCCTTGGGAACGCCTAAGAGCTTTGAAGCAAGTGATGCCGAAAACCCCAATGCAAATGTTGCTGCGAGGGCAAAATTTATTGGGTTACCGTCATTATGCTGATGATGTGGTGGAGAAGTTTGTTGAACGGGCGCATGCCAATGGTATGGATGTTTTCCGTATCTTTGATGCCATGAATGACGTACGTAACTTTGAAAAAGCTGTGAAATCAGCGATTGATGTTGGTGCTCATGCCCAAGGCACGATTTCTTACACGACAAGCCCTGTCCATAACCTAGACACGTGGACCGATCTTGCTAAGCGCCTAGAAGACTTGGGTTGCCATTCGATTTGTATCAAAGATATGTCTGGTTTACTTAAGCCTTATGAAGCTGAAGAGTTGGTGAAACGCATCAAAGCGTCTTGTGATGTGCCATTAGCGCTTCATTGCCACGCAACCACTGGTTTATCAACAGCGACAGCGGTGAAAGCCGTTGAAGCAGGTCTCGATATCCTAGATACCTCTGTGTCATCCATGAGTCAAACCTACGGTCATACCCCAACGGAAACCGTTATTGCCATGCTAGAAGGTACTGAGCGTGATACTAAGCTCGATCTTCAGCAGATGGCGCCAATAGCAAGTTACTTCCGTGATGTACGTAAAAAGTATGCCACATTCGAGGGGAGCTTGAAGGGCGTTGATGCGCGTATTCTACTTGCTCAAGTGCCTGGTGGCATGTTGACGAATATGGAAAGCCAACTTAAAGAGCAAGGTGCATCTGATCGTTTTGATGAAGTACTGGAAGAGATCCCACGTGTACGTGAAGATTTAGGCTTTATTCCGTTAGTAACCCCAACATCGCAAATTGTGGGGACTCAAGCGGTATTGAATGTATTGACTGGCGAGCGCTATAAAAGCATTTCAAAAGAAACGGCTGGTGTACTGAAAGGTGAGTACGGTGCAGCGCCTGCCCCTGTGAATGCTGAACTGCAAGCTCGCGTGCTTGACGGTGCCGAGCCTGTGGTGTGTCGACCTGCTGATCTATTAGTGTCTGAACTTGATTCGTTAACCGACGAATTATCAGCAAAGGCGAAAACGGATAATATCCAGCTTGCCGACGCGGTTGTCGATGATGTATTAACCTATGCTTTATTTCCTCAAGTTGGTTTGAATTTCCTTAAAAATCGAAATAACCCGGATGCTTTTGAGCCGGCACCAAGTGCTGAACCGGAAGTTGCAGCCCCTGCAGCCTCTGCTCAACCAGCACCGGTTTCGACGGCGATTGAAGCGTACAGTGTTAACGTGAATGGCCAAGTTTATAATGTCGAAGTTGGTCCTGCTGGTGAAGTATCGTCGGTAGCCCCTGTTGCCGCTCCTGCTGCAGCCCCCGTAGCTGCTCCTGCAGCGTCAGCTGAATCGGTTCCTGCACCGTTAGCTGGGAATATCTTTAAAATCAATGTTCAGCCAGGTAACCAAGTCTCTGAAGGTGACGTATTGGTTGTGCTTGAAGCAATGAAGATGGAAACGGAAATACGTGCTGCCCGTAGTGGTACCGTGCAGGATCTGCATGTGAAGGAAGGTGACTCTGTTTCCGTAGGCTCTCCGATCCTGAGTTTGGCGTAAGAGGTTACCATGGACGGTTTATTAAAACTCTGGAATGAAACTGGGATAGCCAACTTCGAGTTTGGCCAAATTGTTATGATGCTGGTTGGGGCTGGGTTGCTGTTTTTAGCTATCCGCAAAGGTTTTGAGCCTTTATTGCTCCTTCCAATGGGCTTCGGTGCCATCTTAGCAAACATTCCCAACGCTGGCTTTACTGATCCTGGTGGGTTGCTCTATTACATCTATTATATCGGGATTGAAACAGGGGTATTCCCACTGTTGATCTTTATGGGTGTTGGGGCGATGACTGATTTTGGTGCGCTTATCGCAAATCCGAAAACATTGCTATTAGGTGCTGCCGCACAGTTTGGGATTTTCTTCACTCTGTTCGGTGCCATTTTGTTGAATGTGATCCCTGGAATGGAGTTCACCCTTGCAGATGCGTCATCAATAGCCATTATCGGTGGTGCCGATGGCCCAACAGCGATTTTCCTTGCGAGTCGGTTATCGCCTGATCTGCTAGGGGCGATTGCGGTTGCTGCCTACAGCTATATGGCGTTGGTACCGATCATTCAGCCACCGATTATGAAGGCATTAACGACGCCAGAAGAACGCACCATTAAAATGCAGCAGCTTCGCCATGTAAGCAAAACGGAAAAGGTATTATTTCCACTGGCCGTGCTGCTAATGACGATTTTGTTCCTGCCGTCAGCAACACCGCTGGTTGGTATGTTCTGCTTGGGTAACTTGATGCGTGAATCCGGTGTGGTCGATCGCCTATCGAATACGGTTCAAAATGAGCTGATCAATATTGTCACTATTATGCTTGGTTTAGGTGTCGGCTCTAAGTTGGCCGCTGAGCAGTTCTTGCGGTTTGAGACGCTAGGTATTTTGGTACTGGGTGCTGTGGCATTTAGTGTCGGAACCGGTGGTGGTGTATTGATGGCGAAGTTATTGAACCGCTTTAGCAAAGAAGACATCAATCCACTCATTGGTGCAGCGGGTGTTTCTGCCGTGCCAATGGCGGCTAGAGTCGTGAATAAGGTTGGCCTTGAAGCTAACCCGCAGAACTTCTTGCTAATGCATGCGATGGGACCGAATGTGGCAGGTGTGCTTGGTTCCGCAGTTGCGGCAGGTATATTACTTGCTCTCGTTGGCGGCTAATACCATAAGGTGCCGTTAGCCCTTTGAAACAATTTGAAACGGGTAGCCAGCGTGCTACCCGTTTTTTTTTGCCGTAAATACGCTATTGTACAAGGCTAAAAGAGCTTGCAGCGCTGTCGTTTTAAAAGGATAGAGATAATGAATTATCAGCAACTTGCGATTACAGAGTTTGGGGCACCGTCAGTATTAGCTTTACAACAAAGCGCTTTGCCTAGGCCAGAAAATGGACAGGTCTTAGTGAAGGTCAGCTATGCGGGTATCAATCCTATTGACGCAAAAACACGTGCAGGATTAGGTTGGGCTGCCCAGCAAAATAAAGACAATTTGCCATGGGTTCCGGGCTACGACATCGCAGGTGAAGTGCTTGCCTGTGGCGAAGATGTAGAGTGCTGGCAAACGGGCGATAGGGTATCAGGCTTCATTGGCTTTCCATTACGTGGTGGTGGCTATAGTGAGTATGTTGTCACTGACGCTGCTTCATTGACCAAGGTTGCGCCATCTATCGCGCTCAGCCAAGCGGCTGCTTTACCACTGGCTGGACAGACGGCATGGCAGGCACTAGATAAGGTTGGCGTTAAAGCCAATAAGCGGGTGCTGATATTAGCGGGAGCTGGCGGTGTTGGTCATATCGCGATTCAACTTGCTGTTGCACAAGGCGCACACGTTATTGCCAGTTGCTCGCCAGCCAATATCCCTTTTGTAACGGCTTTAGGTGCTGAAGCGGTTGATTACTATAAAGCCCCACTGGCAGAGCAGCTAGACAGTGTTGATTGCCTTGTCGACCTTATGGGAGGGGATGTAGGTATTGCCGCTTTGCCATGTGTAAAAGCGGGGGGCAAAGTGGTGACTATTCCCACCATTACTGCAGAGGCGGTTATTGAGCAAGCAAGCTTACAAGGTTTACAAGCGGAAGGTATGCTTGTTAGCCCATCGGTTGAACAGAACAAAGTAATGATGGCGATGATTGAATCCGGTCGCTTGAACGTGCATGTTGCCGGAGAATTTACTCTTTCTGAGGGGGCAAAGGCGCATCAGCAGATCGAATCCGGGCACACGCGAGGGAAACTACTTTTGGTGATGGATCACGCGTAATACATGTTTTACGGTGAATGTTTTTACCGTTTTAAATTTCAATAAGCCACAAGACAATCAAGAATAAGTTATTTCAATGCTAGAGTTATTTAATGGCGAGTCAGCCTTATGGGTACTTTTTACGACGGGTTTTTTAAGTGCAACGTTATTACCAGGCGGATCAGAGGCTAACTTAATTGCGACGATCAAACTGGGTGACAATGCAATTTGGCTGGTTGTTGTTGTAGCAACAATAGGTAACACCTTGGGCGGTATGACTAACTATTGGTTAGGAAGACTGCTCCCCGATAAAACTTCTAACGAAAAACATGGTCATAAAGCATTACAATGGCTAAAAAAATACGGTTATTGGTCGTTGCTGTTTAGTTGGTTACCTGTGATTGGTGATCCACTCTGCCTAGCGGCGGGCTGGTTGCGAATGCGACATTGGTTGAGCTTCTTCATTATCATGATTGGCAAAGCCGCTCGTTACATCGTACTTGCGATGATCGTTCAAGGTTTATTATAAGGAAGGCTTTAGTGCAAAAGTGGATCCTGGGGATTGCGTTGGTTTCTCTGGCTGGTTGTAGCCAATTTCAGAGCCAACAGGGCGACTTGCCCGCGTTACCTGAAGGGGTAACATTTGTTGAACAGGTGACGGCCGATCCGTCTTCGGCAACACCTGTTATTCCATACTCAAAATATACGTTATCAAATGGCTTAACCGTAATATTGCATGAGGATAACTCCGATCCATTAGTGCATGTTGATATGACCTACCATGTCGGATCAGCCCGTGAAGAACTTGGGAAATCAGGTTTTGCCCACTTCTTTGAACATATGATGTTTCAAGGCTCTGAAAATGTCGGTGATCAAGAGCACTTTCGCTTGATCACTGAAGCGGGTGGCACGCTAAACGGCACAACTAACCGTGATCGTACCAATTATTTTCAAACGGTTCCTGCCAACCAATTAGAGAAAGTCTTGTGGTTAGAAGCAGATCGGATGGGCTTTTTGCTTGAAGCTGTTTCTCAGCGAAAGTTTGAGATTCAGCGCTCAACGGTGAAAAATGAACGTGCCCAGCGTTATGAAAACCGTCCTTACGGGTTAGTGTATGAGCGTATGGGGGAGGCGTTATATCCACGTACACACCCATATTCTTGGCAAACTATCGGCTACATAGAAGATCTTGATCGAGTTGATGTTAATGATCTTAAAGCTTTTTTCCTTCGCTGGTATGGCCCAAACAACGCCACATTAACCATTGGTGGTGATCTTGATGTTGAACAAACACTGGAGTGGGTCAATAAGTACTACGGTTCGATCCCACGAGGCCCTGAGGTTGAAAAGCCTGCAAAGATGCCTGTCACTTTAGAGCAGGATCTGTACCTAACACTAGAAGATAAAATTCAACAACCAATGCTGTTAATGGCATGGCCTACATCATACAACGGCGCTGAAGATGAGGCGTCGCTTGATATGCTGGCGCGAGTCATTGGTGGCGGAAAAAATAGTCTGATGTATCAGAACTTGGTAAAAACCGGTGATGTTGTTGATGCAGGTGCATTCCATGATTGTGCCGAATTAGCGTGTACTATGTATGTCTATGCGATTGGTCAGAGCGGTGATGAAGGCAATTTAAAAACACTGCGCAAACAAGTTACCGATATCATGGATGGGCTTGAGCATCGTGGTGTGAATACAAACGAGCTTAATGAATTAAAGGGAATGGTAGAAGCGAACGCTATCTTTGGTTTGCAGAGTGTGAGTGGAAAAGTCTCGCAGTTAGCGGCCTATGAGACATTCTTTAATGATCCAAGCTACCTACGTACTGAATTGAGCAACCTCCGAACGGTGACGACGGCAAGTATGGAGCAAGTGTATATGGATTACCTTAATGGTAACCCAAGCGTCACACTTAGCGTTGTACCGAAAGGTAAAACGGAGATCGAGGCGGCTAAGCCAAACTTTACACCCACACCACGAATCATTCCTGAATTTACCAAAGTGACTGAAGCGGATTTGAATAAGCAGATGCGCGTAACAAAAGATGACTTTGATCGTTCTGTAATGCCACAACCTTCATCTCCTGTTGAAGCGGTTATCCCGGAATTGTATGAGTTCGAGTTAGCCAACGGTATTAAAGTGCTTGGTACAGAATACCAAGAAACCCCTACCGTTGAATTACAAATGGTATTACCTGCAGGGCGACGCTTCGAGCCAGAAAATAAAACCGGTCTAGCCAAGTTAACCGCCAGCATGATGGCTGAAGCAACAAAAAAATCGACGGTGGAAGAATTGTCTTCACGCTTAGATATGCTAGGCAGTACAGTCAATTTCAGTGCGGGTTTATATAGTACTGTGGTGTCGGTAACTACGCTTGAGAAAAACTTGCAAGAAACGCTCACTATTTTGGAAGAGCGATTGTTCTATCCGGCTTTTGCTCAGGCTGATTTTGATCGTGTGAAGCAGCAAGCATTAGAAGGCATAGTGTATGAACATCAGCGTCCAGCATGGCTGGCAGGGCAAGCAACACGCGAAGTCTTATTTGGAGGGACAAACTTTAGCTTACCTCCTGAAGGAACAAAAGCCTCGCTTGAAGCGATCACGCTTGCTGATGTGAAAGCGTTCTACCAACGTTACTACACGCCGAACGGTGCCGATATTGTGGTTGTTGGTGATATTACCGCTGCAGAGTTGAAATCGAACCTAAGCTTTCTTGCTAATTGGGAAGGGATGCCAAAACCGACATACATAACGCCAGAATTACCATCTTTGGACGGGCAAACTGTTTGGTTGGTAGATAAACCAGGCGCACCTCAAACCGTGGTTCGTTTAGCGCGACAAGGCTTACCTTATGATGCAACAGGGGAGCTATTCGAAACGCAGCTAGCAAACTTTAATTTGGCGGGTAACTTTAATAGCCGGATTAACCTCAACCTACGAGAAGATAAAGGTTACACCTATGGTGCCGGTGGTTATCAAAGTGGTGGTAAAGAGGTTGGCTTATCGGTGTATTACGCTCAGGTTCGTGCTGATGCTACATTGGCTTCGGTCAAAGAGTTTATTGCTGAATTAGAGAAAATGTCGAGCCAAGGGGTGAGTGAAGAAGAGTTGGCGTTCATGCGTTTGGCTGTTGGGCAAAAAGATGCGTTGAATTATGAAACACCAAGTAAAAAGGCGCAATTGCTCGGGCAAATCCTCACCTACTCATTACCTGTCGATTTTATTGATACGCGTAACGAGATGGTGGCTTCGATCAGTAAAGAGCGTATTAATGCATTAGCAGAAAAATGGTTTAACCCAGATGACTATCAAATCATTGTAGTTGGCGATGCCAAGACGCTTAAACCACAATTAGAGACGCTAGGGCAACCCGTTAAGTTGCTGCAGCCACAAATGTAAACCGCGTAAATGAATAGTGCCGACAGTGTACGCTGTCGGCTTCTATTTCTAGGATTAAACAGTAGTTTGATTGTTTCTATATCGTAAAAGTGTTTCGATATAATAATCATGGTAATCGTTAAAAATAATGATTACTCTAGCTCACTTAGTTGTTAATGATTGAGAATTATCGTAATGGACTTTTCACAAAGGTTGCAGCAAATCGCTGCGAATTCTGACGCACTTACCCAGATTGGCCGTGGCCTTGAGCGTGAAGCACTGCGAATTACCCCGCAGGGAGGGTTGTCTGCTGAGCCACACCCTGCTGATTTAGGCTCTGCACTTACCAATAAGTGGGTGACGACTGACTTTGCTGAGTCATTGCTAGAGTTCATTACTCCTGTGTCTCAAGATGTTGATCATTTATTGGATCAACTTGCTGATATCCACCAATTTACTTACTCGACATTGGGGCAGGAAAATCTGTGGCCGATGTCGATGCCTTGTTTTGTGGGTAATGAAAATGATATTCACCTCGCGCAATACGGTGACTCTAATACCGGTAAAATGAAAACGTTATACCGCGAAGGTTTGAAACACCGTTACGGCAGTGTCATGCAGATCATCTCTGGGGTGCATTTTAACTTTTCGTTTCCTGAGGCATTTTGGGATCAACTATTCGGTGAGCAAGAGGTTGATGCTCGTCAAAACTCAATCTCAGATGCTTATTTTGGTTTGATCCGTAACTATTACCGTTTTGGTTGGTTGATCCCTTACTTGTTTGGGGCATCACCTGCACTATGTGGCTCTTTCCTTAATAAAAGTTCATCATCAATGAACTTTGAGAAAGTTGGGGCTGGTACCTATTACTTGCCTAATGCTACGGCGTTGCGATTGAGTGATTTGGGTTATACCAACAATGAGCAAAGCTCGTTGAAGATTGGTTTCAACAACTTAGATCAATACCTAGATGGTTTGAAAAGTGCGATCCGTACCCCATCAACTGAGTTTGCTAAAATCGGCGTGAAAGTTGATGGTGAATACCGCCAACTGAATGCCAACGTTTTACAAATTGAGAATGAACTTTACGCCCCTATTCGCCCTAAGCGCGTGGCAAATAATGGTGAAAAACCGTCAGAAGCCCTTTCTCGTGCTGGGGTAGAGTATATTGAAGTTCGCTCATTGGATGTGAACCCGTTTAGTCCTGTTGGCATTACCTCTGATCAAGTTCGTTTTCTTGATTTATTCTTAACTTGGGCGGTGCTATCACCATCGAACTTGATGGACGATGCTGAATTAGAGTGCTGGCGAGATAACTGGAATCGTGTCGTTATCGATGGGCGTAACCCTGAGTTAGAGCTCAAAATTGGTTGTAATGGCGAACGCTTAACCGTGAAGCAATGGGGCACACAAGTTTTTGCTGAATTAGCACAAGTTGCAGAAGCGATGGATACTGCTGCGGGTAATACCGAGTATCAGCAAACACTCGAACGCTTGCAAACTTGGATTGAAGATCCATCCCTTACGCTGTCAGCTCAATTACTTGAGCAGATCAAAGCGCAAGATGGCATCGGTGGTGTTGGTTTATCATTGGCTCAAGCTCACAGTAACGAACTTAATATGCGTGATTACCAGTTTTATAATCAGCAAGTCATGGAAGAAGAGGCTAAAGCCTCGGTTGTGAAGCAGCAGAAAATTGAGCAGGCTGATAGCCAATCATTTGATGTGTTTCTTGATGACTATTTTGCCGACTTAAAATAGCTAGCTCGGCATATCAGGTATAAAAAAAGGGCAGCTCGTTAGCTGCCCGACAATTCATTTTATTTCGCAGGGATGACGACTGAAAATACCAGCCAGTCACCTATTTCGACCGCAGGGATAGTATAAGGTTCCATGGTAGTTTTTAAAAAGCCGCAATCTTTCCGCTTTGTATTAACCTTTCTTTCAGCCTTACTTCTCGTTGGTTGTGCTTCACCACCACCCCAGAACCAGTCAAACGTGTGCGATATTTTCCGTGAATACCCAAAATGGTATGAGTCGGCGTTAGATATGCAGGAAGAATGGGGTACACCGATTCAAGTTGCAATGGCGTTTATTAAGCAAGAGAGTAGTTTTCGTCATGATGCTCGTCCACCTAAAAAGTACGTTCTTGGTTTTATTCCATGGGGACGGATGAGTAGTGCGTACGGGTATGCACAAGCACAAGATCCTGCATGGAGTGATTACCAGAAAGCAACGCGTAATGGCGGCTCTCGAACCAATTTTGGTGATGCCCTAATGTTTGTGGGTTGGTATACCCATGAAACTCAGCGTCAGTTGGGGATCTCAAAATGGGATAGCTATAATCAGTACTTGGCTTATCATGAAGGTAGGGGAGGCTACAAGCGTGGCAGTTATAACGCTAAGCCGAATCTGATAAAAGTATCCCGGCGGGTTGAGCAGCAGGCCAAAGACTATGGCTGGCAGCTAAGTCAGTGCCGTAAAGAGCTAGAAGATAACCGTAGCTGGTGGCCATTTTAACATTCATTGCGTTGGCAAGAATGTAACCGGTTTTCGTGAAAATTGAATAAACTTCCCTGAAGAAGCTATTGGGCTTCGCGGGGGAGTCTCAGGCAAAGGAGCTAGGAAGTAATGCCATTATTAGATAGTTTTACCGTAGACCACACTCGTATGCATGCCCCAGCGGTACGCGTTGCGAAAACCATGCAAACTCCAAAGGGTGATACGATCACTGTTTTTGATTTGCGCTTCTGCCGCCCAAATGCTGAGATCCTGAGCGAGCGCGGTATTCACACCCTTGAACACCTTTACGCCGGTTTTATGCGTAATCACCTTAATTCCGATAGTGTCGAAATTATCGATATCTCACCAATGGGTTGTCGTACTGGTTTCTACATGAGCTTGATTGGTACGCCAAGCGAGCAGCTGGTCGCCGAAAGCTGGACGGCCGCGATGGAAGATGTACTGAAGGTTGAGTCACAAGATAAAATCCCAGAATTGAACGAGTACCAGTGCGGTACTTTTAGCATGCACTCTTTGGAAGAAGCACAAGCGATTGCGCGGACGATTCTTGAGCATGGTATTAACGTGAACAAAAATGATGAGTTAGCATTGCCAGACGCGATGTTACAAGACCTAAAGGTAAAGTAAGCGTGTTAACTTTCGTTGCTAAACGCAGCGAAAAAGAAAGCCGACATTAATAATGTCGGCTTTTTTATCGAACTTATCTTATGGATATGATTAGGGTTAGCCTGTTTCTTGCAGCTGGTTGGGTAAAACCTTTACCTGCTTAATCATATTTTCAGACACTTTAATGATTTCCATATGGTAGCCAGAGAGTTCAATACTGATCTGACTATCAGGGATGTCTTCTAGGTGTTCTAAAATCAAGCCATTAAGTGTACGAGGCCCATCCGTCGGCAGTACCCAGTTTAGGCTTTTGTTTAGATCTCGAATATTCGCACTGCCTTCAATGACCAAACTGCCATCTGGTAATGGTGTGATCTCTTCGGCTAATGTAGGGCTAATTGAAGTGGTGAATTCACCAACAATTTCTTCAAGAATATCTTCAAGAGTGATTAAGCCTTGAATATCACCATATTCATCAACAATTAAGCCAATGCGTTCTTTGTTGCGTTGGAATTTGAGCAGCTGGATATTCAATGGTGTGCCTTCAGGAATGAAGTACACCTCATCAGCAGCTCTTAGCAGGTTCTTTTTACTGAAATCGTTCTTATCCATCATCAAGCGGTAGGCTTCACGAACGCGAAGCATGCCAACTACTTCATCAATGTTGTCACGGTACAATACAATCCGACCATGCGCGGAATGGCTCAGCTGTCGAACGATGGATTTCCAATCATCGTTGATATTAATCGCGGCAATTTCACTGCGAGGCACCATGAGATCCTCGACCGTGACATTTTCCAAATCCAAAATAGACAGCAGCATGTCTTGGTGGCGACGTGGAATTAGCCCTCCCGCCTCGTTTACCACAGTGCGTAGCTCATCCGAACTCAACTTGGCATCATTCATATTGCTGACTTTTAGGCCAAGCAAACGTAAAAAACCATTAGTGATGCCATTGATGAACCACACCAACGGGTAGAGTATCTTCATTAATATACGCAGAACTATACTGCTGGCATAAGACACCCGCTCAGGGTAAAGCGCGGCAAGAGTTTTTGGCGTCACTTCGGCAAAAACTAAGACCACCAAGGTGAGTGCCCCGGTTGCGATTGCGACACCCATATCACCATATAGGCGCATACCGATAATGGTTGCGATAGCGGAAGCGAGGATATTGACTAAGTTATTTCCGATCAAGATCAAGCCGATCAAGCGATCAGGCCGAGACAGTAGCTTCTCAACCCGTTTAGCGCCACGGTGACCTTGATTGGCGAGATGCCTCAATTTATAGCGATTGAGTGCCATCATGCCAGTTTCAGAACCAGAGAAGTATCCGGAAATGACGAGAAGTAATATCAGAAGAGAAAATAAAATACTCGTAGATATGTCGTCCAAAAAGCGATGTCCTTAACGTTTCTGTTACAAGTACTTTGTACCTAGAGCAACGGGGTGTCAATAAATGGAGCGTCTAAATTATGCGCCAATGATGATTTCTTTAACGAAGCGGCTGCCGAAATAGGCCAGTGTCAGTAAAAAAGCACCTATCATGCTAAACCATACAACCCGACGACCACGCCAGCCCTGCTGGTAGTGTCCCCACAGTAATACACTGTAAACTCCCCAAGCAAGCAGGGATAGGATGGCTTTATGCAGCTTACCTTGCGCAAACATATCTTGGATAAAGATGAAGCCAGTGAGCAATGTCACAGTCAATAAACCATTTCCGACCAGAATGATCTTGAAAAGCTGACGTTCCACCATCATTAATGGAGGTATGTTCGGATTGATCTTTAAGCTCTTCTTATTCTTTAATTTGTGATCGAGCCAAGCCAATTGAATGGCGTACAATGTGGCGATCATTAAGGTAGAGTAAGAAAATAACGCTAAAGAGATGTGCAGCAGTACCTGAGGATGGGTTTCTAAATGGGTAATAAAAGCACTTGGGAGCAAGGTTGCTGCTGATAAATTAATCGCGGCAAAACTATACACGATAGGCAATAAAAACCAGACTCGCATACGAAGCATGGCGCCTGAGGTGATTATTGCTATTAATAAGCTGATCAGCGAAGCGACGTTCAGCATACTGAGATTTTGCCCTGGGCCACCGAGAATCAAATCTTTAAGCAGTAGGGCATGCAAGGCAATAGCTGCTAGCGCCAAGAAAAATACTGGCTTGGTTTTGATGCCATTGCTATTGGTCAATCCAGGAACAACAAGTCCTAGAGCAAGAAAGTATAGGCAAGCAGCCAATAAGGCAATTAACATATCCATAGTAAACTTAACTATTTAAGATGGTAGGAGTTCGCAATTATACCCTGCTAGCAGGCTGTCTGCTATGGCAAAGCCAATATGAATCGGTTAGCACGAGCGATTTGTTTACCTTTGTCACAGTGAAAGTGGCGTGAAGGCATGAAAGCAGGGCACAGATTGCGTTATACTAGCCAGATCTTACAGATTTAGTTGCGTAACGAGCGAGTAGCACATGTTCGAAAATTTAACGGAGCGTTTATCGCGAACGCTTAAGACTGTCAGCGGCCGAGGTCGACTGACTGATGACAACATTAAAGATACGTTACGTGAAGTACGTATGGCGTTACTCGAAGCTGATGTTGCGCTTCCTGTTGTCCGTGATTTTGTTAAGCGTGTTAAAGAGCGCGCAGTCGGTACTGAAGTATCGAAAAGCCTGACACCGGGACAAGAGTTCATCAAGATCGTTCAAGCAGAGCTTGAAAGCTTGATGGGTGACTCAAATGAAGATTTGAACCTCGCCAGTCAACCGCCCGCTGTTATCTTGATGGCAGGTCTTCAGGGTGCAGGTAAAACAACCAGTGTTGGTAAACTGGGTAAACTTCTTAAAGAGCGCCAGAAGAAAAAAGTTCTGGTTGTTTCTGCCGATGTATATCGCCCGGCGGCGATCAAACAGCTAGAAACATTGGCTGAAGATATTGGTATCGATTTCTTCCCGTCAACGGCAGATCAGAAGCCAATTGACATCGTTAACGCCGCACTCGCGCACAGTAAGCTTAAGTTTTACGATGTGCTGATTGTCGATACAGCAGGTCGCCTGCATGTCGATGGCGAGATGATGGATGAGATTAAAGACGTTCATCAGGCTATTAACCCAGTAGAAACGCTGTTCGTGGTTGATGCCATGACCGGTCAAGATGCGGCTAATACAGCAAAAGCCTTCGACGAAGCTCTGCCACTTACGGGTGTGATCCTAACGAAGGTCGACGGTGATGCACGTGGTGGTGCGGCACTATCTGTTCGTCATATTACCGGGAAGCCAATCAAGTTCTTGGGTGTGGGTGAAAAGACCGATGCACTTGAACCGTTTTTCCCTGATCGTGTTGCTTCTCGTATCTTAGGTATGGGTGACGTAATGTCACTGATCGAAGATCTAGAGCGTAATGTCGATAAAGATAAAGCTGAGCAATTAGCCAAGAAGTTTAAAGAGAAGAAAGGCTTTGACCTTGAAGACTTCCTTGGCCAGTTACAGCAAATGAAAAACATGGGCGGCATGATGGGGATGATGGATAAATTACCTGGCATGTCACAGCTACCGGGTAATGTGAAAGATCAGGTGGACGATAAAATGTTCAACCAGATGGAAGCCATCATTAACTCCATGACACCTGGTGAGCGAACTCGCCCTGAAATCATCAAAGGCTCGCGTAAAAAGCGTATTGCAATGGGTTCTGGTACACAGGTACAAGACGTAAACCGCTTACTTAAGCAGTTCACCCAAATGCAGAAGATGATGAAAAAGATGCAGAAAGGCGGCATGAAGAACATGATGCGCAACATGAAAGGCATGATGCCTGGTGGTGGCGGTGGTATGTTCGGTCGTTAATTAAGTATAACCCTAGGTAAAACAAGGCTTGGGCGGTTGGAATTTCTTTTAACTGGTGAAAAAGTAGCTAAAGCGGTTGCATTCGTCAGTTTAAAGAGTAAAATTCCCGAGCTTAATTTGGCACGGGCCTCGTCGTTATGTCGGGGTCGATTTTATTTACGTACTGTAAAGAGGACGATATGGTAACCATTCGTTTGGCACGTCACGGCGCTAAGAAGCGTCCATTCTATCACATCGTTGTTGCTGACTCTCGTTGCGCACGCGACGGTCGTAACATCGAAAAAGTTGGCTTCTTCAACCCGCTAGCTAAGGGTCAGGAAGAGCGTCTACGTCTAGACCTTGACCGTGTAAATCACTGGGTTGGTCTTGGCGCTACTGTGTCTGACCGCACAGCTAAGCTAATCAAAGACGCGGCTAAAGCGGCTTAATTAGTATGACAGGTAGCAGAGAAACGATGAGTACACAAGACCGCATAGTTGTCGGGAAACTAGGTGCCTCATACGGTATCAAGGGCTGGCTCAAAGTTTTTTCTTACACCGAAGATGCCGAAAGCATTTTTTCGTACCAGCCTTGGTTTGTAAAAGTTAAGGGTGAATTGAAAGAACTGAAGGTTGAGTCGTGGAAACGACACGGCCAGGGGTTAGTGGCTAAGCTAGAAGGCTTGGACATCCGTGAGGATGCACAAGTATTCACCAATGCTGAAGTCTACGTCCCGGCTGAGCAGCTACCAGCACTGTCAGGAGATGAATTCTACTGGCGTGAATTGTTTGGTATGTCAGTCGTTACTACTGAAGGTTACGACCTAGGTAAAGTAACTGACATCCTGGAAACAGGTTCAAACGATGTATTGGTAGTAAAAGCTAACCTGAAAGACGCTTTTGGGCAGAAGGAACGTTTAGTACCGTTCCTCGATGAGCAGGTCATCAAGTCGATTGATCGCACTGCTCAGCGGATCGAAGTTGACTGGGATCCTGGATTTTAACCCCGGTAATTAGGTGAAAAAATGAAGGTAGGCATAATAAGCCTGTTTCCTGACATGTTTAACGCCATTACCAATTTTGGGGTGACAGGCCAGGCGGTTAAAAAAGGCCTTTTGTCGGTAGAAACGTGGAATCCACGTGACTTTACTCACGACAAACACCGTACGGTTGATGATCGACCTTATGGTGGCGGACCTGGTATGTTAATGATGGTGCAGCCTTTGCGCGACGCTATTCACACTGCCAAACAGTCTGTAAAAGGTCCGACTAAAGTTATCTATCTTTCGCCTCAAGGCCGTAAGCTTGATCAAGCTGGTGTTGAGGAGCTAGCACAGAATGAGAATCTAATTCTTATCTGTGGTCGCTATGAAGGGGTAGATGAGCGCATTATCCAACAAGAGGTAGACGAAGAGTGGTCTATCGGTGATTTTGTGCTGACGGGTGGTGAACTACCCGCCATGACGTTGGTTGACGCAGTCGTCCGGTTTGTACCGGGTGTATTGGGTGACTTTGCGTCGGCAGAAGAAGATTCTTTTGCAAATGGCTTGTTAGATTGCCCTCACTATACGCGTCCAGAAGTGTTGGACGGACAAGAAGTCCCTAAGGTCTTGTTGTCTGGCAACCACAAGGACATTAGTCGCTGGCGATTAAAACAATCGTTGGGCCGAACTTGGCTAAGAAGACCAGAGCTCCTGGAAAACCTAGCTCTGACTGACGATCAGGAATTCTTGCTCGCGGAATTTATTCGCGAAAATAAGCAAGTAATCAATTAATTTAGTATCAGTTTATTCTAGGGTATTTACCAATGAGTAACATCATTAAGCAGCTCGAAGACGAGCAACTAAAACAAGACCTACCAACTTTCGCACCAGGTGACACTGTTGTTGTACAAGTTAAGGTAAAAGAAGGTACACGTGAGCGTCTACAGGCTTTCGAAGGCGTTGTAATCGCAATCCGTAACCGTGGTCTACATTCTGCATTCACTGTTCGTAAAATCTCGAACGGTGAAGGCGTTGAGCGTGCGTTCCAAACTCACTCTCCAATCGTTGACAGCATTACTGTTAAGCGTCGTGGTGCAGTACGTCGTGCCAAATTGTACTACCTACGTGAGCGTTCAGGTAAATCTGCACGTATCCGCGAGAAGCTTACTTCTAAGTAATTCGCGACGCGTAAGACGTTTAATGAAAAAGCCCACCGTAAGGTGGGCTTTTTTTTATGCGTGTGATTTATACCTATAAAAACAATACTACTTTTCGGCAGTTCGGACTCTTTGCTGCGGGTACTTAGAGGTGAGTGCGGCGATAGCTGCAGCGACGGTAAGTCTAAGGTGTTTGAAAGGAGTAGGTGATGTTCACTTTGATCGTGGCTTTACGTTGACGTGAAAATGGGTTCTATCGAAGGTATTGGATTGAGCGGGTTGCTCTGAGTATGGTTGATTCGCAGACGGTGCCAGCTGAGCAAGTACGGGACAATGCTAACGTTAGAGAGCGGCACTTACTATTAATAAACAGCTTTCGTAACCGATCTTTTTTATATGCTAATGGTATAAAAAAACCAGCCTATCGGCTGGTTTTTGTGTTTTAGGGGGGAACTAAAACTTAGGCACTTTCAGTGGCTGCCTTACCGTCATCTTCGTTAGCAAAGTCAGTGTCACCTTTGCCCTTCGAGATTTTAATCACGTAGCCTGTAATACCTAGTGCACCAACGATACCGACGATAGTTGAAATCATCATTGGTAGGCCAAAGCCTAGCTGGCTGTTGTTCAAGATGAAGGTAATACATACCGTCGTCATGAAGATAGCCGGTATTGTGGTTACCCAGTGCAGTTTGTTATGGCGTAGTAGGTAAGCCGAGGCTGTCCACAACATCATTACAGCTGTCGTTTGGTTTGCAAAACCGAAGTAGCGCCAGATGATACCGAAGTCTACTTGAGTAAGGATGCCACCAAGAACGAACAATGGTAGAGCCATTAGTAGGCGGTTGCGTAGCGTCTTCTGCTCCATGTTGAAGTATTCAGCAAGGATAAGGCGGCTTGAACGGAATGCAGTGTCACCTGATGTAATCGGTAGGATAACCACACCAAGGAAAGCAATAATACCACCGAACATGCCTAGTAGGCCGATAGATGAGCTGTATACCACGTTACCTGGGCCACCGTTAGCAACAGCGTCAGATAGTGCTTCTACTGAGCCGAAGAATGATAGCGCGAGTGCACACCAGATAAGGGCGATAACACCTTCACCAATCATTGCACCGTAGAATACGAAGCGACCGTTTTTCTCGTTTTCCATACAGCGTGCCATTAGAGGTGACTGTGTTGCGTGGAAACCAGAGATAGCACCACAAGCGATGGTGATGAATAGTGCAGGCCATAATGGCAGGTCATTCGGGTTCATGTTGGTGAACATCTGGCTCATCTCATAATCGCCAAGCAGGGTATGCTCGCTAGAGAAAGCAATCGCAGTGATCAGGCCAACAGACATGAAGATAAGCAGTGCGCCGAACAGTGGGTAGAAGCGGCCAATGATTTTATCAACAGGAACAATCGTTGCGATGATGTAGTAAGCGAAGATGATAACAACCATGGTTGTCATCGACATACCAATGTTGGTTTGTTCGTTTACAAGGTTAGTGATCATGCCCGCTGGTGCAGAAACGAAAACTACGCCAACCAGTAGCAACAGTACGATAGCAAAAATGTTCATAAAGTGTTTTGCACCGTTGCCCAAGTAGCGACCCGTAATGGTTGGTACAGAAGCACCGCCGTTACGAACAGAAAGCATACCCGAGAAATAGTCGTGGACGGCACCTGCGAAGATACAACCCAGAACAATCCATAACATGGCTGCAGGGCCATATAGCGCACCCATGATTGGGCCGAAGATTGGACCAACACCAGCAATATTAAGCAGCTGAACTAAGTACACACGCTTGTTCGACATCGGAACGAAGTCAACACCATCTTGCTTAGTGAAAGCTGGGGTTTTGCGATTCTCATTAATACCGAAGATTTTCTCGATAAATGCACCGTAGATGAAGTATCCACCGACTAGTGCTGCAACACACATCAAAAACCAGGCCATAAACTATCTCTCTATTCCTATTGGAGTTGGTTGGGTCGGTTTTGCGTTGTTGCCTGAACACCCTCGGCAATATGCGCAAAACAAATTTTTATGACGCCATAATAAAGAACTGAAGGAAAGATGCATCGGGTTAAGAGGTGAGTGGTTATATGGCAGGGTGAGTGGTCGATAACCACTTTTAGCGGTTTTAACGAGTGGGTTAAGTGGTTTTTCCGAGGCTTTGAGCGGTTAGATGAATATTGGAACTGTGATATTACGCGTGTTTGCGATTGCTGGAGTGTATCTTTGGTAAAATATAAATAAGATATTGGAGTGCGGTTAAAAGGCGAGGAGGCGTCGTTATGAATATTCAATTTATAAGTCGAATTACTGGGCTATTGATAGCGGTCTTGATGATGTTCGGGTGTACAACTCAGTCATCTTTAATAAAGGAAGCCAATTGGTATCAACTTGGCTTCAATGCAGGTAACAGAGGGGAGAGTGCAACGACTGCTCAGGCGTTAGAGGTTAGAGCAAAAGATATTAGCACTGAAAAGCCCGACCATATTCGTTATCTGGAGGGCTATCAGCAGGGTATTCATCAATATTGTTCACTTGAGCGGTTACAGCAGCTCGGACAGGAAGGAAAGACCGATTGGCAAGCCTGCGAGTTTCGCCGGGAAGACGCTGGCTTGTACCTCATTTATTGGCAAAGAGGTTATGAACGCTGGCTAAGTTTCACCGGTCCTCATGGGGCATAAATAATGATCACTGAAAGTGTTAGCACAAGCCAAATCGGTCTTTGAGTTCTTTTAAATAGCGTCGACTAACGGGAACTTGATAGTTATGAACCGTGGTAATTTCTGCTAACCCATTCTCTAATAACTTAATCTCTCTTATGGCCTGCGGATGAATAAGGTACTGGCGGTGACAACGGATCAGCGGGGTTTTTTCTTCTAAAATCTTAAGCGTTAGTTGCGTGGTTGCATTGGTATTTTTACCCACCACATGCACACCCGATAGATCGGAGTAGGCGGTCTCAATTTCTGCGGGGCTCAGCAACAGAATTCGGTTGTGGCCAGTACAGGGAATAAGCTCAAGCATGTCGGATACGAGCGGTGAAAAGTCAGTGGGTTGGAACTCTTTACGCAGTCGTTTGATAGTTTTATTTAAACGACATGGCTCAACCGGTTTTAGCAGGTAGTCGAAGGCATTATCTTCAAAAGCTTTTAAGGCATATTCATCATAAGCGGTAACAAAAACGACTTTTGGCATGGTTTCTGGATCAAGCATGCTTAGCATCTCGATGCCGGTGATCTGCGGCATTTGAATATCTAAAAAGATGGCATCGGGTTTGAGCTGGTTGATTTTTTTTAATGCTTCTATGGCATTACTACATTCGCCAATAACTTCAACATCACCCGTTTCATGGAGAAGATCAACTAACTCCTCACGAGCATAGCGCTCATCATCAATCACCAGTGCCTTAATCATGATGTTTTTTCTCCAGTTACTTCATTGTGTTGTAGCGCATTCATCGGAATTGTAATCGTGGCTCGGGTCCACAGTTCTGACTGGCATGACATTGCGAGCCCATACTGTTGCCCAAACATGTTTTTTAATCGCTTATCGACGATTTTCATGCCTAGTCCTTCCCCTTCACCGACGGGAGCATAATTACCGGCATTATCTTCGACTTCAAGGATCGCATGGTCATTATCCACATAACCATTGAGGGTGATTTTACCATTTTCAAGCAATGTTGATACGCCATGCTTGATGGCATTTTCGACTAACGGCTGCACAGTGAATGTTGGTAACCGCATTGCCATGATCTCTGGGCTGACATTGACCTCAACATGTAAGCGGTCTGAAAAGCGAGCCAATTCAATCTCGAGGTAGGAGTGAACATGTTGTAGTTCTTCCTTCAGAGTTACGGTCTCGATATTTTGCTTTAAGTTACGGCGAAAAAATTGTGATAAGTGCTGGATCAGTTGTCGTGCTTTATCTGGATCGCGGCGTACAACAGCGTTAATGGTATTGAGGGCGTTAAACAAGAAGTGCGGATTAACTTGTGCCTGCAATAATCGGAGTTCAGCTTGAGTCAGTAAATTCTGTTGTTGAATATAACGGCCAGTTAAAATTTGGTTGGAAAGCAGCTTTGCGATGCCCTCGCCAAGTGTCAGGTTAACGGTCGAGAACAGTTTCCTTTTCGGCTCATAAAGCTTGATGGTGCCTAACACTTCGTTATTTCCGCCAACCAGTGGGATCACCAATGCAGAGCCAAGCTTACATTTTTTATGTAGCGAGCATTGGTAGGAAATATCATACCCGTCAGCGTAAATAAGCTCACGGCCATCAATGGCACGGTGAGTGTACCCTGATGAGATTGGTGTCCCTGGTATGTGGTGATCATCGCCAATGCCGATAAAGGCTAAGATTTTTTCTCGGTCAGTGATCGCAACAGCACCAACACCAGTCTCATCATAGACAATTTTGGCTATTTGCTTGGTGGTCTCTTCGTTAAAGCCTTGGCTTAGAATACCCACAGATCGCTGAGCAATTTTGAGGGCTCGGCTAGAAAAGGCGGCTGAATATTTTTCATAAATTGTTTTGCGGTCTTGGATGATACTCATAAATAGTGCCGCGCCGATAGAGTTGGCGATGACCATCGGTAAAGCAATTGAGCTGACAAGGTTTAAGGCTTGGTCGAATGGCTTTGCTACCATCAAAATAATTAGCATCTGTACAATTTCAGCGGCTAAGGTAATGATAAAGACAATCATCGGACGAAATATTTGATCGGCTTGGCCACGACGCACAAAGTAACTGTGCATAAGCCCGCCAATAAGCCCTTCAGCAGTGGTTGAAATTGCACAAGCAAGATCGG
This sequence comes from Photobacterium makurazakiensis, assembly GCF_050336715.1. Lineage (NCBI taxonomy): Bacteria > Pseudomonadati > Pseudomonadota > Gammaproteobacteria > Vibrionales > Vibrionaceae > Photobacterium > Photobacterium makurazakiensis. Next base: position 22,348 of record NZ_JAKJSJ010000067.1, read on the forward strand.
TGAAGCCACCTAACGTGTAACGGTGAACCCCACCAGTTAACCCGACGGCGAAGCCAACAATAGGGCCACCGAGTAGTCCCCCCATAACGGCACCGATAGCTCGGGTATTCGCAATGGCATCTTCTATGTCAAGCCCGAAGTAAGTGCCTAAAATACAGAAGAGGGAAAACAAAATATAACAAGAAAAGCGCTGTGAAAGCCGGCCAGAAATCGAGGTAATTGGCATAAACAGCGGTGTTTTACTTAAAAGATAAGCTAATACTAAATAGACGCTGAGTTGCTGAAGAAGTGAAAAAATCAGTTCCATGACGCTTAATTTTGAAGTGGGGGACTGCAATTATGGTAACTGGCTTTTAGGAAGATAGCCAAAAAACACAGGTCGTAAACTTTTATTTACAAGTGGTGTTTTTTGTTTACAGGCTATTGCAATTAGGTCAAACCCCTTGTTATTGTATGCCTCGTGACAGGTAAAACCTGTTCTATCTTATTTGTGTTGTTTAAAGTTTACAGGGAAGCCATCATGCAAAAAGACCAACTGAATAACGTTCATATCGAAGATGAGTCAGTACTCATTACGCCTCAAGAGCTAAAAGCGAAGCTACCTGTTAGCGAAGAAGCACTGTCTTTTATTCGCGACTCTCGTCAAACCATTGCTGATATTACCCATAAGCGTGATCACCGTTTGCTGGTGGTATGTGGTCCGTGTTCCATTCACGATATCGAAGCGGCAAAAGAATATGCGGTTAAGTTAAAACAGCTCTCAGAAGCACTGAGTGACCAACTGTATATTGTTATGCGTGTGTACTTTGAAAAACCACGTACAACTGTGGGGTGGAAAGGACTGATTAATGACCCACATCTTGATGGTTCATTTGAGGTAGAAGAAGGTCTTCATATTGGCCGTCAGCTATTAATTGACTTGGTTGAAATGGGGATCCCTTTGGCAACAGAAGCATTAGATCCAATCAGCCCACAGTACTTGGGGGATTTATTCAGTTGGGCGGCGATTGGTGCTCGAACAACAGAGTCACAAACTCACCGTGAAATGGCGAGTGGCCTATCCATGCCAGTCGGCTTTAAAAATGGTACCGATGGCAGTTTAGGGACAGCAATAAATGCAATGCAAGCGGCCGCATCTGGGCACCGCTTTATGGGCATTAACCCTGACGGTCAAGTCGCGCTATTAAATACTCAGGGTAACCCTGACGGCCATGTTATTTTACGTGGCGGTAAGCAGACTAACTATGATTCAGTGTCGGTCACGGAATGTGAAAACGAGATGAACACTGCAGGTCTTTCTCCATCGCTAATGGTAGACTGTAGTCACGCTAACTCACGAAAAGATTACCGCCGCCAGCCGTTGGTTGCTGAAGATGTGATCCACCAAATTCGTGAGGGTAACAAGTCAATTATTGGCTTGATGCTGGAAAGCCATATCAATGAAGGAAGCCAAAGCTCGGATTTACCGCGAGATGAAATGGCTTACGGTGTATCAATCACTGATGCTTGTATCAGCTGGGAAGCGACAGAAACGTTATTGCGCCATGCCCATCAAGAGCTGACACCATTCCTTCAACAACGTAATAGTTAACGATTAACGTTTGCATAGATAGCAGAGAGCCCGGGAAATGGTTGCTGAATTAAGTAAATTACGAGATCAAATTGATGATGTCGACCAACAGATGGTTGAGCTGCTTGCTCGCCGTCTGGCGTTGGTTGAAGAAGTTGGGCATGTTAAAAGCCAGCATGGCCTGCCAATTTATGCCCCTGATCGTGAAGCGGCGATGCTTGCTTCACGTCGTCAGGAAGCTGAAAAAAAAGGTGTGCCGCCCGATCTTATCGAAGATATTTTGCGCCGTACCATGCGTGAATCCTACGCCAGTGAAAATGACTCCGGCTTTAAATGTTTAAAGCCAGAACTACGACCGATTGTGGTGGTAGGAGGGCATGGCCAGCTAGGTGGTTTATTCTGCCGTCTATTTGAATTATCGGGTTACCAAGTTCGTAAACTCGGCAGCCAAGACTGGGATCGCGCTGATGAGTTGCTATCTGATGCGGGGATGGTTGTAGTTTCAGTACCTATCAACCTTACTGAGCAAGTGATAGCTAAGCTTAATTACTTGCCTGAAGATTGTATTTTAGCTGATTTAACATCAGTGAAAAGTGGGCCATTACAGGCCATGCTTGAAGTGCACAATGGTCCCGTGGTTGGTTTACACCCAATGTTTGGGCCAGATATTGCGAGCTTGGCTAAACAGGTTGTGGCTTATTGCGATGGCAGAAATCCAGAAAGTTATCAGTGGTTACTTGAGCAATTCCAAATTTGGGGTGCTTCACTAAATCGTATAAGTGCCATTGAACATGATCAAGGCATGACGTTAATTCAGGCTCTGCGTCACTTTACATCGTTTGTTTACGGTGTTCACTTGGCAGAAGAAGATCCAAAGCTCGAGCAATTACTATCACTCAGCTCGCCAATTTACCGGCTAGAGCTGGCAATGGTTGGCCGATTGTTCGCACAAGATGCCCAGCTATATGCTGATATTATTATGTCATCTCCGCAAAATATCGACATGATCAAGCGCTTCCACCAACGTTTTGGTGAAGCCATTGAAATGCTTGATAGCAAAGATAAAGGTGCTTTTAAGCAGGCATTTGGGCAAGTTGAAGGCTGGTTTGGAGATTATGCCCAGCATTTTTTAATCGAGAGCCAGGGATTACTTAGACAGGCGAACGATTCTACTCATCGCGCATAATGCGGAAAATAGAAACTAAAAAGCGAGAGCCATGGCTCTCGCTTTTTTTATGGCTCGACAACACGAGTCTTAATTGATCTCGACGTCTGCTGGCTTAATATTCTCGCTAGGATAGCAACCTAAGACTTTGATAAAGCGTGTTAAGCGTGTCAGTTCTTCCAGAGCTTCCTGCATCACTTCAGATTTGAGGTTAACCTCAACATCAACATAGAACATTTCTTCCCAAGGGTTACCAATAACAGGGCGGGATTCAAGCTTAGACATATTTATATTAAGGTTACGCAGCACTAACAAGCACTCAACTAATGAACCTGCTTTTTGTGCTGTTGACATAATTAATGTCGTTTTAGCAGGGATCAGTGACGTCACTTCCACAGGTTTACGTGCAACAACAATGAAGCGGGTGAAGTTCTCTTGTTGGTTGGCGATATCACTTTTTAGCGGGGTTAAGCCGTAGAGCTCACCGCTAGATGCATTACCTATTGCAGCAACATTTGGTTGTTTCAACTCAGCGACGAGTTTCATCGCTTCTGCAGTGCTTGAGCAGTACTCTTGAGTGATATCACCCATAGAGTGTAAATACTCACTGCATTGCTGATGAGGCTGAGGATGAGAATACAGAGTATCGATGTTCTCAATATTGGTTTCAACGGCAGTCAGTAAGCAGTGCTCAATAGGTTGGGTAATTTCACCAACGATTGATAAGCTTGTGTGCTGCAATAAGTCATAGACTTCATTGATTGAGCCTGAGCTGGTGTTCTCGATAGGCAACACACCATAATCGGCATTTCCTGTTTCAACCACCTGAAGTACGTCACGGAAGGTTGAGCAGCTAATTTCAACCAATTTAGTCTGCTTCTTACTAAAGTAATTACGGCTGGCTAAATTAGAGTATGAGCCCTTGGCACCAAGAAAAGAGACTCTTGCGACAGGTTGAAGGCTATCAGGATTGATAAGCTTTTGCAGATAGGCTTGTTGAAACAGAACAGAATCTTCAATAATGGTGTGGAAGATTTGAGTGACATACTGCGCATCAAGTTGCTGGTTTTTCCCTGTATCAATCAGGCGGAGTAACAATTCTTGCTCTCGCTGAAGATCACGAACGGGCTTCGCTGTTTGTATTTTACTTTTAGCGACTTCTAAGCTGACCTGACGTCGTTCAGCAAGTAGCTTAATAATTTCATTGTCGATACGGCTGACATTCTTTCTTATATCGTCAAGTGAATACTTAGGTTCTGTCATTTTGATTCCCTGTCTGTCTGCAACTTAGCTGATACAAAAAAGCCCCCTTGTAAAAGGAGGCTCTCTGTTCGTCTTTAGCTTATTTCTTGCGTAACGAAGAGCCCCCATTAAGGTGACATAAAAAAGAAGCTAAAGAAAAACAGTCGAATAAATTGCATGAATTATTTTGTGGTCATTTTTGTGTTAAGTCTGCCCCAACATTATTCAGCCAGAGAAGGCTTGTCAAGCAGAAACTAATCAGCCCTGCAAGGGCAGGGCTGATTATAGAATTCCTCTGAAAGATTATGCTTCTGTTTCTTCTTCTGTTTCTGTTTCAACTTCAATCCCTGGTTTATTACTGTGGCTGGCACGACGAGCCGTTGGTTTGTGTGTTTGCTTGTTAAGCTGGCGTTCGAGTTTTTGATATACCTCAGTAATTGCACCGTACATATCATTTTGTTCTGCTGAGGCGACTAATTGACCTCCTGGAATAGCAGCAGAAATTTCCACTTTGAATTGGCGATTTGGCTCTGTACTAATAACCGCATTTTTGCCAATGAATGGTACTTGATATTTTTCTAACTTTTTGAATTTAAACTCAATTCTCTCACGGATAGCAGGGGTGATATCTAGGTTTTTACCGGTAATGTTTACTGTCATAATTATCTTTCCTCGTTTGCTACCCTTCGTTGGGTTAACTTCAGATTACTAAAAACAGGATTGAATAATGTGATCTAGGTCACATTTATGGTTATGAGATAATATCCAGAAAATTTCTGTGATCCGGCTTGGTTTGTTGCAAAAAAACTTGAAGAAAACGCTTGTGGTCGATCAGAAAATTACGGCAGTATGAAGGAATAAAGAACGCTGATGGCTGGTGCTATTCAGGGGGTTAATACGGTTTATGGCAACGAGTTGAGTGAAAATCAATCATTGTTAAATTGATGCCTTCTTTATCGTGTGATTCAGTTATTGACGTTTAAAAACGCATTTATAACAAACATAAAAAAACAGCAGCCAATCGGCTGCTGTTTTTGTTTGTGTTGATGTGCTGCTTACTACAATGGGTTTAGTGCAATCAACTTGCGAGTATTCTCAAGAGGGACATCTAAGCTCAATTTTTCATAGCCGATTTCCATATACTCTAGTGATTTACGAGCCGCATTTGTGTTTGGGTATTCACGCTGGATCAGCTGTGCACGGTTAACGGCTGCAACCCATGCTTCGCGACGAATATAAAAGTCGACAGCAGCTAGCTCATAGTCAGCAAGGCGATTCTTCAAAAAGACCAGACGTGCTTGAGCATCAGCGGTGTATCGGCTATTAGGGTAGCGCTCTAGTAGCCGTTTAAAGTCACGGAAGGCTTTACGTGCAGGCTCAGGATCGCGGTCATGGCGATCTATGTTAAAGAGATCATGCATGAAGCTACGGTCTTGTGCCATGCTGGTAAGGCCACGCATATATAGCACCCAGTCCGCTTTTTCATGAGCAGGGTTTAATCGGTTGAACCGATCAATGGTGGCTTCACCAAGGGCTAGATCATCATTTTTGTAGTAAGCATAAATGAGATCAAGCTGAACTTGTTCGGAGTAAGCACCGAATGGATAACGAGAATCTAATGTTTCTAGGCGCTCAATAGCCGTAGTCCAACTGCCGCTTTGTAAAGCTTGCTGGGCTGTTGCATATAGTTCTGATGGCGGTACATCAGGCACGATTTCTTCAGTGCTTGAACAGCCTGAAAGAATGGCAACGGCAAGAAAAGTCGTGATTGTCAGGCGTTTCATTGTGGTGTCTGTTTCCTTGATAAAAATTTTATTTCTGTTGATCCATTACGGTTAAGACCGTTAACAGATACAATGACACTATTATGTTATTTTACGCAGCGTTTGACGTTTAGTCCCACGCTTTTTGAAAAAGTTCGCTATGGCACAGCAAATAGAGTTAACAAATACAGTAAAAGATAGCCAATTAGGCCTACGTCTTGATCAGGTTATCGCGGAATTATTTCCAGATTACTCCCGCTCTCGGATAAAAGAGTGGATCCTTAATGGCATGGTATCGGTGAACGGGAACGTCACAACTAAGCCTCGAAGTAAAATGATGGGTGGTGAAGAACTGCTGATTAACGCTGAAATTGAAGATGAACAGCGTTGGGAAGCTCAAGATATTCCACTTGATATTGTTTATGAAGATGAGGATATCCTTGTCATCAATAAACCGCGAGATTTTGTTGTTCACCCAGGCGCCGGTACACCAGATGGCACTGTGTTGAATGCTTTGCTTCATCATTGCCCTGAATTGGCTGAAGTGCCACGTGCAGGTATTGTGCACCGCCTAGATAAAGACACAACAGGTCTGATGGTGGTGGCGAAGACGATTCAATCGCAAACTCGTTTAGTACGTGCATTGCAAAAGCGTAAGATCACGCGTGAGTATGAAGCCATTGCCATGGGTAAAATGACTGGCGGAGGCACCGTTGAAAAAGCAATTGGCCGCCACTCGACCAAGCGCATCTGCATGGCTGTCAGCGAAATGGGTAAGCCAGCAATTACGCATTACCGTGTTGCTGAGCGTTTCCGTGAACATACGCGTCTTGTATTGCGCTTGGAAACGGGTCGAACTCACCAGATCCGTGTTCATATGTCATACCTAAGCCATCCATTAATTGGGGATGTGATATACGGAGGTCGTCCGCGTCCACCACGCCATGCATCTGATGAATTAATTCAGGCACTACGAGCATTTGATCGCCAAGCCCTTCATGCGCGTATGTTACGCCTTCAGCACCCGATTACGGGTGAGTTAATGGAATGGCGTGCGCCGTTACCTGTTGATATGGTCGCGATGATCAATATTCTACGTAACGATAAAGAAGCACACGAAGACGACGAGTACTAAGATGTTGATTTTCCCTGACTGGCCAGCGCCAGCGAATGTTAAAGCTGTCACGACGACTCGTTTGGGCGGGGTTAGTGTTGCGCCCTATCAAGGTTTTAACCTTGGGGCGCATGTTGGGGATGATTCTACTGCGGTACAAGCAAATCGAGATAGCCTACAAAGCCAGCTAGGTTTACAGCATCCCCCTGCTTGGCTTAACCAAACCCACAGTACAGAGGTGATTGAACTTGTTCACCCTTTGAACTGTGTGCCAGATGCTGACGGTAGTTATACTCAGCAGTCGAGTTTAGCTTGTACTGTCATGACAGCAGATTGCTTGCCTGTGATTTTATGCGATAAAGCAGGAACGCAGATAGCGGCGGTACATGCTGGATGGCGAGGCTTAGCAGATGGCATACTTGAAGCAACCGTAGCACGCTTTTCTTGTGATAAAAGTGACATTCTTGCATGGATGGGACCAGCCATTGGTGCAGATGCTTTTGAAGTTGGGGGAGAAGTACGAAAGCAATTCATGGCTTTTGATGCCTCTGCGCAACACGCTTTCACTGCTTCAACGAAGGATACTGACGACAAATGGTTCGCGAGCCTTTATTTGCTTGCAACTCAACGCCTGAATAAAATGGGTGTTACTGCAGTATATGGTGGCGATTATTGTACTTACCGCGATGCGAAGCAGTTTTATTCCTATCGTCGTGATGGTGTAACGGGACGTCAGGCTACGCTTGTTTGGCTCGACTAGTCGAATCGATATAAAAAAGCCCTCGTGACGAATTTCGCTCGAGGGCTTTTTTATATCTAGTGTGATCGAGAAAGGTCAGTTCATGATTGAAATGTTAGTTGATGTCGGTGCCGATAACTCGATGACTTTTGCACCATATGGCACAGTGTATACTTGGTAGCCGTTATCAACAGCGCGATAGAAACGTTGATTTACGGTATCGTGCAATAAGATGATGCCGTTATAGCTGACAGTCCGTAACATGGCATTTTGAACAATAATGACACTTGGAGATTTCACTGTCGCATTTCGGCGGTTATCGATACGAGCTTCGGTACGGTGCTCAATCCTCGCTTCTTGACGACTTTCCTGTCGTGTCTCTTGAATATCACGTTGAGCCAATACTGTAGACGATGAAACCAGTGCGGTAGCAATAACTGCTAGCGTTGTTAGAGAGAGCTTAATCATAAACGAGTTCCTTTTATATCGTATGCTATACCATTAAATAGTACGCTGTACGATAAAAGATTGTCAATAACAAGCGTAATAGACTGTCTAAAACAGGTAGAAAATCTGACTGAGGGGTGTTTGCTAATGTTTTATTTGTTAACGGTGAGGCATAACCATTAAGCAATATTTGTTTGCTTGAAAACAGGTAGGGAAGCCACCATATATATTGTAAGAATATAAAGGAGGACTTATGCGTCTTGACCGTTTTACTAGCAAATTCCAGATGGCGATCTCAGATGCTCAATCGCTAGCATTAGGGCGAGACCATCAGTATATCGAGCCGGCACATTTAATGGTTGCACTGCTCAATCAAGATGGCAGTACCATTCGTCCATTACTGACCTTATTGAATGTTGATGTATCGCAATTACGATCGGGTTTATCCGAGCTGCTCGATCGACTGCCTAAAGTGAGTGGCATTGGCGGTGATGTCCAGCTTTCTCATGGCATGGGCATGTTATTTAACATGTGCGATAAACTGGCGCAAAAGCGAAAAGATAAATACATCTCTTCTGAGTTGTTTATCTTAGCGGCGGTTGATGACAAAGGCCCTCTTGGACAGTTGCTAAAAGAAAAAGGGCTGACAGCCGATAGCATTGAGAAGGCGATTGAAAAAGTACGGGGTGGCCAAAATGTCGATGATCAAAATGCAGAAGAAAATCGTCAGGCACTAGAAAAATTCACCATTGATCTTACTGAACGAGCAGAGCAGGGCAAGCTTGACCCTGTGATTGGCCGTGATGATGAAATCCGCCGTACTATTCAAGTATTACAGCGCCGTACTAAAAATAACCCTGTGATCATTGGCGAGCCCGGCGTGGGGAAAACAGCCATTGTTGAGGGGCTTGCTCAGCGTATTGTGAACGGTGAAGTACCAGAAGGCCTTCGTCATAAGCGAGTGCTTTCTCTTGATATGGGATCCTTGATCGCCGGCGCTAAATACCGAGGTGAGTTTGAAGAGCGCCTAAAGTCGGTATTGAATGAGTTGTCGCAAGAAGAAGGCAGCATCATCCTTTTCATTGATGAACTGCACACTATGGTCGGGGCTGGCAAAGGTGAAGGTTCAATGGATGCCGGTAACATGCTCAAACCAGCACTTGCTCGTGGTGAGCTTCATTGTGTCGGTGCCACAACACTTGATGAGTATCGCCAATATATCGAAAAAGATGCGGCTCTAGAGCGTCGTTTCCAGAAAGTGCTGGTGGATGAGCCGACAGTAGAAGATACCGTCGCTATTTTACGAGGCCTTAAAGAGCGGTATGAACTACATCACCATGTAGAAATTACCGATCCAGCTATTGTTGCCGCTGCGAGCTTATCGCACCGTTATGTATCTGATCGCCAGTTGCCTGATAAAGCCATTGATTTAATTGATGAGGCAGCCTCAAGCATACGAATGCAGATCGATTCTAAGCCGGAGTCGTTAGATCGCCTTGAGCGCCGCATAATTCAGTTGAAAATTGAAGAGCAGGCATTGGTAAAAGAGAATGATCTAGCCAGCCAGAAACGTTTAAGTGACTTGCATGAAGAGCTCGACACGAAAGAGCGCGAGTATGCAGAGCTTGACGAAGTTTGGAATGCAGAGAAAGCGGCACTGTCAGGTACTCAGCATATAAAAACCGAACTCGAGCAAGCTCGAACTGACATGGAAATTGCCCGACGAGCTGGCGATTTAAATCGCATGTCAGAACTGCAATATGGAAGAATTCCTGAACTGGAAAAGCAACTCGATTTGGCTGCACAAGCAGAAATGCAGGAAATGAGCTTGCTCAAAAACAAAGTGACGGATGCTGAAATAGCAGAAGTACTATCGCGTCAAACGGGTATTCCAATTGCGAAAATGCTTGAAGGCGAACGTGATAAGTTATTACGAATGGAAGACGAGCTTCATAAGCGTGTGATTGGCCAAGACGAAGCCGTTGATGCTGTCGCAAATGCTATTCGTCGCAGTCGTGCGGGTCTATCTGATCCAAATCGTCCTATCGGTTCGTTTTTATTTTTAGGGCCGACAGGGGTGGGTAAAACTGAGTTATGTAAGTCACTCGCTCATTTTATGTTCGACAGTGAAGATGCCATGGTGCGGATTGATATGTCTGAATTTATGGAGAAGCACTCAGTCGCACGTTTAGTGGGCGCACCTCCAGGTTATGTCGGTTACGAAGAAGGTGGCTACTTAACTGAAGCCGTTCGTCGTCGTCCATATTCAGTGATTTTGCTTGATGAAGTTGAGAAGGCACACCCTGATGTCTTTAATATATTGTTGCAAGTACTGGATGATGGTCGATTAACCGATGGACAAGGTAGAACAGTCGATTTCCGTAACTGTGTCGTGATCATGACGTCGAATTTAGGTTCCGATCGTATTCAAGAGCACTTTGGTGAGCTGGATTATGAAGGGATCAAGAAGACCGTAATGGAAGTGGTTAGCCATCATTTCCGACCAGAGTTCATTAACCGTGTTGATGAAACAGTTGTCTTCCACCCATTGGGAGAGGCGCATATTAAGAATATCGCCACTATTCAAATCTCACGCTTGGTTAAGCGATTGCAAGAGCGTGATTATCAACTTGAGTTAGATGATAATTCGCTGGATTTAATCGCTGAAGCCGGTTTTGACCCAGTATTTGGAGCAAGGCCACTGAAGCGAGCTATTCAGCAATATATTGAAAACCCGCTGGCACAAGATATCTTGTCGGGTAAATTTGTTGCTGGCAAGGTGATTAAATTAACCGTTAATGACGGCCACATTATTGCTAAGCAAGCATAAAAATCACCTTTCATGAGAGCCTCTCCTACTTGAGAGGCTTTTTTTGCTACCTCTATACCATATTCATCCTAGATTCATTTCTTACTCCCTATTCTGGGCTCTGTACTTCTCTTCACTCTTTGGACCTATTGCGATGCGTGTACTGCAAGCATCTTTTTGACCAACTTATATGGCAAGTGCACCATGATTAAGGGGAATGTATGAGTAACATAATGAATCAACTGCTAAACCAAGCCGGGAAATATTTCGACGGAGCGACCAAAAGCAAACCTTCATCGAGTAGCAACTTGCTGAAAGGTGCGATTGGTGGTGGATTAGTCGGTACGTTAGTCGGCAGTAAAAAGAGCCGTAAGCTGGCAAAGAAATATGGGACGAAAGCCGCAGTCGTTGGCGGGACGGCTTTAATTGGGACATTAGGCTATCAAGCGTATAAGAAGTGGCAGCAAGGTGAGACCACAGAAGATGTGCCAGCCCTCGAGAAAAATGACACAGAGCAAGATGGGAACAGTGTTGCTCCTGCACTGTTAATTCAGGCAATGGTATATGCCGCAAAATCAGATGGGCATATTGACGATGCGGAGCGTGAAGCAATTCGCCAATGGATGAATGAGCAAAACGTAAATAGTGATGCTGAAACGCAAATAGAGAAATGGATTGATGCCCCACTAGATCCAAGTGTGATTAGCGCACAAGTGCATAATTTGGCGCAAGCCTCAGAAGTGTATTTGGCGTCATTATTGGTTATCGATGTCGATCACTTTCTTGAGCGAGCTTATTTAGACCAACTTGCTGAATCATTGTCGCTACCGGAAGCGCTTATTGCACGTATAGAAGATCAGGCAAACTTAGATTAGTAATTGGAGTGGTGCTTAATTAACTGCTTTTGTGGATATCGGTTGTTAATTGTTCGGTTGGTTTGTTTTTGCTAATAATTTTAATATTAGCTCTTGCCAAGTAAAATGAACTCTCTATAATCCGCTTCCGTTGTCACGATGAACGATTCGAAAGAAGAGTTCGACAGCAAAGCTCTTTAACAATTTGACCATGCAATCTGTGTGGGCACTCGTGAAAAAGTTAAGTCAAAAGATTTATCAATGAACTGAGTGACCAATACAAGGTAACGCTATCTCTTGTAGATAACGAAACTTTGGCACAGTCAATTCGAATATCATGACTAGCTTCTAGTTATTGATGTTCAATCAGTATTCGTTGAGCCGGTCGAGAGACCACAAAAATTCTAATTGAAGAGTTTGATCATGGCTCAGATTGAACGCTGGCGGCAGGCCTAACACATGCAAGTCGAGCGGCAGCGACAACATTGAGTCTTCGGATGATTTGTTGGGCGGCGAGCGGCGGACGGGTGAGTAATGCCTGGGAATATGCCTTAGTGTGGGGGA
>NZ_JAKJSJ010000068.1:0-33593 GCF_050336715.1 Photobacterium makurazakiensis
GTCTTATAATGAATAATATCTATTATAGTTCTTTCTTCATGATGAAACGGCATATTTAATATTATTAGAAAAATGAGATCTTATTCTAAAAAATGAACCTACCTGTTTAGTCATTTTAGCTCTTTATCGGGTTTTTACTAACTATATTCTATTTAAAACAAATATTTATATTGATGTGTTTCTTACTTGTTACACTTTTTATGCGTGTCTGAAGCACAACTTTTTCAACTACACTATTTGTGTCTTTGATTTTTTACATGCGTGACTGTAATTTTGGAGTATGGAAATGGATAACTCAGATTTTGATGGAATTAAGCGTGACATTTCTTTAACGGTTCATGATATTTTTGAAAACTTTGAAGAAGATAACAACTGCCTACCTACCATAGAGGAGTTTAGAGTCTTATTTAATGGTCATGCAGAACAATACATAGGCCCCATGGATCAATTAAAAATTGAAGGTACCAATCATCACCATGAAAAGCGTATCGAACGGGAACAAAAATTATGGCGCGCTGTGAATGAATTGGAAGCTGAACAACGCTTTTTGCGAAATGATTACTAGTTAAATGGTAATTGCTGATATGACTTAACGTGTTATGAAATGGTTTAACCCGAGTCACCCCAGTTCTCCTTGAGCCAATTTGTTACACCATGTTGGGTTTAATTTTCAGAAGTGAGAATTAAACCCTTTTTTATGTTGGGTTAACAATGCTAGTGACACGTTTGACTGTGGGACTTTATTTAGCTGATGACAAATATCCCAACCCGCTTGGGCGATAGTATTGAGATCAACACCTGTATGAATGCCAAGCTCATGACAAAGATAAAGCACATCTTCAGTGGCGACATTACCACTTGCTCCTTCTGCATAAGGGCATCCACCTAATCCAGCTGTGCTACTGTCGATTGTTGTAATCCCCATAGCGACGGCTTGGTAAATATTAGCCAGAGCTTGCCCCCAAGTGTTATGAAAATGCACCGCCAGTCTATGTGTATCAACTTGCTTATAGGTTGCTTCTAATACTTTTGCCACCCTGATTGGAGTACCAGTGCCAATCGTGTCGCCTAGCGATACTTCATAGCAGCCTAAATCAATGAGTGACTTAGCAACAGCTGCGACTTGATTGGGTGACGTTTTACCGTCGTAGGGGCAATCGCAGATACAGGATAAATACCCTCGAACAGGGATCTGATGAAGCTTTGCCAATGCAATTACAGACTCAAAGCGTTTGAGGCTATCTGAAATTGAGCAGTTGATGTTTCTTTGGCTAAAGGTTTCTGAAGCGGAACCAAAAATGGCAATTTCATTAGCATTGGCTTGTAGTGCCATTTCAAAGCCTTGTATATTAGGGGTTAATGCCGAGTAGTTCACACCAGTGTGTCTTTCTATTTGCTGTAATACGTTGGCAGAATCGGCCATTTGAGGGACGCGTTTAGCTGAAACAAATGAGCCTGCTTCTACATGGGTTAAGCCTGATTTCGAGAGAGCATTTATGAATGCGATTTTATGTTCTGTATTTATCAACGGCTCATTCTGAAGGCCATCTCTTGCGCCGACTTCAAAAATGGTCACCTCTTTAGGAAGGTTTGCTAGGGTTAGTAGGCCGTTATTCATCTTTCGTCACCCATGCTGGCTGACGTTTTTCTATAAATGCTGTGAGTCCTTCTTGTCCTTCTGGTGATGTTCTTACCCTGGCTATTAGTTCAGAGGTAAAGGTATACATTTTTTCAGGGATTGGGTCGCAATCAAGACATAATTGCTTTGCAATAGATACAGCAAGAGGGGCATTAAGCAGCATATGCGTGATGAGCTTTTGGCTTTGCACTTTCAGGGCAAGTGCATCAGCTACAACACTGTGAACGATACCTAGCTGGAGCGATGTTGTTGCATCAAATGTCTCGGCGGTAAGCATATAGCGTCTTGCTTGCCGTTGACCAATTGCCCGAATAACATATGGAGCTATGGTTGCAGGGACAAGACCTATTTTGACTTCACTAAAACAGAAAATGCTATCTTGTTGAGCCATCACGATATCGCAGCAACAGATTAAGCCTAAAGCACCGCCAAAAGTACTTCCTTGAACCAGTGCGAGAGTTGGGTGAGGAAAAGTATCCAAATCTCGTAATAAGGCAGTAAGTTGTTCTGCATCAGCAATGTTTTCAGTTTTTGATTGGTTTGCCATCGACCGCATCCATTCAAGATCAGCCCCTGCGCTAAAAAACTTGCCATTAGCTTTTAGTACTAACGCCTTTATATCTCGCTGTTTATTCAGGGCTTCAAGGAACTGCCGTAGGGTGGAAATACAGTCGGCATTAAATGCATTGTGTTTTTTGGTACGGTTCAACGTGATAGTCGCTAGACCATACTCATCAACATGGCAGAGGATGTCATCATCATTGTTTTTGTGAAGTTGTTTGTACGCTAACGTCGACATAACTGGCGCCCTCTGTTCTACATACGGAAAATACCAAATGTGCTGTTGGGTATCGGAGCTCGGCGTGATGCCGCTAAAGCTTGGCCGACAATCTCTCGGGTTTGCCGCGGATCAATGATGCCGTCATCCCATAGCCGAGCGCTGGCAAAATAGGGGGATCCTTGTTCTTCATATAAGTCGCGAATAGGTTGTTTAAGCGCTTCTTCCTGATCGGGTGTCCACGGTTCACCTTTCTGTTCTTTGTTATCCTTGGTGACTTGCGCTAAAACCCCCGCAGCTTGTTCTCCACCCATCACTGATATTCGGGCATTTGGCCACATCCAAATCATGGTGGGATCATAAGCTCGCCCGCACATACCGTAATTACCTGCACCGTATGAACCGCCAACAATCACAGTGAATTTAGGCACATCAGCGCAAGCCACAGCCATTACCATTTTAGCGCCATGCTTGGCGATACCTTCATGCTCCATTTTTTTGCCAACCATAAAACCGGTAATGTTTTGCAAAAACAGTAGAGGTATTTTTCGTTTGGCGCAGATCTCAATAAAATGTGCGCCTTTTTGTGCTGATTCTGAAAATAGAATGCCATTATTGGCCACAATGCCTATCGGCATGCCATAAAGTTTGGCAAAGCCACATACTAATGTAGAACCATAAAGCGCTTTAAATTCGTCAAACTCAGAACCATCAACAATACGCGCAATCACTTCCTTTATATTGATGGGGGTACGTAAATCTGCGCCAACAATGCCGAATAACTCATCAGCGGAATACCGCGGCGGGAGGGCATTTTTTTGGATGCTTGGAATCGCTTCTAGGCCACTGCTGCTAACGGCTTGCTTAGTGAGATCAAGCGCATGATCTTCATCATGAGCGTAATAGTCTGCAACCCCTGATATTTTGCAATGTACATAGGCTCCGCCTAGCTCTTCAGCTGTCACGATTTCACCTGTAGCTGCTTTCACGAGAGGTGGGCCAGCTAAGAATATCGTTCCTTGTTCTTTGACAATAATAGACTCGTCAGCCATAGCAGGTACGTAGGCACCACCTGCGGTACATGAGCCAAGTACAACCGCGATTTGTGGGATCCCTTTGGCAGACATACGTGCTTGATTGAAAAAAATTCGGCCAAAGTGGTCACGGTCAGGGAAAACATCGGCTTGATGGGGCAGGTTGGCACCACCTGAATCAACAAGGTACACACAAGGTAAATGGCAGCGTTCAGCAATTTCTTGAGCTCGAAGGTGTTTCTTCACGGTGAGTGGGTAATATGTACCGCCTTTTACTGAAGGGTCGTTGGCGACAATCATGCAATCAATGCCTTCAATACGCCCTATACCAGCAACAACACCGGCACAGGGAATATCATCGTCATATATTTTCCAAGCGGCGAACTGTCCGATTTCAAGAAAACGGCTGTCAGGATCTAATAACATGTCGATACGTGTTCGTACCGGGTATTTCCCTTTCTTTTTTTGCTTTTTGAGTGATTCAATACCGCCACCTTGCTTAAGACTTGCAACATGTGTCTGAAATTCATCGACTAGTGTCGCCATGTCTCGATAGTTATCGCGGTAAAATACATCATCACGATTGATCGCAGTTTGTATAATCGCCATGGAACATCCTTATTTTGACTCTTCAAATAATTCACGGCCAATTAGCATGCGGCGAATTTCTGATGTACCTGCGCCAATCTCGTAAAGTTTGGCATCACGGAGTAGCCGGCCTGCGGGAAATTCATTGATATAGCCATTACCGCCAAGCAATTGGATAGTGTCTAAGGCTAATTGTGTTGCAAGTTCCGCTGCGTATAGAATGGCACCCGCGGCATCTTTCCGAGTCGCCTCTCCACGATCGCAAGCTGCAGCGACAGTATAGATATAGGCACGGGCTGCATTGGTTCGGGTATACATATCGGCAACTTTGCCTTGTACTAACTGAAATTCTCCGATGGATTGGCCAAATTGTTTTCTGTCGTGAATGTAAGGTAATACAACATCAAGGCAGGCCCGCATGATACCCAGAGGCCCTGCTGCCAATACAATGCGTTCATAATCAAGACCGCTCATTAACACATTGACGCCGTGGTTAAGCTTACCCAGTACGTTTTCATGCGGAACAACACAATTCTCAAATACCAGTTCACAGGTATTTGACCCACGCATACCTAATTTATCGAGTTTTTGGGCATGACTAAAACCGGAGAAATCGCTTTCGATAATAAAAGCTGAAATACCATGTGAACCTTCAGCTGGTGATGTTTTGGCGTAGACCACAATGGTGTTGGCATCAGGCCCATTAGTGATCCACATTTTGCTACCGTTTAAGGTGTAATGATCACCATTATCTTCCGCTCGCAATTGCATGCTAACAACGTCAGAGCCTGCATTGGCTTCGCTCATCGCGAGTGCCCCAATGTGCTCGCCGGAAACGAGTTTCGGTAAATATTTAGCTTTCTGATCAGGCGTACCATGACGATAAATTTGATTCACGCAAAGGTTGGAGTGCGCTCCATAACTAAGACCAACAGAAGCTGACGCACGGCTTATTTCTTCCATCGCGATGACATGTGAGAGGTAGCCCATGCTGGCTCCCCCATATTGCTCACTGATCGTCACACCGAGTAATCCCATTTCACCCAGCAAAGGCCAGAGTTGGTTGGGAAATTGGTTATCTCGATCAATATGGGCGGCAAGTGGAGCAATGGTATCTTGAGCAAAATGATTTACTTGCTCGCGGAGCATGTCATTGGTCTCGCCTAATCCGAAGTTGAGTGCGGTGAACATATCATTCATACGAGCTCCAAAAAGCTGTTAGGTTGCTTTATTCTTACTCTGTAAATGCTGCTATTGATTAGCGTGGTTATTCAAGGCTTGTTGGCAGCGATTTTTTGCAAGCTTTAACTCATTCATCACGACATTAATATCTTCAAGTTGGCGCTGTAGTACTGCTTGTTTGGTATCGATAATCGTTAACATTTTGGCCAGCTGTATTACGCTCTGATCTGTATCATACAGTTCAAAAAGCTCACGTATTTCGGCTAATGAAAACCCGAGCCTTTTACCGCGTAAAATCAATTTTAACCTGACTTTATCTCGTCGTTGGTAAATGCGAGCATTGCCTTGGCGATCAGGTTGTAACAACCCAACATCTTCATAAAACCGAATGCTGCGGGTTGTAATGTCAAATTCTTTAGCAAGTTCACTAATCTTAAATGTCTCCACTTTGAACCGCCTCTTAGGTCAAACGACTGTGGTAGACCAATGACTTATCCAATTAAACGTATCGAGATAAACCACTCAGAACTCCTGTAACGGCAGTAATGTCACTGGATAACTAGGTTGACACTTTAGTGTGTTTTGTTCTTAACGTTTACGTAAATGTTAGTGCTATGCTTACGTAAACGTCAAGAAATCGAGTGCACAGTGCTACATGCTGCTCGGTAGATATGAGGACATGCTGATGAGTAAGGACGTGTGGGTTGTTGCGGCAAACAGAACGCCGATAGGCAGTTTTCAAGGACACTTTTCGTCATTAACCGCCCCTCAACTAGGCAGTGCAGCCATTGCGGGAACGCTTGAGAGAACAAATATCAAACCCGGTCGGCTTGACGAAGTATTTATGGGGAATGTGCTGTCGGCGGGATGCGGTCAAGCACCTGCAAGACAGGCAGCGTTAGGTGCTAGTTTGCCAGTTAGCGTTGGTTGTACGACCTTGAACAAGGTATGTGGTTCGGGTATGAAAGCCGTCATGCTTGGCTATGACTCGATACTTCTTAATCGTAATCGCGTCGTCATTGCGGGGGGGATGGAAAGCATGACCAATGCGCCTTACCTGCAAAAACAAGCAAGAGCAGGGCTGCGACTCGGCCATAACACCAGCTATGACCATATGTTTTTAGATGGCCTTGAAGACGCCTATGAAGGCAAACTCATGGGGGTGTATGCTCAAGCAACTGCCGAGAAAGAGCAGTTTACTCGGCAAAGTATGGATAAATGGGCTGTATTATCGGTGGAACGTGCATTACAGGCACAAGAATTAGGCTGGTTTAAAGATGAAATTGTGCCAGTTGATGTGGCGGTAAAGCCAAGCAAAAAAGGGAAAAGTGAATCACACCGCATTACTACTGACGAGCATCCACAAGAAATTAATATTACTAAAATATCTCAGCTGAGACCCGCTTTTTCACCTTCTGGGACCGTTACGGCAGCAAATTCAAGTTCGATTTCTGATGGTGCCGCAGCACTGATGCTTATGGATGCAGAATCTGCTCGTCAAGAGGGGTTATCACCACTGGCAGTCATTAAAGGCCATGCCAGTCATGCGCGTAAGCCTGCTGAATTTACGATAGCGCCAGCTTTCGCCATACAGCAGCTTCTTGACGATTTAAATTGGACGGTAAATGACATTGATAGTTGGGAAATCAATGAAGCTTTTGCTGTTGTCACTCAAATTGCCATCAAGCATTTGGAATTAGCACCAGAGAAGGTGAACCCTGATGGTGGGGCATGTGCGCTAGGGCATCCCATTGGGGCGACAGGGGCTCGAATATTAGTCACTTTGATCCATCGATTAAACCGTTTACAGCAAGCGACATCTAAACCCGCGAGAGGCATCGCTGCTTTATGCATTGGTGGCGGTGAAGCAACTGC
This sequence comes from Photobacterium makurazakiensis, assembly GCF_050336715.1. Lineage (NCBI taxonomy): Bacteria > Pseudomonadati > Pseudomonadota > Gammaproteobacteria > Vibrionales > Vibrionaceae > Photobacterium > Photobacterium makurazakiensis. The sequence continues at coordinate 7,097 of NZ_JAKJSJ010000068.1, forward strand.
AATGGCGTTGGAAGTACCTGTATCGACCAAGTAACCTGAATAATTGACTTTCTGGGGACGATAATGAGCAATTCAACAGCACCAAAAAAAGTTCCGTTATATATCAATGGTGAATTCAAGCAGTCAGCGTCGACTTCTTGGGTAGATGTTACCGATCCTGCTAGCAATGCTGCAATAGCACAAGTTCCACTGACCACAGACATTGAAATGCTTGAAGCGATTGAGAGTGCAAAGGCGATGTTTCAGTGCTGGAAAGATGTTCCCACACCAGAGCGCGCACGATTAATGTTGAATTATCAGCATGAATTAAAAGCCCATCACGATGAATTAGCAACATTGCTATCGAGTGAAACAGGCAAGAACTTTGCTGATGCAAAAGGTGATGTTTGGCGTGGAATTGAAGTGGTTGAACAAGCCGCCAATATAGCCAGTTTGATGATGGGTGAAACCGTTGAAAATGTTGCTACAGACATTGATTCCTACTCATTAATTCAGCCTCTAGGTGTTTGTTGTGGGATCACTCCATTTAACTTCCCTGCGATGATCCCACTGTGGATGTTTCCGATGGCAATAGCAGCAGGTAATACCTTTGTTTTAAAACCATCAGAACAAGTCCCATTAACGGCAATGCGTTTAGCTGAGTTATTTGAGTTAGCAGGCGCACCCAAAGGTGTATTACAAATTGTGCATGGTGGAAAAGAGCAGGTAGATTACCTGCTTGCTCATCCAGACATTCGTACGGTGTCGTTTGTAGGTTCGGTACCTGTTGCTCAGTATATATATCGAACGGGTACTCAGCATTTTAAGCGAGTACAAGCATTTGCTGGGGCTAAAAATCACATGGTTGTAATGCCTGACGCCAATCACGAGCAAGTCGTGAATAACTTGGTTGGCTCATCTGTGGGTGCTGCGGGTCAACGGTGTATGGCGATTTCTGTTGCGGTGTTAGTGGGAGAGGCTAAATCCGTTATTCCAACGCTGAAAGCAGCGATGGAAAAAGTAAGGCCCGGCGCTTCGGATGATGAAGGTGCTGCTTTTGGGCCTTTGATCAGCCAGCAAGCGAAACAGCGAGTCATTTCACTCATCGAAGAAGGCAAGCAGCAAGGTGCAGTTTGTGAGCTTGATGGTAGTCAGTGTGAAGTTGATGGTTATGCAGATGGCAATTGGGTTGGGCCGACATTGTTTTCAAGCGCCTCGACGGAGATGTCGATTTATAAACAAGAGATATTTGGTCCGGTTCTGGTGTGTATAGAGGTTGAAACCCTGGGTGAGGCGATAGCACTGGTTAATCAGAACCCTTATGGCAACGGGACGTCGATATTTACAGCGTGCGGGGCTGCAGCAAGAAAGTATCAGCATCAAATTCAAGTTGGCCAAGTCGGTATTAATGTCCCCATTCCCGTACCGTTACCTTTCTTTTCTTTTACAGGGTGGCGAGGCAGTTTTTATGGCGATCTTCATGCTTACGGTAAACAAGCTGTACGTTTTTATACTGAAACAAAAACAATTACGGCACGTTGGTTTGATGAAGATATTCCAGAAGGTCCGAATATGACCATTCATCTAAGATAAATCAGCATGAGCCATTGATGACTCGAGGAATTGATTATGGATTTTGCGCTAAATGATGATCAACGTGCGTTCGCCAGTGCTGCAAGCCAATTTGCTCAAGAACAGTTAGCCCCCAATGCTGCACACTGGGATGAAACACAAACCTTCCCAAAAGATGTACTCCAACAAGCTGGTGAAATGGGTTTTTTAAGCCTTTACGTGCCAGAGTCTGAAGGAGGTTTGGGACTACCGCGCTTAGATGCATCAATTGTCTTTGAACATTTAGCAATGGGCTGTACATCAACCACTGCTTTTATGACTATTCATAACATGGTGAGCTGGATGATTGCTAGCTTTGGCCAAGAGGTTGTGAAGCAACAATACTGCCCCAAGTTGATGACTGGTGAGCTGCTGGCATCCTACTGTTTAACGGAAGCGAATGCAGGATCAGACGCTGCTTCTTTGACGACGTCAGCAGTAAAACAAGGTGAAAGCTATATTATTAATGGTGCCAAAGCGTTTATCTCAGGAGCTGGCGAAACCGATGTTTTAGTGGTGATGGCTCGACTAAAGCATGATGAAAGCCGTCCAAATTCGGAGGGAATAACTGCTTTTGTGGTGCCAGCCAATGCAGATGGTGTGAGTTATGGTAGGAAAGAGCCCAAAATGGGCTGGAATAGCCAGCCCACTCGCGCGGTTACTTTTGATCAGGTTGTTATTCCAGAGGTTAATCTCTTAGGCAAAGAAGGCGAAGGTTTTAAATATGCGATGAAAGGGCTAGATGGTGGCCGAATTAATATTGCGAGTTGTTCATTAGGTACGGCACAGCAGGCGCTGAATAACGCTAAGCAGTATGTTGCGGAACGTAAGCAGTTTGGTAAACCGTTATCCCAATTTCAGACGGTCCAATTTTCACTCGCAGATATGACAACGGAATTGGTCGCGGCAAGGCAATTAGTACGCTATGCCGCTTATAAATTGGATCAGTCAGACCCTGAAGCTTCTGTATATTGCGCAATGGCCAAACGCTTTGCAACCGATGTAGGCTTTAAAGTTTGTGACCAGGCACTGCAGCTATATGGTGGCTACGGTTATATCAAAGAGTACCCGATGGAGCGCTTTTTTAGAGATGTCCGCGTACATCAGATCCTTGAAGGCACCAATGAAATTATGAGATTGATTATTGCTCGACGTGTTCTGAGCGACGGTGTTGAGCTATTGTAACTACGTCATCGTGCCTATGCTTGTCGTAACTATCGCAACCGAAATAACGGCTGCTCGAATGAGTTAGGAGAACCTCTATGTCCAGAGAAAGTGCTATGTCGAAAGAAGGCGCCGCGGTACAGGTTACGATTAATAACCATGTGGCAGTTTTGACCATGAATAATCCGCCAGCGAATACATGGACAAAAGATAGCCTTAACCAGCTTAAAGAAGCAATTACTGCGTTGAACATCAATAAAAATGTTTATGCCTTGGTGATCACAGGCCAAGGTGAAAAGTTCTTTTCTGCTGGCGCTGATCTAAATGTGTTCGCCAGTGGCGATAAAGGCATTGCAATTGAAATGGCACAGGCGTTTGGAGCGGCATTTGAAACGCTTTCAGCATTTCGTGGTGTGTCTATCGCTGCGATTAATGGCTACGCAATGGGGGGCGGCCTTGAAGTTGCCTTGGCTTGTGATATTCGAGTTGCGGAAGCACATGCCGTATTGGCTCTACCTGAAGCAAAAGTTGGTTTGTTACCTTGTGCTGGTGGTACGCAAAACCTGACATGGCTGGTCGGCGAGGGGTGGGCAAAACGCATTATATTATGCGGCGAGAGAGTGACAGCGTCACAAGGTTTAGATATTGGATTAGTTGAAGAGGTCGTTGGCTCAGGCTTGGGGCTAGAAGCGGCGACCAAATTAGCAGAATCGGTAGCACATCAATCACCTTCGTCTGTTACGGCTTGTAAAGAGCTCATTCAAAATTGCCGTTCCGCACCACTTCATCATGGCTTAATGAAAGAACGGGAATTGTTTATTCGATTGTTTGACACCAAAGATCAAAAAGAAGGCGTGAATGCTTTCTTAGAAAAACGCCCGCCTAAATGGATGAATGAATAATCTATTCAAATTAAGGAGCTGTGATGGACGCAAAAGTGAATATCAGTGAAATGGCTTGCCAAGATGGTCATCAAATTGGAGTCGCTGAACTTGATAACCCTGCATCACTCAATGCCCTTACCATGGGCATGTTAAGTCAACTATACGAAGCCTTATTGCACTGGCAGCATAATGATACTGTGAATTGTGTGTTTATACATGGAAAGGGGGAGAAAGCATTCTGTGCCGGCGGCGATGTACGAGCTATGTTTCAAGTGATGGATGAAGCAATAGACCCGGGTTCATCAAATAATAGTAAACATCAATCAGCTTCTTTTCTTACTGACTATTTTACGCTTGAGTATAAAACGGATTATTTGATCCATACGTACTCTAAGCCAATTATTGTTTGGGGGCAGGGAATTGTGATGGGAGGTGGTATTGGGCTTTATATCGGCGCAAGTCATCGAATTACAACCCCATCTTCACGTTTAGCTATGCCTGAAATAACGATTGGCTTGTATCCAGATGTTGGTGGTACATGGTTTCTCAACCACTTACCTCAAGGTGTTGGTTTGTTTTTGGGTTTAACAGGCGCGCCAGTTAATTCGACCGATGCTCTTGCCTTATCCATGGCTGAGCATATTTTACTACCTGAAGATAAGGCATCACTATTTAGCGCGCTGCAGCAGATTAATTGGGACGATGAAGACCCCGCCAAAAGTGTGACCACCGCATTAGATTCTCTGGGTAAGAAAGCAATGTCTAGTCACCCTGAAAGTCAACTTCTGCCTCATCTTTCAAGTATTCAAGCTGCTTGTCAGTATGGCTCGCTGGTAGAGATAGAGCAGCAAATCCATAATATTGAAGGTGACGATAAATGGCTGAAGCGCGCGCAATTAACGCTTGCTGAAGGAAGCCCTATTTCTGCCTATATCTGCTATCGCCAGCTGACTGAATTTCATTATGAATCATTAGCAGATTGCTTCCGGCTTGAGTTAACGCTGTCTGTTCGATGTGGGGAATTAGGTGAGTTTCATGAGGGTGTAAGAGCACGTCTAATTGATAAATGTGGACAACCTAACTGGCGCTTTTCCTCTATTCAAGCTGTTGATGAGTCGGTAATTGATCAGCTATTTACTCCATTATGGGCTGATTACGAACACCCGTTGCAAACGCTCTAATCGCGAGGTGACAAAAGTATGAAAATTGCATTTGTTGGACTAGGAAATATGGGGAACCCAATGGCGAGAAATTTGCTAAAAGCGGGTTGTGATGTGTCGGTATTTGATTTGAACCCAGCAGCGGCAAAAGAGCTGGAAGCTGACGGTGCTGTTGTTGCGTCAACGCTTGAGGCTGCAGTAAAAGATGTTGATACAGTGATTACCATGTTACCAGCAGGAGATCATGTACGTGCGGTCTATTTAGGTGACCATCATGGTGGCGTTGGTTTATTAAAAATGGTTGGAAAGAATACCTTTTTAATTGATTCATCAACGATAGATCCAGACTCGGCAAGGTTAGTCGCTTCAGAGGCACAAAAGCAAGGGCTAGAGTTTGTTGATGCACCTGTATCCGGTGGCGTAGCAGGCGCGAAAGCGGGCACGCTTACTTTTATTGTTGGAGGATCGGCTCAAGGGTTTCAGCAATCAAAAAACGTGCTGCAGTATGTAGGTAAAAATATCTTCCATGCCGGTAAAGCGGGCGATGGTCAGATGGCGAAAATATGTAATAACCTGATGCTTGGTATTCTAATGTCAGGCACTTGTGAAGCATTAAATCTAGGGATAGATAACGGTCTGGATCCACAGGTTCTATCAGATATTATGCTGCAAAGCTCGGGGCGTAATTGGGCCCTTGAATTATATAATCCATGCCCTGGTATTATGGAAAAAGCCCCGGCTTCAAATCAGTACCAGCCGGGCTTCATGTCTAAATTGATGCTCAAAGATTTAGGGTTGGGGATCGAAGCTGCTACGCAGAGTCAATCTGCGATTCCTATGGGTACATTAGCCAGAAACCTATACGCTTTTCATAACGCTAATGGTAATGAACTATTAGATTTTTCAAGTCTGTTTGAGTTTTATCGTAAACCTAAGAAATAACATTAAGCAAAGCGAACCATTTTCTTTGATGGACTATTTTCTTTGATGTATTACGGGGGACATATGGATTTAAAACAATGCACAATCGCTATTACAGGCGCAGGTCAAGGCTTAGGGCAAATGATGGCGATAACTCTGGCACAGGCTGGCGCAGATCTAGCCCTTATTGATCTTAATGAAGAAGGGTTAAAGCAAACACAGCGTCAATGCCAAATGTTGAGCGCAAAAGCATTTACATACACCGTAGATGTGACTAATGAATCGCAGGTTGAAACCGTTTTTAGCAGCATCATAGACGACTTTGGTCAACTGAATGGCTTGGTAAATAATGCCGGTATTTTAAACGATGGTATGTTGATAAAAGTAAAAGATGGTCAGCTAACCAAAATGCCGTTAGAGCAGTTTAATGTTGTCATGAATGTTAATACAACAGGTACTTTCTTATGCGGACGTGAAGCTGCCGCTGCCATGGTTAACTCGGATAGCCGTGGTGTGATAATCAATATTTCCAGTGTTGCGCGGGCTGGCAATATTGGGCAAACAAATTACGCGGCTTCAAAGGCTGCGGTGGCAACAATGGCCGTTTGCTGGGCGAAAGAACTCGCTAAATATGGTATTCGTGCTGCTGCAATCGCACCAGGTGTTGTTGAAACAGCGATGGCAGATCAACTAAAGCCTGAGGCAGTCGAGCGATTGAAAAAAATGATCCCAGTCGGCCGAATCGGTGAGGCTAAGGAGATTGCCCATGCCGTGAAGTATATTTTTGAAAACGACTACTTTACAGGCCGAATACTGGAAGTTGATGGTGGGATGCGGATGTAACTGAGCTTAGTTGCCGTATACCATGACAAAAAGTGCCATACCGCCACCAACAACAAACATTACCATAGCCATAATAGCGGCAACTTTATTAAGAACTGAAAATAGTTTGTCCATGTTTATATCCTTTAGCTTAGGTACGATGCTGAAAGCAAGAATGCGGCGCAAAGATGCCACATTCTCGAGTAAATTGCGACTGTGTTTGGTTGCAAAGTGTGTCTTGCATGAAAAATTAGAGAAGGCCCATAGCTTGCAGCTTTAAAAATGAAGCCAGTGTTTTTGCATCTTTGATGTCATTGCTGGCGACTTTAGCAAGGAACTCTGCAGTGGATAGGGTTACTACCTCAATGATTTCGTCGTCATCGAGTTCACCTTGGCAAGGTGATAGTCCCTTTGCCAAAAACAGGTATTGAACCTCGTCGCAAAAACCGGGGACAGGGAAAAGTTCGCCCAATGTTTTCCATTCATTGGCTCTGAGTTGTACTTCTTCCGCTAACTCGCGCTTGGCGCAGTCGAGGATATTTTCACTGTCTTCCAGTGTGCCTGCTGGAAATTCGAGAATCCAATCTTTAATCGCGGGGCGGAACTGATTCACCATAACCAAATCACCTTGTTCAGTGACAGGTACAATGATGACAGCCCCTGGATGTTTTACAGTCGTAAACTCGACATGTCGACCATCAGGTAGTGTTTGGCTGGATTGCTCTACAGAAAAGCATTTCCACTGGCACAGGGTTTTGGTTGTCATTGCTATTACTTTAGGTACTGCGTGATGTGGTTGACTGTACTACCAATTAGACGAATAGGAAAGTAGAGCCAATCAGTTGTTATGGGCGATTACTCACACAGGGAAATGAAGTAGGAGACCTGTTAGTCATAAAATCATTAAGGGAGAAATGTTGTGAAGACTAACGTAATACAAGTATCTTTTATTTTATTAGTGGGGTGTACCACTAATACTAACAATCAACCTATCGTTGAGCATCGATCTATATCTGATCACGAATCTATTTCGAAACAACACGCTATCGCTGAACAAAAATGTATCGGTGATACATATATTTCCGGTGCTTTGGCTAATGACTTTAAACCGATTGATGACGATAACTTGTTACACAAGGCACTGGGCGCGCCTGATGAAGGTGGGCTTTGCTCTGGACAAGTGTATATCAGCCAAGAGCATACAAAAATTGTCATAAGCCGTGCATGGAATAGTACTAATCCCGCGAGTAAACTGGGGCAGTGGTGGGCATTTAGTACGCCTAAAGGCAGTATTGCAAAATACCGTGAAGATTACGAAATATGCTACCAATGGTCGCCTTTAGATAAAATGATTAGCTGTAAACTTAAACCGGGAACTAAAGTCGTCGTGGGGGCAGGGCAAAGTGCAAAATGTTCCGAGTATTTAAACTATCCTGTATCAGCACAGCAGCAAATATATATAGAAAATGCGAAAAGTGCGGTCTTAGAGTGTGTTGAGTTTGATGGACAATTTAGTTGGCAGCCATCAAAGTAATCTGCGGCCGAAATGCCGCAGGTTGAGAGAATCGTTACACACGAGGTAGAGTGAATGCTTAAGTATCTACGCATAAGTATCTACGCTTAAGTCTCTATGCATAAATATCTATGCAGGAGTATCCTTTACAATGAATTCTTTCAGTTTAACTAGCTGGTAAAGGGTTTGGTTTACAGGGGTGGCAACACCGAGTTGTTCACCGCTTGCGACAATCGCTCCGTTTATTGCTTCGATCTCGGTTTCCCGCCCATGTTCGATATCTTGCATCATTGAGGGCTTATGGTTCGGGTGTGATTGCATAGCCATTTCAACAGTCTTCCATATATATGCTTCATCAAGAACTATTCCCGTCGCTTGGCCGACTAGGCAGGTTTCATGCACTATATTGCGGGCTAACTCAACCGAATAATCTATCGAGCCAATTTGACCTGGTGTTGCACCTGCTACGGCAGAAATAGCATTTAGCGCAGCATTAAAAGCGACTTTAGACCAAACCACCGAGTGAATATCTAAGTCTCGTTCTGTGTTGAGGCCTGCTTTGTTAAGCAAAGTGACAAGTGCATCAACCCAGTCAGGGCTCTGGGTATTTACATCCATTAGGCGTGAACTTGAAGGGCCGTGTGAAACAACATGACCTGGAGCCTGTAGGTCTGCAGGTACTAGAGTTGTGCCAATGGCAATACGTGATTTGTCATGGTATTTCGCGATCTTTTCTGCGTTACCAAGACCATTCTGTAACGATAAAATCACTGTATTAGGGGTAAGTAGGTGGTGAATGGATGCCATCGCGGCTTCAGTGTGAAGTGTTTTGGTAAACAGCACCACGAGATCTGCAGGCTTCTGTACGTTTTTTGCAAGTGCTGCGGTGGCGAGCACTGTACATTGGCCGGCATCGGTTTCAAGGATTAAACCTTGATGATTGATGGCTTCAATCGTGTATTGATCTACATCGATAAATGTTAACTGATGCCCAGCTTGAAGGAGTATCCCCCCAAAATAGCAGCCCATCGCTCCAGCTCCGACAACTATAATATGAGGATCTTTGCATCCTTCCACTGTGTCGCTATTATTGTCATTCCATAACTCAAACATGATTGTGTTCCGTTTTTTGGGGTATTACTTCGATAAGCAGTAATACGTCAAGCTCGATAAATGAGCTGACGTATATGAGCGAACATTAACCTTTCAGGGGTAGGTTAAATTGGATAGTGCCTTGGCCCTAGCTGAATCGTCATCCAGCGGTTTTCAGTAAACTCCTCAATTCCCGCTTTTCCGCCAAACCGACCATAGCCGCTGGCCTTAACGCCACCAAATGGCATTTGAGGTTCGTCGTGTACTGTGGGGGCATTGATATGGCAGATGCCAGACTCAATTTTATTGGCTACAGCAATTGCACGGGGGATATCCCGGCTGAATACCGCAGCTGAAAGGCCATATTCGCTGTCGTTGGCGATCTGGATGGCTTGGACTTCGTTTTTGACTCGGATCATAGCTACCACAGGGCCGAAGGATTCTTCGTTATATAGGCGCATATCAGAAGTTACGTTATCGATTAATGTTGCCTGCATGATCACCCCTTCAGCATAACCACCGGATAACAGGTTTGCCCCCTTGCTTGTAGCATCATCAATGAGGGTATTTAGTTTACTACCCGCTTGTTGAGAAATGAGTGTGCCGAGAGCATTGTTGTTGTCGAGAGGGTCGCCTGCTTTCAGGCTTTTTGCTTTTTCAGCTAATTTTTGGGCAAATTCATCAGCAATCGAATCGACGACAATTAATCGCTCGGTAGACATACAAATTTGACCTTGGTTGAAAAATGCCCCAAATGCGGCTGCATCAACGGCTGCGTCTAAGTCAGCGTCATCAAGTACGATTAAAGGAGCTTTACCACCTAGCTCAAGCAGCGCTGGTTTCAAGTGGATAGCTGCTTTTTCAGCAATAATACGACCAATATTGGTCGATCCTGTGAAATTAATACGGCGTACACTTTTGTGCTCGATTAATGTTTCTACCACACTCGCTGCCTGTTCTGGTGCGTTGGTGATTACATTAACGATACCATCGCCTAAACCAGCTTTGACGAGTACTTCGCCAATCAATTGGTGGGTTGCAGGACACTGCTCTGATGCTTTTAAAACAACGGTGTTACCGCAGGCGATTGGAGTGGCTATAGCACGAGTGCCAAGAATGATCGGAGCATTCCATGGCGCGATACCGAGTACGACGCCACAGGGTACACGTATACCCATAGCCATATTCTGTGGAACATTCGAGGGAATGATTTCACCGCCTATCTGGCTTGTAAGAGAGGCTGCCTCACGTAAAATTCCAGCAGCCACCATAACGTTAAACCCAGCCCAGGTTGGCGTTGCACCTGTTTCGGCAACCATAACGTGAATAAATTCGTCCTTATAAGACTCCATTATATCAGCGGCTTTGAGAAGTTTAATACGTCGCTCGCCAACAGTAGATTGTGACCAAGTTTTGAAGGCTTCTTCTGCAGAATCAGCCGCTTCTTTGGCATCGATAGCCGATGCTGCCGCGGCCTCGGTGACAGGTTCATTGTTGAAAGGGTTACAACGGATATAAGTGGCATTTTGAGTCGCTGGACGATTCTCACCATCGATAATTAGCTCTATTTTTTTCATGATTATTCCTATTGTTGTTTACGATGCACACTGTTCACGAAGCCCAAAAGCGGTCTGGTAGACTTCACGCGCCGTTGTTTTCCCATTTTTTTCTATTCGCTCTAAATAACGCTCTGTACCTTCCTTAAGTGGAGAGCCCCAATCAGGATTATTCAAAGGATCGTTAACCACGTGGATCGTATCGCCTTGTGCCTTTGCTTCTTGTAGCCCTTCTTGATCTAAGCGGTTGAAAACTTGAGCAGCTTTCATAGCCCATTCCATACCACTGTGTTCATCTATCACAGTCTTCATTTCAGGCGTAAGACGGTCATAAGTACGTTTGTTCATCGTTGCCACAAAGATGCCGCTGGCATAGGGGATCTGAAGGTGATAATTCGACAGATCATTGATACGGAAAACCTTCATTGCTTCAAATGGAAAACTGAGCCCATCCACAACACCTCGCTCCATCGCTTCATAGATCCCTGGCGCTGGAATGCCAACCGGGGAGGCGCCCATTTGAGCCAGTAGCGCGCCAGTCACTTCATTTGGACGGCGCATTCTTAGGCCTATAAGATCATTAGGTGTTTTGATTTCTTTTTTACTGGTGTGGAGGTAAGCGGGACCAGTGGTAAACATGAACAGTACATGTGTATCATTGTATTCTTGATCAATTTTCCCCGTGTCGTAGAGTGTTTGAAGAATGCAYGCACCTTGTAATGCAGATTCTGTTATCCCTGGAAGTTGAGTTATCTCGGAAAGTGGAAATCTCCCAGCAGAATAACCCTGTACGGTGGCTGTTATATCGGCGATGCCGTTTACCGTTCCATCATAAGATTGTGCTGCTTTTAAGAGTGTTTGCGATGGATATAGGTTTACTTTCAGTTCCCCACCTGAGGCTTTTTCAACGCTCTTGGCCCACGTATCAAATATTTCATTATGAACAGCAGATGTTGATGGCCAAAAATGTGCAAAACGAAGTGTTTGTCCTGCATAAGCATGACTAGTAGTCATTGCGAGTGATGCCGCCAGAAGAAAATTCGGAATGATTTTTTTCATCACTTTTTTCATCATTGTTTTCCTTGTTTGTTGGGTCATTCTTGAATAAAAGTACGCTGCTCAATCAAGGTTCAATTGTTGTCGTTGGTATTTCGAGCACAACAGGTTGCTTTGATTTCAGAGCCTCTTTAAGTTCACTTCTCAGTGACTCTCGACTTGTGACTTCAACAGCTTTTACGCCGTACCCTTTCGCTATTGCACAGAAATCCAACCCGGGTACATCTAGTCCAGGTGAGTCTTCAGCATCTAAAATACGGGAGAACCAGCGCAATGCTCCATAGGTGCCATTTTTTAGAATGATGAAGATAACGGGAATTTGATATTGGGCCGCAGTCCAAAGCGCAGTGATAGCATAATTGGCCGAGCCGTCACCGATGATTCCAATCACTTGTCTATCTGGCTGGGCAAGCTGCACGCCGACTGCTGCGGGTAGTCCAAATCCAAGTCCACCTGCTGCGGGGAAGTAGTAGCTACCTTGGTGGCGCATCTCAACTCGTTGCCAGAACGCTGTTACCGTTGAAGTGGATTCTTTGACATAAATGGCATCTTCTGGCGCCAATGCATTTAATTCATCAAATACAACCTCGGGCGCTAATGGACTTTCCTCTGAGTCTGTATCTGGATAGAGAGTGGGAACTGATAAAGGAACAGGCATTTCCCGGTCAACCCGTTTGGTCTCTTTCAGTAGACTCGTCATCATCTCACTGATGTTACCGACTAAAGCGTCGCCCATTGGGGCTCTTGCTGCTTCCTGAAGATCGCATGTAAGGTGGATTAATTTGGCACCGCTTGGTAGGTAGCGTCCCGGCGCATGTTGGTGGTAGCGAAACACGGGGGCACCAATGACCATGATAAGGTCATGTCCTTCTAGCATTGTTGATATTCCAGCAACAGCGGCAGGCAATACTCCACGGAAGCATGGGTGGCGAGTCGGGAATGGACATCGTGGTGCGGATGGGGCGATCCATACTGGTGCAGCAATTTTTTCTGCTAGCTCAACGGCTAAGGCGTTGGCTTGATATGCATCGACATCGGGTCCAAGAACAAGAACTGGATTCGTTGCTTTGTTCAACCTGTCTGCTAAGCCACTTAATTGAAGGCTTGAGGGCTGCCCAGCAGTGACAACGTCACGGTCTGTGAGTAAGAGCGCATCGTCGTCAATATCCTGCTGCCAATCATCATGTGGTATTGAAACATAAACAGGTCCACGCGCAGGTTGGTTCGCCATATGAATGGCCTGGCTTAATGCGCGCGGCACATCGCCTGACCAAGAAGGTTCATAACTCCATTTTACTAAGGGGCGTGGTAGCTGAGTCGCATCAACGTTAGCTAACATTGATTCAACACCGATCAATGATCGAGCTTGTTGACCTGCAGTGATAACCAACGGAGAGTGAGAGTACCATGCGTTAGTCAGAGCCCCCATAGCGTTGCCAGTCCCAGCTGCTGCGTGTAGGTTGATAAATGCTGGTTCGCCGCTAGAAAGTGCATACCCATCGGCTATCCCGAGAACCACACCTTCGTGCAGTCCCAAAATATACTCAAAGTCTTCAGGAAAATTCTTTAGAAACGGCAGTTCATTCGAACCAGGGTTACCGAAAACCTTGGTTATACCTTGTTTCCGGAGTAAAGAGTAAGTAGCTGACTGAACGGTTGGCATTTTGTGATCTTCTTGTTATGTAAATGTTGCAACTACAATATGAATTCTGTTCTAATTAATCAAATTGATAGTATTTCTAATTGAAATAGATGGTATTTATTTTTGTCTAATATTGATCTCAATCTCATCAGAACTTTTGTTACCTTGTATGAAGCGAGAAGTGTGACACTTGCCGCTGATAAACTGTATGTCACTCAACCTTCTGTTAGTTATGCATTGTCTAGGTTAAGAGAGTTATTCAACGACCGATTGTTTCTTAGGACAAAGGAGGGGATGGAGCCGACCGTATATGCCAAACAGCTTTACGGTGTGCTAAGTAATTCACTTCAGCAGATCGAGTCGACGGTCGAGAGTGCTAAGAAGTTTGATGTGTTAACGACAGATAAGCGTTTTACTGTGGCCATGACAGATTTGGGTGAAATGGCACTACTACCCAATATTTACAAGAAATTACAGGAAGAGGCGCCGAAGGTAGAGCTCGAAGTGTTACCGTTAGAAATAGATAAATTAAATGAATGGATGTCGACCGGAAAGGTAGATGCTGTTATATGTAGCCAGCCCATATTAGGCGATAATATTGAAAGGCGTGTCATATTAAAAGAACGTTATGTTTGCGTTATGAACAAACAGTTTGCGCCTGACTGTGATGAATTAACGATCGAGCAATTTATCAACCAGAAACACGCTTTAGTCTCTCGAAGCCTAGGTCATGGGCTGGCGGAAGATGTTATGGCCGGGATGGGACTACAGCGAAAGACCAGCTTGGTGTTATCTCATTTTTCCATTTTACCTTCGTTGCTAAAGCAAACGGACTTGATGGTAATACTGCCATTCAAAATTGCACATGCATTCAGTGAGATGACGCCACTGAAGATCTTTTCACTGCCGTTTAATGTTCCAGAAGTTGAGGTTGCACTTTTTTGGCAAAAACGGAATGTGCAACCTCCTTCTTTGGTCTGGTTCCGCGAAGTGATAACTCAGGCACTCGAAGAGCTTAGTGAAGACTGACGTGAACGCGTAAGAATACCATTAACCAATCGCAATCTGATCTCGGCCCCAATTTTTTGCGCGCTGTAGGGCGCTGTCAGCTTTTATATAGTCAAGGCTAAAGTTTTGAAATTCTACTTGTGTGAGACCGATACTAACGGTAATTGAGATACTATGACCGCTTTCTAATTCTAACTGCCAGTTGTTAATTTCACTTTTCAGTTTTTGAACAAAAAGTTCAGCTTGATCAATTTCAGTGTCAGGGAGTAGAAGGCAAAACTCTTGGCTACCTATTCTTGCAATGTGATCAGAATGCCGTGTTTTTTCTTGTAAGCACTTTGATAACATCATAAGGGCTTGATCACCAACCTCTAGGCTGTAGCGGTCATTAATTTCTTTTAAATTATCAATATCTATTAATACCAGTGTTAGGTCTCGAAGATAACGATTACTACGGTACGCTTCATGTAAGTAGATAGCTTCGATACCTTTACGGTTATGCAGTGCAGTAAGAAAGTCAGTCGTTGCCGTTTTCTTAACTCTCGATATCGCTTCATTTCGGTGCTGTGCTAATAAATAGGCCATGACCAGCACCATTGCGTATGCGCTAATATTCCTTAGTGCTTCGGTGATTTGGACCTCTTTTGATATCAAATCTGCGCTACTTGCCACAATATAATATATGCCAAACAACAAGCTGTACCACCACGCGTACTGGTGTTTCAAAGCGAAGAAGCAAAGTAAAGGAATGGTTAACGCTATGGTGTGCGAAATAAGTTGGGCCGAGTTTGTATATAGGTCATATACGCAAATTGCCGTGGTATAAAGGATAAATAGCCAAATTAGAGCGTAGGGATTTACATTACGTTTATTGGCATTAGACAGAAAAAATGAAAGAAATGCAGCGGTAACTGCTGTAATGAAGTTTGTCGATTCAATTGAAGATTCTGATACAAAATAGGTAAAGGCAATAATTAAGCTAATGAGTCCTGTTGCTGGAAATAACACTGTCAATTGATACTGAAGTGTTTCTTTGCTGAGCTCAATGTAAGCAGTATTGTCTGATTTAAGCTGTGAGCTTTTAATAACTATCGCCACGGTATAGGTACATCCTTGATAAAGCATAATCCAACCAATGAGCAACTGCATGCATTGGCTGGGCTAGCATAAGCTAGGATGAAACCTGTGTCTAATTTTTCTATGAAAAATATGTAATTGGTTGATCTGTGACAAAGGTCTGCTAACTATCCACCTATGTATGATTTCAGTAGCTTAGTGACGGTTTCGGGTTGCTCGTTAGTCACACCATGGCCTGTATTAGGTATGACGATGATAGCAGAGTTCATATATTGACTTAAAGAAAGGCCATTTTTCAACGGAAAAATTTGATCACTGTCACCCCAAATAAGCAAGCTCGGCGGGAGTTGTGCTGGCGGGTAGTGTGCTATACGGTCTCTATCAATATTAAGTGATTGTATTAACAGTCTTTTTTCATTTTTATATGGAGAGAAATAACTGTCGTATATCTGCTCTGCAACAAAGTCAGGCATCTTTTTAGGTTCAACGAAAACATGTTCAAAAAGTCGCCTTACTTCCTGTTGATTCTCTGGTACAAAGAGATTCTCAGGCTGATCAACGCCAGCACGAACACATAAGTCGGCTAAATCATCGTCGCTAAAAAGTGGGCCAGGGCTGGCAATAATAACCCCTTTTTTAACACGCTCTGGCTTTGTCATCATGTTATAGGTAACAAAACCACCGTATGAAATACCGGCGACATTGACCTGTTCAATGTTTAGAGCATCCAGTATTTGCCATACGGCTTCTGTTTGAGTGGTGAGGTTTGGAGTGCCTTCGCTGTATGAGTCACCAAACCAAGGTAAATCAGGGGCAATAATCTGATAATGTTGGTTTAAGGCTAACATTTCATTTTTCCACGTTGAAATAGCGGTTCCGCCAAAACCATGAAGCAAAAGAAGCGGCTCGCCTGAACCTCCTACCCAATATTTGATTGTTCCGCCTTCTTTTAGTGGTAGGAAATGTTCTTGGTAGCCAGCGTCGCTGAGTGCATCTTTATCATGCTTAGCTTTCCAATCAACCAGTTCGCAGCCAGAAATAATCAGCGTTAACATGGCGATAATGGCATAGCGGAGTAAATAAGGTCTAAAGGTCATAAGCATAATCTTTACTTAACAAAAATGAATGACGATATTATACGGTGTTTTATTGCTATTTCAATGCTGGAAAATCGCCACGATAAGTAAGATATTGTCTAGATTAGAGTCATTTAGCGGTATTTATACATCTTAATTTTGTGGCTATTTTTTATTAGTGCCAAGATATGATAGTTTTAGCGCAGTAACAAATTATTGATATACAATTATTTGAGTATTAGTCAGTTAAGTTAGGGAGAGATGCATGCGTGTTCTAGTTACAGGCGGCATGGGTTACATTGGTAGCCATACATGTGTACAAATGATTGAAGCGGGTATGACACCTGTTATTGTTGATAATTTATATAACAGTAAAGAATCAGTACTGGCCCGTATTGAAAAATTGACTGGGATAATGCCTGCATTTTACCAAGGTGACATTCGTGACCGTGCATTCTTAGATAAGGTGTTAGCAGAAACAAATGTTGAATCTGTTATTCATTTTGCTGGTTTAAAGGCGGTGGGTGAGTCAGTTGAAAAGCCGTTAGAGTATTATGATAACAATGTACACGGTACTTTGGTGCTAGTGGAAGCGATGCGTGCTGCTGGCGTAAATAGCCTTATCTTCAGCTCTTCTGCAACCGTATATGGCGACCCTGCGACTGTGCCTATTACCGAGGATTTCCCAACCAGTGCGACTAACCCCTATGGGCGTAGCAAATTGATGGTTGAAGAGTGCTTAAGTGATATTCAAAAAGCACATCCAGAAATGAGCATTACATTACTGCGTTATTTCAATCCTGTAGGTTCTCACCAGTCAGGTGAAATGGGTGAAGATCCGCAAGGTATTCCTAATAACCTGATGCCATTTATTTCTCAGGTTGCAGTTGGTCGTCGTGAGTTCTTATCTGTCTTTGGTGACGACTACTCGACGGTTGATGGAACGGGTGTTCGTGATTACATTCATGTTCTTGATTTAGCAGATGGTCACCTAGCGGCATTAAACCACAAAGGTAAAGATGCGGGTCTGCATATCTATAACCTAGGTACTGGTAACGGCTTTAGTGTGTTGCAGATGGTTAAAGCATTTTCTGAGTCAGCGGGTGTTGACGTAGCATATCAAATTGCTCCTCGTCGTCCTGGTGATATTGCAGAGTGTTGGGCTGATCCTGCTAAAGCAAAAGCTGAGCTTCATTGGGAAGCTACGCGCACTATTGAAGACATGACTACAGATACGTGGCGTTGGCAGTCGGCTAACCCGACGGGTTATCCTGATTTATAATTAGATAATATTTATAGTTAGAAAGGCCGTTACACATTAACTCTTTATAGTTGAAAGTGTAACGGCCTTTTTTGATAAGAGGTGACTCGTATGGTTTTACTTCGTTTTGTAAGGCTTAGTGATTGAAAACAGAATTAAACTTGTAATTGCTCCAAGCGTATCTGCCAACATATCTTTTTGTGCATCCCAGATATCGCCCTGACTTCCTAGAAACTCAATACCAGCATCACCGCCAGCGAGTTCGGCGTACCACCACTCGATGATTTCATACCCAGCAGCCACAGCCATAATTGCACATAAGGCAAATAATGACGCGATAACAGGTTTGCAGTGATCTTTACGAACAAGGAACTCGGCAATTGGGAACGCGTACAGCCCAATAGAGAAGTGAGCTACACGGTCAAAATTATTACGCTCAGAACCGATGAAATCGTTAAACCAATCGAAAGGAACGTTAGCAAACGTGTAATGTGCAGCGATAGTATGCAGCGTCATCCAAATCGTAATTAAAAGATACGCGGTATTGGAAAATTGGAAAAATCGATACGTAATAACTAGCGGGGCGAGGATAAGTACGACTGGAATAATTTCTGCAATCCAGACATCGGGGAAAACAGGGTTTAACCCTGACCAAATGATCACAGTTAGTACAATTAAAAATAAGAGGGCAGGAGTATAGTGATAACTTTTTTTTATCATAGATTCAATGACCTACTCATAGTGTGTTAATAGAGATTAGCACATTGCGGTTTGAACCTCTGTTAACTGACGTGACTTTCAATACCATCAATTTCTTCCTCGCTTGAGATAAGTAAAGAAAGTAAGGTGTTTGCTAATTTTAGTTTCTTTATTCGTTGTTCATATGACTCAAGCTTCTTATGGGGTGGACTGTTGCATGCTGGTAGGGCTGCAAGGTTGACAGTTGGCTTATTAGCTTGAGTGGCAAGCTTCTTGTGGTTAGAAAGTAGTTTGCTTGACTCGATAATCATCTTATCGAGTCTTTGTTGACTGTTTAGGTCGACATCATTCACGCATTTATGACCATGATGCAAACTTCTTAAATCTTGCAATTTAACGTGTTGTTTTGTTTCGTATATACGACGATCGGTATTTTGCATAATAGGTAATGTGGATTAGTTATGGATATAAAAAAATCCTCTTACCTTGTTAATTTACAGGGGATTAACGAAGGTAAGAGGTTTACCAATAATGGTAAGTCGACAAATAGTTAATTTCACAGGGAGACTTTATTGATTCGTATGGATGTTTGGTAGGTCACTTTACGACAATTATGTGAACTCTATTAAGAAATAAGGGCTAACGTTGAAATGTAATGAACAGTGTTTTAGTTTTATGCCTATGAAATAAAGCTAAAAGTGTGTGATTAGCGTGTCACTGAAAAGATTTGTGCTATAATGCTCTGCTTACCAGATTTAGCTGTGTGTGATTTTCATCACAGCTTGGTAGAACTGTATTATTCTTTGCTTACTAAAAGCATTATTACCGGAGCACCATTTTGCATTTTAAAGATCTTGGATTAGACCAGCGCCTGTTAAAAAAACTAGACCACTTGGCGTTCAATAAACCAACTGAAATTCAACAAACCGCCATTCCTGTGGGGATCCTCGGTAAAGATGTGCTGGCCTCGTCAAAAACGGGCTCTGGTAAAACGCTGGCATTCTTATTGCCAGCGATGCAACGCATGTATCGTTCTAAGCCATTCACTCGCCGTGACCCACGCATTTTGGTATTAACACCTACACGTGAATTGGCTAAGCAAGTTTTCGCTCAGCTTCGTACGTTAAACGCGGGCACACCTTATGATGGTACATTGATTGTTGGTGGTGAAAACTTCAATGATCAAGTAAAAGCATTGAAAAATGACCCAATGTTTGTGATTGCAACGCCTGGACGTTTGGCTGATCACCTTGAGCATCGTAGTACGCACCTTGATGGTCTTGAAATGCTGATTCTTGATGAAGCAGACCGTATGCTTGATTTGGGTTTTGAACCTCAATTGCGTCGTATTCATGAAGCGGCTAACCACCGTCGTCGTCAGACACTAATGTTCTCTGCAACGCTAGACCATACTGATGTTGTTGGCATTGCTGCTGACATGCTAAATGCACCTAAGCGTCTTTCTGTTGGTCACTCAGCAGAAGAGCACACTGATATTACTCAACGCTTTATGCTGTGTGATCACCTTGATCATAAGCAAGCTTTGCTTGATAAAGTGTTAGAAACTGAAAATTACAATCAGGTTATCATTTTCACGGCTACCCGTGCAGATACTGAGCGTCTAACAAACGAACTGAATGAACGTAAACTGAAAGCTGTGGCGTTAAGCGGTGATATGAACCAAACACAACGTAACAGCATCATGAGTCAGTTCGAACGTGACTGTCATAAGATTCTGGTGACGACTGATGTTGCATCGCGTGGTCTAGATATCGATAAGGTGTCTCACGTAATTAACTTCGATATGCCAAAGCATGCTGAAGAATATGTTCACCGCATTGGTCGTACGGGTCGTGCGGGTAATAAAGGTGATGCAATTTCGCTTGTTGGCCCTAAAGACTGGAAGAGCTTTAAGAACGTTGAGGCGTTCCTACAGCAAGAGATTAGTTTCTCTGAATATGAAGATCTTAAAGGTAAGTTTAAAGGGCTGAAACCAGCACCTAAGAAAAAGTTCGTTAAGAAGAAACCAACAGGTAAAAAACCTGCAGCGAAGCAGGCGACAAAAGCGGCGAAGCCTAAGAAGAAGGTTGATAAGCGCTTTTACGATAATGTTGCTGTGGGTGATAACGTCTTTATGCCTAAAAAGAAAAAGCCAGCTACACCATCTGCTGAAGATTAATTTATCTTCAAATGTGGAATAAAAAATGCCAGTCACTGACTGGCATTTTTGTATTTAAAATATCGGTTCTTTCTACTGAACGGTAGCTTGCTCTAGATGTTTAACGACAATCTTGATGAACCTAGCCGCTTCCCCTCCGGTACAAGCCCTGTGATCGAACGTCATTGATAGTGGCATGACGCTAATCTCACTGGGGATCTGTTCTCTTAATACTACTTTTTTTATTATTCTACCCGCACCTATAATCGCGACTTGCGGTGGTGTAACGACAGGCGTAGCGTAAATACCTGCGATAGCACCAAAGTTAGAAAGCGTAATCGTGGCATGCTGCAACTGCTCTCTTGCGATTTTTCGCTCTCGAATACCTGAGACGGTTTTATCAACCCATTGACGAATGCCTTTGCTGCTAAATTCGTCAGCATGTCGTAAAACGGGCACATATAGCCCATGTTGGCTATCTACTGCAATCCCAATATTCACGGTACTGTGCAGGCACCGAGTCATGGTTTCAGCATCAAACCATGCATTTAGGGCTGGCTCTTGCTGACAAGCAGAGACGATGGCTTGTACTAACCGGCATGTAATATCTTCACCTTCCCCCCAATGATCTAGTACTGCCTCTTCAGTAATTGTCACAGCGGCAACATGCTGGTGTGACGCAGCCATGGCAGCTACCATTGAACGCCGAGCGCCTTTTAAAACCTCAGTGCCTGGTAATTGTTTGTCACAGGCGTTGTACACATCAGCATCGACAATAAGCCCATCTGGGCCAGAACCTGAAATAGCCCCCAGATCGACACCAAGCTTTTTAGCTAATAAGCGAGCAGAAGGCATGGCCGTTAGTTGTTCGTAGTGTTGCTGGTGGTGTTCATTGCCAATCCAAAATTCATCAACCTTAACCTGATGACTCTGCTGTGATACGTTACCAACAACAGTTGCAGCATCGGCTTTCTTTTCTGGTATTACATTGGTGTGAGAATGCTTGTTTGTCTGAGCATCGATTGACTGTGACGCGGTAACAGACTCTTCAATTTCAATCAGCAAGCTACCAATGCTAATAACATCGCCTTCATTACCGTAGCGGTTTATGATTGTGCCGCTATATGGTGCTGGGACTTCTACAGTTGCTTTGGCCGTTTCTACCGTTAAAATCACTTGGTCTATTTCTACGTGATCGCCAGTATTGACATGCCATTGAATGATTTCTGATTCGGCAAGTCCTTCGCCTAAATCTGGTAAGTTGAATGATTTCATTTCCAACCCTCCACAAGTTCTTTAGCTGCTGCCACAATGTCTTCTTCTTGGATCATGAAATAGTCTTCATTGCGGTAGTAAGGCATGATGGTGTCAGTACCCGTAATACGTTTTGGTGGAGCTTTTAACAGGCACATGGCTTGTTCAGAGGCGCGGGCAAGGATTTCTGCACCCACTCCGCAGGTTTGACTGGCTTCATGCACGACTAATAGACGATTTGTTTTTTCAAGCGAGGCAATAATTGATGCCATATCAATAGGCTTGATTGACGCGAGGTCAAGCACTTCAACTTCAATGCCAACCTTTGATAATGCTGACGCGGCTTGCAATGATTCCACCACGCATGCTCCCCATGTCACTAAAGTTAAATCACGTCCTTTTCGCAGTGTAAAGCATGAATCAAGTGGCAATGCCGTACCATTGTCTTCAACTTCAGACTTCACTGTACGGTAAATACGTTTTGGTTCAAAAAACATAATGGGATCATTGCTTCTGATTGACGCTAGTAATAGGCCGTAAGCACGTTGTGGGGAGGATGGAACCACAACTTTAATCCCTGGGATATGAGCGAATAAAGCTTCAATGCTTTCAGAGTGATGTTCAGGTGCATGGATCCCACCACCAAATGGTGCTCGAAAGACGGCCGGGCAGGTCAGTCTGCCCCGTGTGCGATTACGAAGCCTTGCTGCGTGACACATTAAATGCTCCATCGCGGGGAAAACAAACCCTTGGAATTGAAATTCGGCGACAGGGCGTAGACCTTGGCTTGCCATACCGACAGTGACACCGGCAATTAATGCCTCCGCCAGTGGGGAGTCGATAACACGCTTGCAGCCGTATTTTTCTTTGAGTCCAACCGTTGCACGAAATACACCACCGTTGTCACCGACATCTTCACCCAAAACGATAACGTCAGGGTTATGAGCCATTTCATGATGCAATGCGAGGTTGACCGCTTCTAATAACGTTAATTCAGCCATTTTTATCTCCTTGTATTCGCATTGCTTTATTTATGATTAAATCGCGTTGCTTGTGGAGATCGGGGTCTAAAGATTCATACAGATAATCGAATGCAGATTCAGGTGCTTGTTGGATAAGAGACTGATATTTTTCAATTGCTTGTTCAACAACGCCTTTACAGTGAAGAAGCCACTGTTCGTCGTCATCCTCGGTCCAGTTGCCTTGTTCAATAAGGAATTGTTTGAGTCTTGATACGGGGTCAAACTGCCAAGCTTGTTGAAGTTCATCGTCACTTCTGTAACGGCTGGCATCATCTGCAGTGGTATGATCGCTTAAGCGATAACTAACTGCCTCAATTAATGTTGAGCCTTTTCCTTTGCGTGCTTTATCAAGGCTGGACAATACAGCGTCAAACATGGCGACAATATCGTTACCATCAACGGTAATGCCATTAATACCAGCCCCCTTTGCTTTATCGGCGAGCTGCTCAGCACCGCACTGAATAGATCTTGGAACTGAAATTGCCCATTGGTTGTTATTTATCACGAAGACAAGTGGAACATTCCACACCCCTGCGCAGTTCAACGATTCTAAAAAGTCACCCTTAGATGTCGCTCCATCCCCACACGTTACTAATGCCGCTTGATGCTGCCCCTGAATTTTTAAGGCTGCAGCGACACCGACAGCATGAGTACACTGAGTTGCAATAGGTACGCAAAATGGCAGGTCTCGACAATGGTGGTCATCCGGTGAGAAATCGCTGCCTCTTTCGTCACCTCCCCAGTATTGTAAATTTTTCTCCATGCCTATACCACGAGCCCACAATGCGGGCAGATCGCGATAATAAGGAATAAAAACATCAGTCGGTTTCAGAGCTCGACCGATTGCAATCCCAATGGCCTCAGATCCTAAATGGGAGGGGTAGGTACCGAGTTTTCCTGTACGTTGAAGAGCAACGGCTTTGTAGTCGTAAGTTCGGGTAAGCACCATGTCACAATAAAACCCCTTCAGAATTGAAATGTCAGCCCAATCAGGAAGTGGTTTTACAAGCTTACCGTGATGATCGATGAAGCGATGCATAGGCATAGCCTGAACATTCATCTTAAGCTCCTTCTGTTGCTGCCTCTAAAGAGGCGGACAGCAAATAATGTGCGAACGTATCAGCCTGTATGTGGTTATCGAACATTAAGGGACGAGTGCAGTACGTTCAATAGTATTAAGTGTAATCAAAATGTTAACCTTCGCTTACGGTAGTAATATAACTAACAGTAAAGAATTCGGTACACTTTATGGTCTAGGGGCAAAGGTGCGACCTTGTATTACTGTTAAGAAATGAAAGCAGTTAAGCTGCCTATGGCGAGTGATTGGCACATACTTCTACTTAGTCACCTCATGTGTATCAGAAAATAGATCACAGAAGTGTTCCAATAAAAACTAAAACAGTGGGTGCGCTATGAAACGGTATGGTTGCATGGTCTTTATGTTTGTTATTGCTTCCTGTACATCTCAAGAAAGTGTCAGTAATGCTGGAAATCAAAAAAGTATGTACATTAATGATGAATGCTATGACTCGTCGACGTATTCATTCTCTGATACTTTTAATTCGTTTATGGTAGAACGGCAGGAAGAGTTGAAGATTTTACGTTCAGAGTTAAGTGAAGAAAATTATGAGCAATTAGATTATGCCCTCAAGCACTTCGAGAACTATTGGCAAAAGCTAACTAATGAACGTAATTCCGCATGTGAACAGCATGCAAGCTGTCAATATATTTGGCTCAAAACGCCTTCATTGCAGGCATCGAATGATTTTTGTGAAGGTGCAAATTTTGAATACAGCGTGAGTCGAGCTAAAATAATTAACTTTTTTAATGATATTGAACGGTTACAGTTAGAAAAAACTGTACCATAGTGATATTTATCTCGCTTGGTCTATAGGGTGATACGCACAAGATACTGGCTTGTTGTCTTGATACCTTCTTTGTTATGATGCGCGGCTTTTCATGCTTCTTATTGTTGTGGAAGTGTAAGAGAAACCTATGGTTTGCTCATTATTTTATTTAGGCGCGTATTGCTATGAAAACCCTTTCAATCCAATGTCCTCATTGTAAAAAAGAGGTATTAGTTACGTCTAATGCTCTCTCGAATACGGTATCGTGTGAGTATTGCCGTAAGCCTCTCCTTGACGGTAAACCAGTAGAAGCTGATAGCTCTAATCTTGAAAAAATTATTCAATCGCCAGTACCTGTGGTAGTCATTTTTTTGGGTGATAACTGCGCACCTTGTAAAACATTTAAGCCAATTGTTGACAAAGTCGCTGCAGAAAAAACAAACAAAGTGCGTTTTGTCCGTGTGAATATTAATAAAAATAAAGCATTGGTTTCACGATATCGTATTCGTGGTGTGCCGACGATTATTGCGTTTAAAAAAGGCCGCCAGCAAGCAGTGTTGAATACTGCTTTACGAAAGAAAGAGTTTTCTGCTTGGTTAGATGATTCTTTAACATCTTGAATACACAATGCTAACTGTGCTAGTACTATAGGTAGAAAGACAAAAGGCTAACCTGCTAAGGGAGGTTAGTGAATTTTACCTAATAGGGGTCACCCCCAAATAAGGAGGATTTTATGGCTACTTGCCGTAAAATTAGTAAGGAACGTTTAGCACTTAAATTATCTTTAGCCGGTACCGTGTTGCTTACAAGCTTAGGGGTCGGCTATGGGTTATATGTTGGTTCAAATGCCATTTTACTTGATGGTTTATTCTCATTACTTAGCATGGGAATGACCGGTTTAAGCTTGTATACCGCCTACCTAGTTTCAAAACCTGACGATAAACACTTCCAGTTTGGCTATGCCCACATTGAGCCACTGATCAACGTTGTTAATGGCTTGCTCATTCTAATTACGTGTATTTTTGCCTTTATCAGCGGTGTAAAAGCCATGCTTAATGGTGGCCATGAGATTGTAATCGAGCATGCTATGGTATATGCCGTTTTGTCGACATTTTGCAGCTTCTCGATTTATTTTACTGAAACATATATTGCAAAAAGCGAGCAATCGGAGTTAGTCAGGGTTGATTCACAAGAATGGCTAATTGATGGCATTTTAAGCGCAGCTATTTTAGTTGGTTTTGTGATAGTGATGATTTTAGATTATTACGGCTACTCACAGTGGAATAGCTATATTGACCCCATTTTAGTATCAACACTTGCATTGGCAGCCGCCGCTTTACCAATTTCAGTATTACGCCGTAACCTTCGTGAAGTATTGCTCGTGGCACCAAATGATAGTGTCCAGAAAAAAGTGGATAGGGTGATTGCTAAACTATCAAAGCAATATCAATTTGATGATTATACTCATCATTTTGCTAAAACAGGGCGTCAGTATGATTTAGAGGTCAATATCTTAGTAAAAGATGGGGAGTTCTGGACAACGAAGCGTCAGGATCAAATTCGTGCACTGCTATGGGATTCGTTAGCTGACGAGCTAGGTGATACATGGCTTTCGGTAACATTTACTGGTCAGGAGAGGTGGCTGTAATGGACATATACCTAAGATACTGCACTATTTCATTATAGGTACTAGAA
>NZ_JAKJSJ010000015.1:0-136923 GCF_050336715.1 Photobacterium makurazakiensis
TCTTAGGTAATATAACGTTTGAGTCACAAGAAGAAATACCAATTCGTGAAAATCGCGTACTCAACGAAGATGAGTTTGTGTGGGCGAATACGGCATGGACATATTTTGAAAATAATTATCAAGAAAATACAGGGCTAGTTAACTCGGTTGATGGTTACCCTTCTACTACGATGTGGGATACCGCATCATATTTAATGGGGCTCTTAGCAGCCGAAAAATTAAATGTGATCAGTAAATCTCAATTTGAGTTACGGATGGAAAAGGCACTTCATACCTTGGCTAGATTACCGCTTATTGATGGTAAGCTTCCTAATAAAGCGTACAACACCCAAACGTTACAAATGGTAGATTATGCTAACCAACCTGTGGAAAATGGTATTGGTTGGTCTGCGATTGATATTGGACGTATTCTTGTACCTCTAAATATTATGGTCTGGCAGTATCCTCAGTTTAATAAACATGTGAACGATGTACTGAACCACTGGGATGTAAGTGTCATGATTAAAGATGGCTACTTATATGGTTCCCGTCCTTCAAAGAAAGATGACGGCATGGAGTTGGTTCAAGAAGGGCGTATCGGCTATGAGGAGTATGCATCTAAAGCTATGTCTTTGATGGGGCGTGATGTATTTAATGCAATGAAATATATCGATTACCTTGAATTGGTGGAAATTGATGGTGTTGATATTCCTACGGATTTACGTGACCCTGCAAGGTTCCATGCACATAACTATGTGGTGAGTGAGTCTTATATTCTTGATAGCTTAGAATTTGGTGCAGATAGCGTGTCGAAAATATTTTCACACCGAGTTTATAAAGCGCAAGAGAATCGCTATAACCGTACTGGCATATTAACCGCAGTGAGTGAGGATAATGTCGATGAAGCTCCTTACTTCGTATACAACACGGTTTTCTCTGATGGTAAAGCGTGGAATGCGATTTCAGATCAGGGCGACGATGCCTCGCATTTGAAAACACTATCGACTAAAGCAGCATTTGGTTGGTATGCACTTTATGATACACCATATACAGGCTTACTTATTGATGATGCAAAAGAATTGTTTTCTGAAGATAAGGGGTGGTATTCAGGTCGTTACGAAGTTGATGGACGAATAAATAAAGCAGTTACAGCAAATACAAATGGTATTGTTCTTGAGTCTTTGGCTTATATCGAAAACGGAGCATTGCTGAGTGTTGGTGATAAGTAAACCGCAACTGTGATAGGGAGTGTCGTATGCGTTATATCATTGTTTGCCTTTTAGGGGTGTTGGCTACCGGTTGCGGTAATAAATACAATAGTTTTTCTGAGGATGTTGTAGAGCGAAAGAATCATTGGTCGACGCCTAAACCTCGTCAGGGGCCATTGACAGAAAAAGAAATGGATATGGCTCGAATTGCCTGGAAGTATTTTGAAAATAACTATCAGGAATCAACCGGGTTAGTAAATGCGGTAAATAACTATCCGTCTGTTACATTGTGGGATACAGCTTCTTATTTAGCTGGCATGGTTAGTGTCTACGAACTAGGCATTATTGAAAAAGAGGAATTTGACCGACGATTTATTCGTCTGTTAACAACCTTAAATACATTGGACTTGTTCCAAAATGAGCTTCCTAACAAGGCTTACAATACTCAGACGGCAGCGAAAGTAGACTATGGTAACCAGCCTGGTGAGATTGGCTATTCAGCCTTAGACCTTGGTCGCTTACTTATTTGGCTTCATATCATAAAGCACCGCTATCCTGAGTATGCAACAGGCATTGATTCTGTCATGCTGCGCTGGAACTATTGTAATGTCATCGATGAAAATGGCACGATGTTTGGGGCGCTGCTTGAAAAAGACAAACCCGTACAGTACTTGCAAGAAGGGCGCTTAGGCTACGAAGAGTATGCGGCGAAAGGCTTTCAACTTTGGGGGTTTGATACAACGCAAGCTTCATTAGCTGAACCTTATAGCACCATTAACTTATATGGCTATGATATTCCTTATGACACTCGTGACCCACGAAAGCTAAAAGCACACAGCTATGTCGTAACAGAAAGCTATGTTCTTGATGGTATTGAACTTGGTTGGGATGAGTTTGACGACCGTTCTCCCCATGATTATAACTATTCGAGTGATTGGATTGCTGAATTTGGCTTGCAAATATACCGCGTACAAGAAGAGCGTTATAAGCGAACGGGTATCATTACTGCGCGTACTGAGCACCAGTTAGCGGGACCACCATATTTCGTGTATGACACTATTTATACTGATGGTTTTGCTTGGAATACCATTTCTGAAACCGGTGATTATTTGCCTCAATTCTCGGCTGTTGCCATTAAAGGTGCAATGGGGATGTGGGTACTATGGGAGACCGAATATACCGATTTATTGTTTGACCACATTTCGCATTTGTATGACCGCGAGAAAGGCTTTTAT
Source organism: Photobacterium makurazakiensis (assembly GCF_050336715.1). Taxonomy (NCBI): domain Bacteria; kingdom Pseudomonadati; phylum Pseudomonadota; class Gammaproteobacteria; order Vibrionales; family Vibrionaceae; genus Photobacterium; species Photobacterium makurazakiensis. The sequence goes on from NZ_JAKJSJ010000015.1 coordinate 2,423, forward strand.
GAAGGGATCTTCGAAAATGGCACAGGTTTAATTGAGACCTTTACGTCGAACAATAACGGTATTACATTAGAAATTCTATTGTATAAAGCTCAGGGGAAGCTTCTGCAATATCAGGATAACGTAGCGCCAAGCTTATGGGAGAAAGCGTTGGAGTCACCATTTGGCTATGAAGGCCAATGTTTACCGCGGAAAAAACGACAGCAATAAGCTGTTTCTTCTCAGTTAAAAGGATGTAGATGTTGAGAAAAGCGGTAATTGTAGGTTCTGTATTCTACCTCGCATCATGCGGGGTAGTTTATCAGGGGGTACAAAGTGGCATGACAAGCATGAATGAATCGCAAGTTATTCGTCAAGGACGCTATGGCGAGCTGACAGAGCAAGAGCTGGAATGGGCTGAAATTGCGTGGACGTATGTTGAAAACAACACTGATCTTACTACTGGATTAGTGAATTCGATCGACAATTACCCGACAACAAATTTATCTAACCTCGCTGACTACCTTATGGCCTTAATGGCCGCTCAAGAATTTCAATTTATTACCAGCAAAGAGCACGATGAACGCTTGACGCTGATATTAAGCTTTCTAAATGAAATGCCTCTTGGTTTAACAGGGGTTCCGAATAAGGTCTATAGCACAGGTACTGGCCAGATGGTGGATTATACCAATCAACCAGGAGAGCTTGGTTGGTCATCAATAGACATTGGTCGACTATTAATTGTATTGGCAATGACCAAGCAACGAAATCCAGAATTTTCAGAGTATATAGATAAAGCGGTATTACGCTGGAACTTCTGTGAATTAGTGACTGAAGAAGGTGAATTATATGGGGGAGCAATCAATGACGGGCAAGTCCATCGTTTTAAGGAAGGACGCTTAGGCATTGAAGAATATACCGCATATGGTTATCTAGATTGGAAAATCGTACCAGAGAAAGCCATGATGCTTGACCCTTATGAAGTGATCACAATCAATGGTATCGATTTGCTGTTTGATGGACGAGACCCTCGTCATTACGATGTACTCCGGCCAGTTTATAGCACGCCGTATTTGTTGCTGGGTATGGAGTTTAACTGGGACAAAATAAACGATAAGTCGTCCAGTGACTCAGTTCATAGTAATGAGGTGCTTGCCGCTATGGCGGATTCAGTTTATCGCATACAGGAATCACGCTGGGATCAAGACAGAATATATACCGCCCGAGGCGAGCATGTTGTTACGGGAGAACCGTATTTTGTATACGATAGCATTTATGCGCTAGGGACGCCGTGGATCACTATTGCTGAAGATGGTAGCGATCATGACGAAAAAGCACTTGTATCAACACGAGTTGCGTTTCAGATGTGGGCTCTGTGGAAGACAGATTACACTACGCGGTTAATGACTCTAGTCAGAGAGCTCTATGATCCTGATCGTGGTTGGTATGAAGGGCGCTATGAATTAACCAGTAGTTATGAAAAGAGTATTACCCTTCAAACGAATGCAGGGGTGATGGAAGCATTATTGTATAAAGCTAATGGTAAGCTTTATAAACCGCGTGGGGAAAGAGAGTTTCGTGATGTACAGTTCGACTCTCGCTTTTACCACCCAGGAAGGTGCTTAGTGGAGACGTTCCGATGAGAGCAATATGCAGATTTATAATAATCATCGCTTTTGCTTGGCTGCCGGCAATAATCAGCCATGCCGCAACGGTTGATGTGGCTCTGTCGCACTATAGTAAGGCCACTCATTTGGCGAGCCTTGGACGTTATGAGCAAGCATCAGAACAATGGCATCGATTAACCATTATTTTCTTGAGTTCAGAAGCGAAGCTCGGCCGTAAACGGATGTGGCAATATGCGGGTTTATCAGAAGCCTTGGCAGCTGTTGCTGCGGATAAAGCCAATAATGCCGATGCTTATCAATACTGGGCGGATAGTACACGTTATTTGATGACTGGCGGTACGAACTGGGATCAAATGCGCAAGAAACTGCATCGTCGATATGAAAGGGCAAACACCTTGCTATCGACTCAACTACAGGTGGCTGATTTAGCATCAAGTATTGATGCCGAGTGGCAACAAGAACTAACAACATTACAAATTTGGGATGAAAAACTCGGTTTGTACCGATTTAAAAGCCCTAAGCTTGGCCTACAAGATGCAAGAGATTACCAAGTACCATCAAACACCCAATCTGCACCTATACAAAAACCTGTGAATGTTTATCAACCAAGGGCTGGAGGAAAAAAGCTCAGCGGGCTAAATAAAACCTTCAGTAATGAGCAACAATTTGTGCCGGTTGTTGAGCCCACTCTAGAAGCCGTTCCTGACAAAGTAAAAGAGAAAAACTTAGAGCTGACCCAAGGCGCTGAAGCTGAAACACAGAAATTAAGCACTGAGAAAGTGGAGGTAATTGATACGGAGTCTTCTGTTACTCGGCACTTAATTGTAACGGATGCTGGTAGTAAGCTTGATACGGTCCCTGTGATGAGTAAAGGCATTATTATTGCCCCAGATGCTAGGTTAGCAGCAGATGAACAATTAAAGAAAGGCCCGGTTAAAATAGTGAAGGTTGAAGAGGCGGTCATCGAAATAGATGCTATAGAAGTCGGTGCTGAAGACGCTGTCATTGCCACACCGATTGAAGCATTAGAGTTTGACGAACAGGCAGTTGTTCCAGTAACGACGGCTGAGGCAATTGCTGATCCTTTAGATGAAAAAGAAACTACAAAGCTTAATGAATCCAATACAACCATTATCCCTCGGGCAAACCTTGATAGCTCAGATAGCCGTGGTGTTGAAGCGATACAAAGAAGAAGTTTTGCACCAGTTACAGAAGGCCAGAATTAAAAGGTATCAAGTTTATATTCCCCCCTTAACGCATAGATTATATACCTCTACTTTTATTAGTCCTGTATATACCGCTACTTTATGATCTCATATAACACAAGCAGTGTGATGCAGGTATAAACATATGAAATCTGTTGTGTAATTTTTTTGTCTTTATTACCCCTATTACTATGATTAACTTAAGCCCCGTTGTTGTTGTGGGCGAGTGTTTAAAGGAGTTAGTCAGAAGGAATAGGCAATGACAGCATCAGAGAAAATTGTACAAAAGGCTTTGACTGAAGCAAGTGATTACTTTGATTTAACCGATTCAAGTCATCAAAAAAGGCTGCTAGCGTTAGCCAATACGCTTTATTGCCTAAAGGATATCCCAACCAGTTTTTATCAAGAGTTACTTTCATCTAAGCCCCAGCCTCTAGAGTTTCGTCTTGCGGTAAAATTAGTGGAGTCTCGCCGCTATATTTTGAAGTTGAATCAACCATTAACGGTTGGTGTTGTCTTCGCTATGTGGGGCGAACATAATCGACTAAATGAAAAAACAGTTTCGAATCCAAATGGTGAAGATTCATTAAAGGCCAAAATTAACCAGTTAAATTGGGTTACTCAAGGAACTGCCGTTGATTGGCATTTATATCCTGTTGATGACGGCTGCCCGCATGGTAGTGCTGAAATTTCTGAAAGTATTTTAAGTGATCACCCCGATAAGGATAAAGTAACAGTATTGCGTTTGGCTGATGCTTTACCCACTCAAGTTGGCCCTTTAGCTAATTTAGCTAATGCTGATGAATCCCGTAAGGGTGGCGCAATTATTTATGGTTGTCAGAAAGCCCTTGAAGATCGTGTCGACTGTGTCGCTTATACCGATGCTGATAACTCAGTTCACCTTGGTCAATTAGGGTTACTACTCAAACCGTATGTTAATGATAATGCAAAGGTTGTCCTCGGTAATCGTAAACACCCAGATTCAATTTTAATTAAGCAGGAAGAGCGTTGGGGGGTTGGAATTAAAACATTACGACATATGCAGCGAATGCTAGGTCGAGCGATTTTTTCTAATGGTATTAAAGACACCCAAGCTGCATTCAAGCTTTATGATAAAGAGGTAATTAAAGCCATTCTTGCTGCACCATCGGTATATGACTTTTCTTTTGATACCGATTGGATTTTTGCTGCAATGAAAGGTGATTTTGAATTGCAGACGGTGCCTTTTGCTTTTATTGACTCTGCGGCAGAATCCGCATCGATTGTTCAAGGCCCAATGACTACGTGGTATACCTTGCTAAGTGGGTTAGCAAAAGCCGCGCAAGACCGCGACATTGATCATAATGCGCATATGGCAACGGTTTTCGAGAAGCAAATCAAAAGCCATGAAGACTTGGAGCTAATCATCAATACTTTGCCGCCAGAGTTGGTTGATGTTGAAGATGCCCAATTAGGCGATCCGCTAATATTGTCACCCACACAACTAGAAACGTGGTTAATAGAAATGAAACAGCTGCAAGCAGAAACAGTTTAATAGCTTTTCCACGATAAAGTTAAAATGACAATGTAGGAAAAAGATAAAGATGATAAAACGCGTAGATATTCTCTACGCGTTTTTGCTCTGAGTGATAACTATAATCGATAAATTAATCTGGAAATAAAAGATCATTATATTCTGTAGCTTCAATGTCAGAAAAACGGTCTTCAAGGCACTGCCTTTGTTCTGAATCACAGTAAACTTTATTGCTTAACGAGTAACGTGTAGTGTCAAAATTATCACTGCCTACATCATTGATGATTTTCATCATTTTATCTTGCGCCTCTTGGCCTAAGTACTCTTTAGTAAATGCCATAGAAATACCATAACTATCGACACAAAACCCTGCTTTATCGTCGCAAATAACACCATCATCAGGTGAGTATACATGTTCAGATAATGAAACTTGTGCTTGCACAAGGCCATAACTGAGAAAAAATAACACGTGCAAGATAAGCAGTAAGGCAATTCTCATAATGTAACCAGTTAGCCGATTGTTGATGCTGTTAAGGATAGTGTTTCTTTGACAAGCGAATGTAACCTTTCAGAGAAAAGATGATCGTATTTGGGCTATTCAGATAGGGATTCAGGTGTTTGCTCGATAGTGAGCCAATTCCAAAATCGAACATCATATAAGCTTAGTAATATCAAAAGAAAGGATAGAGCAATGAACTGGTATTTATATGTACTTAAAAAGTACGCGGTGTTTACTGGGCGGGCGCGCAGACAAGAGTATTGGTACTTTATATTAATTAATATGCTTATTAGCTTTGCGCTTCAGATGATAAATCAATGGTTTATTAATCCAGCAGATTCAGGTGGGGGTGTGTTGGGGGTTATCTATTCGCTAGCAGTATTAGTACCGACACTGGCTGTTAGTGTTCGACGTTTGCATGATACAGGCAAGAAGGGCTGGTGGTTATTATTGGGCTTAATTCCGGTTATTGGTGTGCTGGTTTTGATTTTCTTTTTTATACAAGACAGTGAAGTGAGTAGTAATGCGTATGGTCCAAACCCTAAACATGAAGGATCAGTACACATGAGCATTTAGTATTCCTTGCCAGTGAAGTTACTTGGATAACATTCTGAGTATTTAAAATAAGAAAGCATTCTTATTTATGAGAATAGAGACAGATTCTTTCATCTAATAATGACATCCATCAGTTCATTATACTCTTACCAAACATAGGCATACACTTTATATCTGCATAATCCCACATAAAAAGACATATCATTCACTCTTCTACACTTAATCAGGTAATTATACATATGTGCCTTATCGGTGATGCTATACCGAGATTAAGGCTGTTTTAAGTTGGCTAATAAAATTTATAAGATGCTACAGATTGTCTTGGAGTATCAGAATGAAAATTAACAAGATAACACTTACCTTGCTAGCTGTGTTTATTGGCTTTTCCACTCAAGGCTTAGCTTCTGGTAAATACGACAAAGATGACGATGAGTCGTATTACAGTGGGCAGGGTACTAACAGTGGCAAAGGTAACAGCGGTAAAGGTCATAAGTACGGCTATGGCTCGTATGATGAGTATGAGAATGATGATAGCTACGGTGATAGTAGTGATTCTGATTATTCAAGCTCAGGTGGTGATGGCTACGGCAACAGTGGTGGCTCGGATTATTCACAGTCAGATGATGGCTATGGCTACGGTAACAGCGGTGGCTCGGATTATTCAAGTTCAGGTGGTGATGGCTACGGTAACAGTGGTGGTTCGGGTTATTCACACTCAGGTGGTGGTGGCTACGGTGATAGTGGTGACTCGGATTATTCACACTCAGGTGGTGGCTACGGTGATAGTGGTGGCTCGGATTATTCACACTCAGGTGGTGGCTACGGGAATAGTGACGATTCAGATTACTCTCACTCAGACGATAGCTATGGCGATGAAGAAGATACCAGTAAACGTCTGGCAGTAAGGCTTATTGGTTCTGGTGATATGTATGAAGGAGAAGTGCCAGATATTGATGGTGATAAATACCCTGATCCCGCGATTTGTTTTGATGTTGATGTACAGAACATTGCTGATGGTGAGGTGATTGGTAGCGCAACGGACTGTTTATCAGAAGTCACCCCCGATGGCGAGGGACTAAAGTTAATTGGTACAACTTTCTTTTACTTACCTGATGGTCTAGTCGTGACTAGAGGCTTAACGACGGTTCAGCCTGTATTGCAAGATACGGTTACCCCTGAGGGTCAGAGTATTACTCATATTACAGGTGCTTCAAGTGATCAAAACAGTGTAATTAAAACCAGTGGTGATTATTGGTGGCATAAAGGGACAGCACGACTATCAGGTATGGTAGATATGTCAGGCTTTGGTGGTGGAGTCGGTGATCCTATTTACTTCGACTGCTTGTTCATTATTGATCTGGAGAAAATGAAAAAGCCAACCTATTGGAAAAATTGGTATCGTCATCATTACTATAAAGACCGTCGTTATGATGACAGAAAAGATGACAACAAACAGTACGATAGATATGAAAGTTATTCATCGAAATCTGATGACGGGCATTCCTATCAATCGTCTACTAGCACCCACTACTACTCTAGCTCTTCAAACTCTTCGGGTTACTAGTCTCTGAAATGTTAAAAATAAAACCCAGAGGATACCTCTGGGTTTTATTGTTTTAATAGTAATTAGTTAAGCTTTTGCAAACTTATAAGTACGGTAGCCACCAATGAGGTTACGCGCCTTATAGCCATTATTGACTAACTGGCGATAGGCTACGTTACCGCGTAATCCAACCTGGCAGTAAATAACAATTTCTTTGTCTTTAGGTAGCTCGTTCATACGATCACGTAGCTGATCGACTGGGATGTTGATAGCACCTTCGAGATAGCCGACAGTTTTTAGTTCACCGGGGTTACGAACATCAAGCAGTAACTGATTGTCGGTTAAGTCATCAATTTCATCGAAATGAATGGGGGTTGAGTCGCCTTTGATGATGTTATTTGCCACAAATGCAGCTTGGTTTATTACATCTTTAGCACTACCGAAAGGCGGTGCATAGGTTAGCTCAAGATGCTGAAGCTGTTCGATGGTCATTCCTGCGCGCTGGGCCACAGCCATGATATCAATTCGTTTATCGACACCGTCTTTACCTGCTGCTTGTGCACCTAAAATTTTGCCGCTCTCAGGATCAAACAGCAACTTGAAAGAGACGACTTCAGCGCCTGGGTAGTAACTTGCGTGGCTCGCAGTATGCACGTATGCCTTTTCATAGCGGATATTGTCGCGTTTTAGCTGCTTTTCGTTTTTACCGGTTGAGGCAATGGCAAAATCAAATACTTTGCATATTGCTGTACCCTGAGTGCCTTGGTAGCTTTCGCTGCGCCCCAACATATTATCAGCAGCCATCCGGCCCTGGCGGTTAGCTGGGCCAGCTAACGGTACCAGTGTTTGCTCACCTGTAACGAAGTCTTTTTCTTCAATCGCATCACCAACAGCATAGATTGAAGGATCATTGGTTTGCATGAATTCGTTGGTTTGAATCCCCCCAAGCTCACCAATTTTTAAACCTGCTTCAACGGCAAGTTTTGTTTCAGGGCGAACACCAATCGCCATGATAAGCATTCCTGTATCTAATGTGTCGCCGTTATTGAGCGTTAGAGTCAAGCTTTGTTGATCTGAGTTATGCAGCACAGACTCTAGAGCAATATTTAAATGAAGATCAACACCTTTGTCTTTGATCTCTTGATGGATAAAGCCTGCCATCTCACGATCAACCGGAGTCATGATTTGATCCGCCATTTCAATCAGTGACGTATTGATCCCCAGCTGGTGGAATGCTTCCATCATTTCGAGCCCAATAAAACCGCCACCAACCACTGTGACATGTTTGGGTTTATTGATCTCAATGGTTTTGATGATCTTGTCCATATCCGGAATGTTGCGCAGGGAATGGGTTAACGGGTTGTTGATGCCTGCAATATTAGGAATGATTGGCGCAGCGCCAGGGCTTAGCAGTAGAAAGTCATAGCTTTCTTGGTATTCACTGTTATCGAGCGTATTTCTTACAGTGACACTTTTCTTTTCACGGTCAACCCCTATAACTTCATTCATTACACGAACGTCGACGTTAAATCGAGCAAGAAAGCTGGCTGGGGTCTGTAGAAGTAACTTACTGCGATCCTGAATATCGCCACCAATGTGGTATGGCAGTCCGCAGTTGGCAAATGACACAAATTCACCACGCTCAAACATGATAATTTCAGCATCTTCGCTTAAACGTCTCGCTCTTGCTGCCGCAGACGCTCCACCTGCCACGCCACCAACTATCAGAATCTTTGTCATCATTATCTCCATTAACCTCAGAAAAGAGGGATTCCACGATTTGTAATCTCAGCATTGTATCTGAATACGATAAAAGATTAAATTAGAGTAAGCTAATTTAATCTTTGCTTAATTAGTGTTGACTAAATTTTATTATTTAGTAACCTCTAATATATAGACAGTTGAACGGGTAAAGGAAATGATGAGTTTTAGTATTCCATGGGATGCATTATTTGGTGGGATGCTGCTGGGTATTTCAGCGGTTTTATTATTGGTGATGAATGGGCGAATTGCGGGGATAAGCGGCATCGTATCGGGCTTACTCACACCGAAGAACGGCGAGACAAACTGGCGGGTTTTGTTTGTGATAGGCATGGTGATTAGTGGTGCTATCGCGCCATTTATCGGCTTTGATGTACCAGAAATACTGCCTGTTTCGTCTTGGTTTTGGGTCGCAATTGCTGGTTTGTTGGTTGGGATAGGGAGCAAACTTGGTAATGGTTGCACAAGTGGGCATGGGATCTGCGGCATGGGAAGGCTATCAACGCGTTCTATTGCTGCAACTTGTACCTTTATGGCTGTTGCAATGCTAACGGTTTTTGTTCGTTTACATTTAATTTAAAAAGGCAAAAACATCATGGCATCAAAAATTATTGCACTGATTTCTGGATTACTTTTTGGTTTAGGAATGATGGTGTCAGGCATGGTTGACCCACATCGCGTGATTGGCTTTCTTGATATTGCAGGCAATTGGGACMCAAGCTTGGCGTTTGTAATGGGTGGAGCGTTAGCCGTATTTATGCCTTCCTATTTTCTTTTTATCAAACCGAGGGAAAAGCCTATCTGTGAAGCTGAATTCAAAGTGGCGACCCATAGTTTAATTGATAAACCGTTAGTGATTGGTGCTGGGCTTTTCGGTTTGGGCTGGGGCATTGCTGGTATTTGCCCTGGACCTGCTGTTACCTCGGTATCTGGATTGAATCCTTCAATGCTCGTATTTATTGTTGCAATGCTTATAGGTATGTTTGCTGCAGACATGATTAAAAAGAAACGAGAATAAGCATTTAGCATTAATTGTTGTGACAGTAACAAGGGCACGTAATGTGCCCATTGCTTGATTTAATATTGTGACTATTAATTAAACCACTGTAATGAGTGGCTTAACGTTGTCACGCTGCCGATAACTATCAATGCAGGGCTAGCCGCAGTACTGGCGAGTTCTGGTAGTGTTGCTAAGTTACCCGTTAATACACGTTGTTCTGGGCGGGTACCATTTTCTATAATTGCGCATGGAGTATCGGGCGCTAAACCATGCGTGATGAGTTTGTCACTGATGTGGCCGCTCTGCTTAAGCCCCATGTAGAACACTAGCGTATTATTTGATTGTGCTAGAGAAGTCCACTCGATTTCGCGTCCGTCTTTTTGGACGTGACCAGTAATAAATTGTACGCTTTGTGCGTGGTCGCGATGTGTTAGAGGGATACCAGCATAAGCCGTTGCCCCAGCAGCTGCAGTTATACCCGGAACGACGTCGAATTTAATTCCGTGCTTAGCTAGCTCTTCTAGTTCTTCGCCGCCACGGCCAAAAATAAATGAGTCGCCACCTTTTAGGCGAACAACACGTTTCCCTTCTTTTGCTTTATCGACAAGAATTTGGTTAATTTGCTCTTGCGGCACGCAGTGAAAGTCTAATTTTTTTCCGACATAAATCATCTCAGCCGACTTATCTGCCAGTGCTAATATGTCTTTAGAAACCAGTCGGTCGTAGACCACAACGTTAGCAGCTTGGATAACTTTTAAGCCCTTTACTGTCAATAAATCTGGGTCACCAGGGCCGGCACCGACAAGTGAAACAAAGCCGTTGTTTAACGATGTGTGATTGGTAGTCATGGCAACGCCTATTTATTCAAATTTGGATATAAAGAGTCAAACTGAGCAAACTATCTTAATGAGTTATCACTTTTTATAGCCAAAAAATACCATAGCTGGTGAATGTGAAATTGGCCCCCACACATAGTGTATGGGGCCCAAAAGGTGATTAATTTGTGCTTAATGCTGGTTCTGCATTAACGTCGATATCATTTTCTACGTCAATAGCAGGGGCTGTTTTGGCGTGAGTTAGGTACAAAGGAACACACGTAAATAAAAGACCACCAACGAGGTTACCAAGGATGGTTGGAATAAGATTAAAATTCAACCAAGTTGCGATACTGAAATCAGCGCCTAGCATCATACCAAGTGGGAATAGGAACATGTTGACGACAGCATGTTCAAAAACAAGTGCGAAGAAAATGAAGATTGGTAACCACATAGCAGCAATTTTCCCAGCGACACTGCGTGCAGTCATGTTACCAATAACACCTAAACAAACCATCAGGTTACAAAGAATGCCTTTAACGAAGACTGTGATCCAGCCATTCATCCCATGCTCAGCGTAACCTACTGTACGTGCTGTTGCGGCTTTAATAAATGTTTGGCCTACAGCCCCTGGCTCAGCACTGAAGTTCATCGTGAATGTTAGTGCAACAAGGAAAGCAACAATGAGAGAGCCAATAAGATTACCTAAACCGACATAGCCCCAGCAACGTAGGATTCGGCCCCAAGTAATGCCTTTGCGGTTTTCAAATTTAGCCAGCGGTGCAAGGCCGAAAACGCCTGTAACAAGGTCGTAACCCATCAGGCTTAGAATGCAAAACCCGACAGGGAAGACGAGTGCACCAGCAATGCCGACACCAGTTTGTGTGATTGTTGTAATCGCTACTACTACGGCTAGAGAAAGAATAATACCCGCCATCGTGCCACGTAAAATTAGGTCACGCGTAGATGTACGTACTTTCGCTTCGCCGGTATTTATCATCGTCTGGACGAATTCAGCAGGTTTGGAGTAAGACATAATGATCCTTATTGTCTAAAGTTTAAAATTAAAAGTTAAGATTAAATAGTCAAAGGCTCCCTGAGCGTCACCTTCTTTCCCCTACAAAAATCCAGTGCAGGACAGGAAGCCTTTTAGCTATTAAATCTCGTGCCTAATTATCTTAAACAGCCACTTCCACTTGTTCGCCAGTAACGCGCACTTTGAAAGCTTTGATATTGAAACGCTCATCTTCCATGCATACACCTGTCGTTAGGTTAAAGCGTTGTTTTTTTAGCGGGCTGGCGACCCAAAGCTCACCTTGATGCTCGCAGATCATGCCACGTGATAACACATTCGAACGGGCAAATGGGTCCATATTGTTAATCGCAAAAAGCACTTCATTTGCAGAAGGGCGGAATATTGCGACTTGTTCGCCATTTACAAGTGCACATACGCCTGTACCTGGAATGATGTCATCGAGTTGACAAACTGAAGTCCACTGACTCATACGGTTTCCTCCAGTGAGATATTGTAGATAGGGGCTTTTTCGTCAGCTGTCGCCGGACGGTGCTGGTCTCGTTCAGAGACAAAGACGACGTTATTATCACGTTGATCTGAGTTGATGAAGTGACTGAAACGCTTCAACTGTGCTTCGCTATCAAGTGTGGTTGTCCACTCACACTGGTAGCTTGCGATCAGTTTGTTGATATCCGTTTCTAGTTGCTGGTTAATACCCAGTTTATCGCTGACAATCACCTCACGGAGGTAGTCGATACCACCGTCTAGGTTCTCAAGCCATACAGAAGTACGCTGAAGCTTATCTGCAGTACGCACATAGAACATTAGGTAACGGTCGATGTATTTGATAAGCGTCGCTTTATCAAGATCGGCTGCAAGCAGTTCGGCATGACGAGGTTTCATACCACCGTTGCCACCCACATACATATTCCAACCAGCATCTGTTGCAATGATACCTAAATCTTTGCCTTGTGCCTCGGCGCACTCGCGCGTACAGCCCGACACACCGAATTTCATTTTGTGTGGAGTACGAATGCCTTTATAGCGGTTTTCAAGCTCGACACCCAAGCCAACACTGTCTTGAACACCGTATCGACACCAAGTGCTGCCGACACAGGTTTTTGCCATTCGTAGTGCTTTCGCATAGGCTTGGCCCGTTTCGAAACCAGCATTGATAAGCTTGTTCCAAATCGCTGGAAGATCATCTTTTTGTGCACCAAATAAACCAATACGCTGGGCACCGGTGATTTTAGTGTAAAGATTATAATCACTTGCCACTTCAGCGACGGCTTTTAAGCCTTCCGGCGTAACTTCACCGCCAGCCATACGTGGAATCACAGAGTAGGTGCCGTCTTTTTGCATATTGCCAAGGAAGATATCATTGGTATCTTGCAACGGTGTATTCTGAGGCGTTAATACGTAATCGTTCCAGCTCGAAGCAAGTACAGAGCCGACAGCGGGTTTACACACTTCACAGCCGTATCCTTTCCCGTATTTTTCTAATAACTCGTCGAAAGATTTAATTTCCTCTACACGAATTAAATGGAAAAGCTCCTGACGAGAGTACTCGAAGTGCTCACAAAGGTGGTTATTAACCTCAATTCCAGCTTTTGCCAACTCGGCATTCAGTACTTGCGTAATAAGAGGTAGACAACCACCACAACCAGTACCAGCACCTGTTATTGATTTAATTTCGCCCAGTGTTGTGTTGCCATCTGCAACCGCGGTGGCAATTTTTCCTTTAGTCACATCAAAACAGGAACAGATCACAGCAGTGTCAGGCAGTGAATCTGCGCCCATGGCTGGTTTTTCGGCTCCAGCATGAGCAGGTAAAATTAGCGTATCTGGGTGCTTTGGTAGCTCAATATTGTTGAGTTTTAGCTGAAGCAGATTACCGTAGTCAGACGTGTCGCCAACTAGCACTGCGCCAAGTAGCTGCTTACCGTCTTCTGATACGATAATACGCTTATAGACTTCTTCGTTTTCATCGAGGTACACATAACTTTTACAGTTTGGGGTACGACCATTGGCATCACCGATACTCCCCACTTTAACGCCAAGCAGTTTCAGCTTAGCGCTCATATCAGCCCCTTCAAATTGGTTTTGCTCACCAATCAAATGGCTAACGGCAACTTGTGCCATCTTGTAACCTGGAGCGACAAGGCCATAGAACATTTCATTCCAAGACGCACACTCACCAATGGCATAGACATCAGGATCAGAAGTGATGCAGCTATTATTAATTGCGATACCGCCACGTCGGCCTGTGGCTAGGCCACATTGCATTGCTAACTTGTCTTGCGGACGAATGCCAGTAGAAAATACGATGAAGTCGACTTCAAGTGATGTGCCATCAGTAAAGTTCATGGTATTACGCGCTGTTTCACCAGAAGCGACAATTTCCGTGGTGTTTTTGCTGGTGTGAACTTTAACACCGAGTGTTTCTATTTTTTTTCTAAGCTGCTCGCCACCTTGAGGGTCAAGCTGTTCAGCCATTAATACGGGGGCAAACTCAATAACATGGGTTTCAACACCAAGGGCTTTCAGAGCACCGGCTGCTTCAAGGCCGAGCAGACCACCACCAACGACAACACCACTTTTGCTACGTTTTGCTGTTGCTTCAATGGCTTTTAAATCTTCGATGGTACGGTAAACAAAACAGTCTTTGCCTTCATTACCTTTGATTGGTGGGACCCAAGGGTATGAGCCAGTTGCCATGATGAGTTTATCGTAATGAACTTCACGGCCAGAGCTAGAGTGGATAATCTTTTGTGCTCTGTTAATGGTAATGGCACGTTCGCCGAGGAGGACATTAATACCGTGTTTTTCATAGAAGCCTTCTTTTACTAGAGAAAGCTCATCAGCAGTATGGTGGGAGAAGTAGGAAGAGAGGTGAACACGGTCATAGGCGACCCTAGGTTCTTCACAAAAAACGGTGACTTCGAAATTATCTAAGTCAGCTCTATCGACAAGTTCCTCGAGATAGCGATGACCCACCATGCCGTTGCCAATTACAGCCAATCTGACTTTGCTCATAAGATCCTCTAGTAACAAAGCGGTAATTATTTCGAGCAGTGTAATAATTCAGAATGTAATTAAATATGATGTAAATCAATTGCCACTTTAAATACCACCTAAGTGGTACCCAATAAAATAATCAATAGCTTAGGCTGGATCTTGTTAATAACCACTGGTTTCATATGAAGAAATATTACAAAGAGATGAATGGCTTGTATAAATGTATGCGATTGGTTTGAGGGGGATAAATGCTTAACTTAACAATATTTATATTCTTCGTGCTGCCTATAAATCTAAAAATATAAATAATATGTTAAATCAGTTGTTTACGGGCGGTATTTTACATTGCTCTGACATTGGGATTTTAGGGTAACCGGGCGTCTGAACGTTGTTGAATAAACCTACGGAACCCATAATGAATAAAAATAAATTATCTCTATGTTTCATTCCTGTGCTTGCAGGAGCACTTACCGCTTGTATTGATGAAGATGAGTCGACATCGGATACAAGTCAGTATGTTTTATATAACCTTAGTGATGTGACTTATCCTAATGACCTATTACTTAGCGATAGTGACGGAACATTAGAGCTGCCAGTCGAATCACTCGGTGAAACTATTGACTATCGTGATTATGAAAATGTGTATGGCGCACTTGATGGGTGGTCAACAGGTTATCCAATTGTAATACCGCTATCAGGGCCCGAAGGGGGAGTGAATACGGCAACACTGACTGAAAAAACATATATCTTAAATGTTGATTCTGGTGAGTTGCTTATTCCAAATGAAGACTTTGTTGTTGATGTAACAGAAGAGGGCGATATCCGTGTTTTACCAAAGAAGGTATTACCCGAATCCACCACTTTTATCCTAGCGCTGTCTAACGGCATTACAGATAGTGCCGGTACACCGCTTAAACGTTCAATTAGCTACCAAAGCATATTGAATGGTGACAACCTCAACCATGCATTAGGTGACAATGCTGTTAGCCAAATTCAGAGCAACCATTCATTGCTTGAAGTGGCAGGTGTGGCTGATGAAATTGTATATAGTACGCGCTTTACGACTCAGAGTATTTATCCGGTGATGGATGCTGCAATGAACAACATCCCTGAGCAAGCGTTGGAAAATGTTGAGGTTCTTCTTGATGATGCTGGCGCTGATGTTTGGACCTATAAAGCAACGATTACAGTACCGTATTACCTTGAAATGCCTAATAGTTCAAATTGTGAAGTAGCTGCTTTATATACCGAAAACTCAGAAGATTACCGAGTGATAGAGGCGGATAAAATTGACTACTGTGAACCGTTATACAGCTGGTGGCAAGATGGTAGCGGACAGTTTGTTCATGGCTCAAATCCTGAGCCGATAGCGCAAAGTGAGCAAGATATCCCTGTTATTATCTATGCACCCAATGGTTGGGATCCTAGTCAATTTAGGAAATTACCTGCATCAATTTTTGTACATGGTATTACGGGGTGGAAAGAATCGGCGCAAACCATGGCGAAAAGTGTTACAGACACAAACCGTTTAGTCATTGCAATTGATCAGCCGCTTCATGGCGAACGTGGCGTTGATTTAAATGGTGATGGGATACTTGATATTACAACGACAAGTACCGAAGAGAATGAAGATAAATCGGTTTATTTAAACCTATTAAGTCCGTTGACCCTGCGAGATAACCAGCGTCAGGCAGTGATTGATCAGCTTAGCCTACGTAAGGCATTGAACAGCACAGGTTACGTTGACAGTTCAGATATTAGTTTGATTGGGCATTCACTAGGGGGAATCATATCAACCATGGTCAGTGATTTATCACAAAAGGATGCAGAGTTTGAATTTTCTACTGTGAGCCTTGTTGTACCCGGAATGCACTTAACTGATCTTGTAATGAATTCGCCTCTACTTGGTGGTGACGTTGCTAATGAGATCAAGAAATCAAGTGATATCCAGCTTGCGGTTGCTGGTATTATCGGAGTGTATGATGATGAGCTACATACTAAGGTAGAGGGTTTGAATGCCCTGTTCCAATATAAGCTTGAAAGTGAAGCAAACCGTCAGCAAGTTAATGAGCTAGAAACGATGTTCTATGAAATGGTGACCAAAGACATGTTCCCAGCAGTCCAAACTGCGGTGGATGCGGGTGATCCAGCAAACTTTATTCAGCGTCAATTTGAAAATAAAGAGCAGCCAATCTTATTGATTGAAGCGGCTGGGACTTGTGACTATTACAAGCCAGAGACTTGCGAAGAAGGCGTGGATTACATACCTGATAATGTTGTGGTAAATACTGTTCCAGATAAACCATTAGTTGGCACTGAGCCATTGATTGAGCATTTGGCGCTAACAGGTATTTCTACTAATACGGTAGTTCCTGAAGATGAAGTGATACGTGGCGTTGTTCGAGCTAAACATGGCGGCCATGGTACTTATCTGTTCCCGTATGAAGGGCCAGTAATTTACACAGATCCGCTTTACCCTGAAGGTCGACCAATGACATTGGGTGATGTCGGTTTTATGAAACATATTGGTGATATTGAAGATTCGATGAGAATGCAACAAAAGGCAATTGTCAGCTTCATTTCTTCTGGTGGTAAAACGGTTGAAATTGAAGACAGTAGTATTGTGCATTAATCACAAAATTCACTAAAACTGTTTAGCGATAGGGCTTGAAGTAATCAAGTTAATGATTATCTCTTGCAACTCATCATTATTTTGGTAAAACAAGATAATGATGAGTTCAATGGAGGCAGGGATGACTGCAACAGCAAAGTCAGTGGCCGAAAAGCTTTTAAGCCCAGCAATTTTAGAGCAAGTAAAGAAACAAGGTGCCTTAAATGCACTTGAAGCTGTTTATAGTAAAGCACGCTCTGCGCGATTCACTCGAGTGAAGTGGGGTGTGAATTTTTATGACGGCATTCAATTTGATGATGGCAGTACCATAAGCGTCTATCCTTCTTCGTTTAACAAGCTCACATTAATGGCGTCAAAAATAGATTTTGCATAAGTTATCGATATAAGCCCCATATCGTTATCAACAAGTTATCTCGCTTACATACCTAATTAAAGCCCTTTGAACTTTACTCCACCGAGTTCAAAGGGCTTACTTTTTTCTGATGGAATACTTACAGAAATATAACCCAATAAAAATGGAATCATACATTTCATTTTTGGTTGTTGATGTAAGGGCTCTTGCCATATAAGTTGCTCCATGACCAAACAAAATCAGGGCAATCAATGGATGTTTGCTTTACTAACAGGGAAATATCGTTTTTTGGAGTACGATAAATGAACATTCAACTTGTCGGGCATAACCAGCCTGCTCAAAATGATGTGCGAATGCACGTCAGTGCAACCCCGCACCTGCAAACTCAGTTTTCTCGCTTCCAGTCTTTCGGCTTTATTGCTGCATATCGATTTAGTACCTCTCGCGATTAATTGCGCTATTGCCCCTTGCGGTGATATGGCATTGAAATAAGAACTAAATACTTTTTATCTATTGGCTACTAGCTTAGCTAGCTGCGGATAGACACGACCTTTGAGAAAATATTGTGAATTTAAAGCTACTTGGAAGCTCTCTAATTATTGCAGGTACAGCACTTGGTGCTGGTATGTTGGCTATTCCTATGGTGTTAGCGCAGTTTGGCCTTATGTGGGGCACGCTGCTAATGCTGGTGATTTGGTTAGGCACTACCTATGCCGCGTTGCTATTACTTGAAGCAAGTATAAAAGCCGGTGGCGGCCTTGGTATGAACACCATTGCGAGAAAGACTCTAGGCAAAGGCGGGCAGATTGTTACGAATGGCCTCTTGTACGCATTACTTGTTTGTTTACTGATGGCTTATATCATTGGTGCTGGCGACTTAGTGATGAAGATGCTATCAAGCATCGGCCTTGAGTTAAGTATGATGCAAAGCCAAATTGCCTTTACATTGCTCGCAGGCCTTGTGGTCGCGGCTGGTACTGCCGTTATTGATAAGTTGAATCGCGCACTCTTTGCGGTAATGGTTGTGATGCTGTTACTTACGTTAGTGTCTCTTGTTCCAACGATTACGATGGACAACCTGTTGGTTGCGACAAGTGACAGTAAAATTGATTTGATTAAAACGAGTTCGGTATTATTTACTAGCTTTGGTTTTATGGTCGTTATTCCCTCACTTGTTACCTACAACAAAGAAGCGACACATAAGCAATTACGCAACATGGTTGTCGTAGGCTCATTAATCCCATTATTTAGCTACCTATTATGGTTATATGCTGCGATGGGGAATTTGAGTGCAGAGCAAATGGTTGATTTCTCAAGTGTTTCTGACCTTATTGCGGTTCTAGGTGCAAACCACAGCATGATCAATGTAGTCTTGTCTGTGTTTACGGGCTTAGCACTACTGACCTCATTCTTGGGTGTGGCAATGGCACTCTTCGACCAAAACGCTGATACGTTTAAACAAAAGCGTGCTGTAACGTATTGTTTGACCTTTATTTTACCGTTAGTTGGAGCGCTTGCTGCTGCAGACCAATTTCTTTCAGTATTGGGCTACGCTGGTATTATTCTTGTGTTCTTGGCTGTGTTTATTCCGATGGCGATGATCATGAAGCTACGTGGTGATAAGCAATATGATGATAATGCTGTTGTTGATGTAACAGGTGCGGTATATCAAGCAGGCGGTGGACAATTAGCAATGGGGCTAAGCTTTTTGTTTGGTTGCTTCTTGCTGGCTGCAGAGCTTATCTAAGGCGTAATATTAGATACAGAAAAAGGCGTTTACCAGTAAAGGTGAACGCCTTTTTTTATGCCTAAGCATATCGGAGCTAGGCTCCTGTGGTTTGGAGTTGCAACTTGCGACCAAACAAAATTGCGGGAGAAATCTTATGCGACCAAACAAAGATCTCAAACTGCTCTGGAGTACTATTAGCGTACTTGTTTAAAGTACGTAGGGAATAGAATGAAGCAGTGTTTCCAATGGCATTGATAATACAAAGTTTCTTTTCTATGAGCTAGCATAGGGCGAAATACGGTGACTCGTGAAATTGGAGGGGTTGTAAAGTTATATGTACACCTGAGTTTTGATAGGACAATATCATACCTTCTTCGGTAAATAAGCATTCAATAACCGTACTTTTAGCTGTCGCACATCAAGGCGTATAGTTAAGGTAATGGTTCAGCGAGTGGGATGGGATAGCATGTTTTGGGCTACTGCAGAAGAGGTAAGTGAATCTGCGCTGCAAGTAGGCGCGTTGATGCCTATAGCGACAGACGCTGAAGAGGTCGAAGAAGAGGGAGTTTGTTACCTCACTCATGTACTTACTCCTAACGCAAAGAAAAAACCAATTGCAGAACAAACGATCGCCAAAAAAATAATCGCAAGAAATATGAAGGCCAATCCATTTTTACCTTATGAGCAAGCATTGTTCGTTGCAGAGGCCGGTAGCGAGCATGTTTGCTTATTAAATAAGTTTCCTGTGCTTTCTCCGCACTTACTGATATGCAGTAAAGAGTTTGTACCTCAGTCTTCACTATTAAACCAAGCTGATTTTGATTCATGGTTACTAGGATTCACAGAGCCAGATGTATTTGGGTTTTTTAATAGTGGCCCTGTTGCCGGAGCCAGTCAGCTTCATCGTCACATGCAGCTAGTTAGAACACCTATACCGTTGAATACTATCATTAGTGAGGGGAGCTTCCCTTTCAGTCATTGCGTATTTCCGATAGACAATCATCACTTAGCAGCCGAATACCTTTATGACTATTACCATGACGCGATTGATGCCCTCGGACTAGGCAAAGGTAGAGGAGGAGAGCTATCGCCATATAACCTGCTGTTAAGCCGTAACTGGATGGTCGTCATACCTAGAACGAAGAATAATATTCAAGGTGTTTTTTCGAATGGGTTTAATTATAGCGGGCGTTTTTTAGTGAAAAGTGTTGAGCATCAACAATGGTTAATACGGTATGGCTTGATGAACTATTTAAAGGAATGTGCAAGAGGATAGAGGAATAAAAAATAACCCCAACAATTTACATTGTTGGGGTTAGTATCAGTTAAAGGCTAGGGAAGAATTACTTCTTCTCGTTAGCTGCTTTAACGTCTGCAATAACCTGCTCAGAAACGTTAGCAGGACATGGTGCGTAGTGTGCGAACTCCATAGAGAACTGACCACGACCAGAAGTCATTGTACGTAGGTGACCGATGTAACCAAACATTTCTGAAAGTGGTACGTCAGCTTTAATACGTGAACCAGTTAGACCAGCCATCTGATCTTTGATCATGCCACGACGACGGTTAAGGTCACCGATAACATCACCAACGTGATCTTCAGGAGTGAACACGTCTACAGCCATGATAGGCTCAAGAAGTTGTGCACCCGCTTTAGGCATAGACTGACGGAATGCGCCTTTCGCTGCGATTTCAAATGCTACTGCAGATGAATCGACTGCGTGGAAGCCACCGTCTAGAAGTTCGATTTCAACGTCAAGAACAGGGAAACCAGCAAGAACACCAGTATCCATCATGCCCTTGAAGCCTTTCTCGATTGCAGGCCAGAATTCTTTAGGAACGTTACCGCCCACAACAGAAGACTTGAATGAGAAACCAGAACCAACTTCGCCCGGCTTCATCACGTAGTCGATCTTACCGAATTGACCAGAACCACCAGACTGTTTCTTGTGCGTGTAGCTATCTTCAACAGGCTTAGTGATAGTTTCACGGTAAGCAACTTGAGGAGCACCAACAACTAGGTCAACACCGTAAGTACGCTTAAGGATGTCAACTTTGATGTCTAGGTGAAGCTCACCCATACCTTTAAGGATGGTTTCGCCAGTTTCTTCGTCAGTTTCAACTTGGAAAGATGGATCTTCTGCAACCATTTTACCGATCGCGATACCCATTTTCTCAGAACCGCCTTTGTCTTTCGGCGTAACAGCAATCGAGATTACTGGAGTTGGGAAGATCATTGCTTCAAGCGTACATTCGTGTTTCTGATCACATAGCGTGTGACCAGTCTGAACGTTCTTCATACCTACAACAGCGATGATGTCACCAGCTTGTGCAGATGTTAGTTCGTTACGCTCATCAGCTTGCATCTCAACCATACGGCCGATACGTTCAGTCTTACCAGTTGCACTGTTAAGAATGGTATCGCCTTTGTTCAGTTTACCTGAGTAGATACGGATGAAAGTAAGTGCACCGAAACGGTCGTCCATAATTTTGAACGCAAGCGCTTTTAGTGGCTCATCAACAGATACAGTAGCAACGTCGCCAGTTGGCTCGCCAGTTTCTGGATCAGTTAGTGGCTGTGGGTCAACTTCTGTTGGAGACGGTAGGTAGTCAACAACAGCGTCAAGGATAAGCTGCATACCTTTGTTTTTGAATGCAGAACCACAGTAAGTAGGGAAGAAATCACAAGTACGAGTACCTTTACGGATACAAGCTTTGATTTGTTCGATGGTAGGCTCTTCACCTTCCATGTACGATTCCATTAGGTCATCGTCTTGCTCAACAGCAGTTTCGATCAACTCTTCACGGTACGCTTCTACGTCATCAACCATATCCGCAGGGATTTCTTTGATTTCGTAGTTTTCAGGAAGACCAGTGTCATCCCAAACGTATGCTTGACGGCTTAGTACGTCAACAACACCAACGAAGTCATCTTCGCGACCGATTGGAAGAGTCATAACTAGAGGTACAGCACCTAGTACTTTTTTGATTTGATCAACAACGCTGAAGAAATCTGCACCCATACGGTCTAGTTTGTTTACGAAAATGATTCGAGCTACTTCTGAATCATTCGCGTAACGCCAGTTAGTTTCTGACTGAGGCTCAACACCACCAGAACCACAGAATACACCGATACCGCCATCAAGTACTTTAAGAGAACGGTAAACTTCTACTGTGAAGTCAACGTGTCCCGGAGTATCGATAACGTTAAAACGGTGGTTGTCCCAGAAACAGCTTACTGCTGCTGACTGGATAGTTATTCCGCGCTCAGCTTCCTGTTCCATGAAGTCAGTCGTAGACTCACCATCGTGAACTTCACCAGTTTTGTGGATTTTACCAGTAAGCTTAAGGATACGCTCAGTAGTTGTGGTTTTACCCGCATCAACGTGCGCGAAAATACCAATGTTTCTGTATTTAGATAAATCTGTCATTGTTTTTCTCTATCAACAATTACGGTCACATGTTAGGGCGGGAGTATATCACTGATTCAAACAAAGATTACATAGCCCATGCACTATAAAATACACATTTGCCTGTTTTTGCTTCGCCTTTTCTTCATTTCCATACCAAATGCTCAATAAAACCACAGGGGCATCAGGCTATTAAGAGAATTTACGGAAAAATAGCGAGTACATGGACGTTTATTTGCACAGCTAATTTTCATCTTTTCTACTTTAAGCCTTCAGATCTTGAGGATTCGATTAACGTTTAACAAAAAGGAAGACTGAAATCGGACTAAGTCTAGTCTGCTTAAAGAGCTCATTCCACCGATGACGGCAATTTTCCCATCGCAGCGGTGGCAACTATTACCGCTATCGCAAAATATGGTAAAGGCAGAGTGTAC
This sequence comes from Photobacterium makurazakiensis, assembly GCF_050336715.1. Lineage (NCBI taxonomy): Bacteria > Pseudomonadati > Pseudomonadota > Gammaproteobacteria > Vibrionales > Vibrionaceae > Photobacterium > Photobacterium makurazakiensis. The sequence goes on from NZ_JAKJSJ010000015.1 coordinate 25,508, forward strand.
ACTTTGTTTAAGCCAAGGATAAATCACGTTGCCATTGGGGTGAAGATGCAGGAATGTTTGGTATGCATATGTTCACTGTACATATAGATAAGGATATTTATAACGGATTAGATTGAACTGTATGAGTAGCGATCATGTGCAACATGTTAACTACTATTAATAGAGAGGCAAATGAACTGAGCGTTAGTCGTCGGTTCTAAACGGAATAATGCGGCATGTTGCGTATTATCCCGTTCTATTTGGGAAAGAGCGAGGTATGGTCGTGCCACTATTTGTGGTTAGAAAAATTTTCACCCTTCGCCATGCGATCATAAAGAATAACATTCACAGCCGCTGCAAGGTTCATACAACCTGTGGTCGGCACATAAATGGTTTCACGGCAAAACTCGGTGATCTCTTTTTTCAGCGTGTTGTCTTCTGGGCCAAAAATATAGAAAGCGCGTTTAGGGTGCTTGTAATCGGGTAATGGTTTAGCCCCTTCAATCAAGTCCACGGCTACTGGCACACAGTCATGGGGAATAATGTCTTTCAGGTCTTGCACACCAATTAATGGAATATCGAGGCAAACATTTTTAGTATCGGTACAGAATTTTTTGGCAAGGTCGTAGCGAGTCCCTGTGTAAAAAACAGAATTAACGCCATAACAGCCAGCTGCGCGCATTACCGAACCGACGTTCTCAGGGGTTTTGGGATTGAAAAGCCCCACACAGGAGTAACCTTTGCTCATATCGTGTACATCTTGAAAGTTAAAAATGAAGCGGGATTATACGGATTTTTATGGGGATTTGCAGAGATTTGTCAACCTAATAAGTCGGAAGGCAAACCCTCTCTATTATCGAAAGGGTTTTGCTGGTGTTGTTGCGTATTATTTACCGCAGCACTTCTTGAATTTTTTACCGCTGTCACATGAACATGGGTCATTTCGGTTTGGCGTTTTTTTAAATACCGTTGTTTTTGGCTTGTTAATTATGGTTTCAAGTTCAGCCATGTTTTCCTCGGCTTCACTGTCTACGATGATAACGGCAAACAATTGGTGCTGTTCTAGTAGCGCTTCAACTTCAGCTTTCTTTTCTTCGCTGTTCACCGTCAAAGGAAGAGGGTTAGTTTCAGTTCCTAACTTTGCCGCTCGTTTTGTGTTGTAGCCATAGCTTTCATGCTTAGGTTTTTTTTCGATGCGGCCTTTAAAGAAGAATTTTGACATGTCGTGATCCTGTATCGCGAAGTAGTGCTAAAAGGTGTTCGCTAGCGCGAAAGGTCGCGATATTAGCTCCTTACTTACACCGCTGCAAGTCTGTGACGGTGAGAAATCACGTCATCAACCTCTAAGTTATTCATTATAAGCATCATAACAATGGTACTGATGAAGATTTAGGCACAATCGCGATAGATAACGGATTAAGGATCACAGGTTCGTTACCACACTATTGAGTGGTTGTTGAATCATGATTACTGTCCTATCGTAGAATAATGAAAAGCTTAAATTTTCTTGATGAGTTATTGCAGGGAGGCGTAGATGATAAAGCGCATGTCATCAACCATGATGATGTTATTGGTAACAGGCTCTATACATGCAACAGAGGTGATAGAGACAACATCATTAGTCGGTTTCGGTGAAGCAAAGTACGCTAGCGATTTTACCCATTTTGATTATGTTAACCCCGAAGCACCAAAAGGTGGCCAAGTTACCTACGCGCAAGTCGGGACGTTTGATAGTTTTAACCGCTATGCGTCTCGCGGGGTGTCGGCAGCAGGTAGCGATACGATTTACGATACGCTGTTTGTGCCATCCAGTGATGAAATTGATAGCTTTTACCCGCTAATAGCCGAGAAAGTCCGCTATGCAGATGATTATAGCTGGATGGAAGTTGATATTAACCCTAAAGCTCGCTTCCATGATGGTGAACCCATAACAGCGAGCGATGTTGCTTTTACCTTCGATAAGTTTATGGCTCAAGGGGTTGCGCAATATAAAGTCTATTTTAAAGATGTGAAATCAGTGAGCGTTAAATCAGCGCTGACAGCCCGCATTGAAATGGCAACGCCTAATCGCGAAGTATTACTCGCGATGGTACAGGGCATGAATGTATTACCCGAGCACTATTGGAAAGACAAAGACTTAAGCCAACCATTAAACACGCCTCCTGTTGGCAGTAGTGCTTATAAGATCTCCTCTTATAAAGCAGGCCAAAGTGTCACTTATTCATTGGTTGATGATTACTGGGCTAAAGACTTAGCCGTGAATGTTGGCCGTAATAACTTTAAAACGATTCAATATGACTATTACCGTGATGAAACGGTCACCTTAGAGGCATTTAAGGCGGGTGAGTATGATATTCGTGAAGAAAATGTCGCCAAGTTTTGGGCAACTATGTACCAAGGTAATAACTTTGATAAAGGTTACATTGTAAAAGAAGAAATCTCCCACCAGATACCGCAGTCAATGCAAGCCTTTGTGTTCAATACGGAAAGTCCATATTTTAGTGACCCTAAAGTGCGTGAAGCGTTGTCATATGCCATGGATTTTGAATGGATGAACAAAAGTCTGTTCTATAACCAATACAACCGTACTCGCAGTTACTTCCAAAACACAGAATATGAAGCGACAGGTTTACCTTCGAAAGGTGAACTCGAGGTTTTGGAGCCAATAAAAGATAAAGTGCCAGCGCGAGTGTTTACAGAAAGCTATGAGCCACCAGTGACTGATGGTAGTGGCCGTATTCGGGTTCAGCTACGTAAAGCCTTAGCGTTAATGAAAGAGGCGGGGTGGGAAGTACAAAATAAAGTTATGACGAATGTCGAAACAGGCGAAACCTTTAGCTTTGAACTTCTTATGTATAGCCCAACTACAGAGCGTTTAGCGATACCGGTACAGAAGAACTTGAAGTTATTGGGTATCGACATGAAGTTAAGAACGGTTGATACCACACAGTATATTAAGCGTCTACGAGACCGTGATTTTGAAATGGTTTCTGCGGGATACAGTGCAAACTCCTATCCGAGCCCGAACCTGTTAATTGCTTGGAATAGCCAGTTTATTGATAGCACTTACAATACTGCTGGAGTGAAAGACCCATCTATTGATTATCTAACAGAGCAAATCGTTAAAAATCAGGAAAACCCAGAAAAGTTATTAGAGCTTGGCCGAGCGCTTGACCGAGTATTACAGTGGAACTTTTTTGTGATCCCACAATGGCACATCAGTAAGTTCCGTGTAGCAAGTTGGGATAAATTCTCGCGTCCTGAGTTACGCCCTAAGTACAACTTGGGTAAAGATACGTGGTGGATTGATCCTGTGAAGGCAGCCAAATTACCAGAGAAACGCCGTTGAGTTGTGCGCTATACCAGATGTATAGCGTAAGAAAGAAGTTGATGGTCGGTCTGTTATTGAGTTAGCTGATTCGACCTTCTATTGTTGCGGTTTGATGTTTGTTTTTGATGTTTGTTATTGATGCTTTTTATTAATATTTAAGCAAGGGAATTATGTCCGCCTATATTATTYGCCGATTGTTACTGGTTATTCCCACACTGTGGGCAATTATCACGATTAACTTTTTCGTGATTCAAATTGCCCCTGGTGGGCCAGTTGAACAAGCGGTTGCTCAGCTGGAAGGCCATGGGTCTGGCATCATGGAGCGATTTACCGGAGGTGGGCAAGAAGTTGGCAGTTTAGAGCCTTCAGATAACGGCTCTGGCTATCGAGGCTCGCGAGGCTTAGACCCTGAAGTTGTTGAGGCAATTAAGAAACAATTTGGTTTTGATAAACCAATGCATGAACGCTACTTCGACATGCTCAAGAACTACGCAACATTTAACTTTGGTGAAAGTTTGTTTAAAGGCGGCAATGTTATTGATTTAATCATTGAGCGTTTGCCTGTCTCTATTTCATTAGGGTTATGGAGCACGTTAATTATTTACCTTGTATCTATCCCCCTTGGTGTAGCAAAAGCAATTAAGCATGGTTCACGTTTCGACGTTTGGAGTAGTGCGATTGTTATTATTGGCTACGCCATTCCAGGCTTTCTATTTGCGATCATCCTTATTATCTTCTTTGCGAGTGGCAACTATTTCAGCTGGTTCCCATTGCGAGGCTTAGTCTCATCTGGCTTTGACCAAATGAATTTATTCCAGCAAGTCGTGGACTATTTTTGGCATTTAACGTTACCGATCATTGCCATGGTCATTGGCGGTTTTGCCACACTTACAATGCTGACTAAAAACTCATTCCTTGATGAAATTAACAAACAGTATGTCGTAACAGCACGTGCAAAGGGCTTGGATGAACGTAATATTCTTTATCGGCACGTATTTAGAAATGCAATGCTGATTATTATTGCGGGTTTTCCTGCTGCGTTTATCAGTATCTTTTTCACGGGTGCAATGCTGATTGAAGTCATGTTTTCACTGGAAGGTATCGGCTTGTTAGGATTTGAATCGACCATTCAACGTGATTACCCTGTGGTGTTTAGCTCTTTATACATCATGACGTTACTGGGGTTGTTATTAAATATTATTTCGGATATTACCTACACATTGGTCGATCCACGCATTGATTTTGAGGCTCGTTAGTGAAAATGAATCCATTAACCAAGGAACGTTGGAGTCGATTTAGAGCCCATAAAAGAGGCTATTGGTCGCTTTGGATCTTTGCTTTCTTATTTGTGATCACGTTATTTGCAGAGATCATCGCCAATGATAAGCCCCTGGTGATCAATTTTCAGTCAGATTGGTATTTCCCAATTATTGAACAGTACTCAGAAACAGAATTTGGCGGAGAATTCGATGCTGAAGCGGATTATACCGATCCTTATGTCGCTGAGTTGATCGAGGCGGATGGCTACATGATCTGGCCGATCATCCGTTTTAGTTACGACACCATTAATTATGACTTAACAGGACCAGCCCCTTCGGCACCAGACAGTGTTAACTGGTTAGGAACAGATGATAAAGGACGTGATGTCTTAGCTCGGATAATTTATGGCTTTCGAGTCTCGGTACTATTTGGTTTCGCGTTAACAGTAATATCAACCGTCATTGGCGTTATTGTTGGGGCTTGTCAGGGTTACTACGGTGGCTGGGTAGATCTATTTGGACAGCGATTTATCGAGGTGTGGTCTGGCATGCCGACCTTATTCTTGCTGATTATTTTATCGAGTTTTGTTGAACCTAATTTCTGGTGGCTGCTTGGTATTATGGTGCTTTTTAGCTGGATGGGGTTAGTCGGTGTGGTAAGGGCTGAGTTTTTACGTTGCCGTAATCTTGATTATGTCCGTGCGGCGCAAGCACTTGGTGTTGGTGATGGTCGCATTATGTTACGCCATATGCTGCCAAATGCCATGGTTGCGTCGCTGACTATGATGCCGTTTATTTTAAGTGGTTCGGTAACGACATTAACCTCGTTAGATTTCCTTGGCTTTGGTTTGCCAGCAGGCTCTCCGTCATTAGGCGAGCTGCTCGCTCAAGGTAAAACAAACCTGCAAGCGCCTTGGCTGGGCTTATCGGCTTTTGTTGTTCTTTCTATTATGTTGAGCTTACTGGTGTTTGTCGGTGAAGCCGTACGTGATGCATTTGATCCCCACCATCAGAGATAAATTATGTCGAAACCAATACTGACAATCGAGAACCTCTCGGTGGGTTTTCAAAGTGGAAAAAGCATTAACCAAGTCACTCAAGACGTCAGCCTTGCTATCCATAAGGGAGAAACCCTCGCGCTGGTGGGCGAAAGTGGTTCAGGTAAATCGGTAACGGCAAATGCGATCCTTCGCTTACTGCCTAAATCATCAGCCCGTTACCTTGATGGGCATGTTAAGTATGATCAGACTGATATGATGACTTGCAGCGAGCGGGAGATGCGGCGTATGCGGGGTGATCGGATCGGGATGATATTCCAAGAGCCGATGATGTCACTGAACCCACTACACAAAGTCGGACGTCAGTTATGTGAAACTCTGGCGATTCATCGGGGTACACGGCAGCGTGAAGCGCAAAAAAAAGCACTTGAGTGGCTTAAAAAAGTCGGCATTCGTAATCCAGAGAAAAGATTAGAGTCGTACCCCCATGAACTATCAGGTGGTGAAAGGCAGCGGGTAATGATTGCGATGGCGTTGATTAATGAGCCAGAGTTACTGATTGCAGATGAACCGACTACAGCGTTAGATGTCTCTGTGCAAGCGCAGATCCTTGATTTACTCAAAGACCTTCAGCAAGAGCTGGGGATGGCAATGCTGTTTATTACCCATGACTTAAGCATTGTTCGAAAAATTGCCGATAGGGTAGCGGTAATGCAACTTGGGAGAGTGGTTGAAACTAACACCAAAGACGAGGTGTTTAATAACCCACAAGATCCGTACACCATTAAGTTGATCAATTCAGATCCTACGGGGGAGCCAGTACCTGTTGATATGAATGCTAAGCCAGTGTTTAACGTGAACGATTTATGTGTGTGGTTCCCGATTAAAGGCGGGATATTAAAACGCGTTCAAGGGCATATCAAAGCCGTAACTGATGTGAGTTTCTTACTTCGAAAAGGCCACAGTGTTGGGCTCGTTGGGGAAAGCGGGTCAGGCAAGTCGACGACAGGTATGGCAATTCTAAAGCTGTTAGACAGTGAAGGTCATATTGAGTTTGATGGCCAGGATATTTCTCGGTTAAGCCGTAAAGAAATGCTCCCGTTTCGTAGTAAGCTGCAAGTTGTTTTTCAAGACCCATTTTCGGCACTAAACCCGCGCATGTCTGTGGCTCAAATTATTGGTGAGGGACTAAAAATTCATAAGTCGCTCACACCAGAGCAAGAAGAGCAGGTGATTTGCGATGCAATGAAGGAAGTAGAGCTTGATCCTGCCACCCGGCATCGATACCCAAATGAGTTTTCAGGTGGCCAGCGTCAACGCATTGCGATTGCACGCGCAATTGTACTCAAGCCCGAATTCATTCTTTTGGACGAACCCACATCGTCATTAGATAGAACCGTTCAGTCTCAGGTATTAGATCTATTGAAATCGCTTCAGCATAAACATGGGCTTAGTTATTTGTTTATCAGCCATGATCTTAATGTCGTAAAGTCGTTATGTCATTACACGTTAGTATTGAAACAAGGGCAGGTTGTTGAGCATGGCGATACGGAAACTTTATTCACTCAACCTAAACAAGCATACACACAGCAATTAGTTTCATTAACAGCTGGGTAGCTGGTAATACCACTTTTAAATGGTTAATTATTGTGTCAGGGGTGGGTGTTTTTAGAGCGATTTTTTCGTGCTTGACTATTATTTCAGCATTCCGATGTTTTACCTATCAATCCTATAGGTAAAACCTACTATCACTTTTGTTAGTTAGTGATAGTATCGTGCGAAATTAATAAAATGAATAACTTGCCCTGATGGAATCAGGTGAGTGGGAAAGCATTATGGTCAAGCCTGAAAATAATTGTATTGTCATCTTCGGTGCGTCGGGTGATTTAACCCATCGCAAGTTGATTCCAGCCTTCTATCATCTTTATGCCAACGGATTACTCTCAGAAGAGTTCGCCATTTTAGGGGTTAGCCGAACGCATTATTCTGATGAAGAGTTTCAGCAGAAGCTGAAAGCGTCATTAACCGAAAACGAAAAGGTCGACTCTGACACTCTTGAAGCCTTTTGTCAGCGGCTTCATTATCAAGCGATTGATACATCAGATGTTGAAGATTACGCAAAGTTAAAACATCGCCTTGATGAAATAGAAACGGTTTATCAAACTCAAGGTAATACCACCTTCTATCTAGCAACTCCCCCAAGTCTTTACAGCGTTATCCCTCAGAGTCTAGCGGCTCACGGCCTGAATACCGAACAGAATGGTTGGAAGCGTTTAATCGTTGAAAAGCCATTCGGTTATGATCTTGCCACTGCGGAGCAGCTAGATAAAGATCTCCATGCTCATTTCCAAGAACACCAAATCTACCGTATCGACCACTACCTAGGTAAAGAAACAGTCCAAAACCTTCTGGTTTTCCGTTTTGCCAATGGTATGTTTGAACCTCTTTGGAATCGTAATTTCATTGATTATGTTGAAATTACCGCAGCGGAATTCCTTGGGGTAGAAGAGCGTGGTGGTTACTACGATGGTGCTGGCGCGGTTCGTGACATGTTCCAGAACCACCTGCTTCAAGTATTAGCCATGGTTGGTATGGAGCCACCTGCAGCAATCAATGCTGATACGATGCGTGACGAGGTGATGAAAGTTTTCCAGAGCTTGAAACCGTTATCTGACAACGATTTAAAAAATAACCTCGTCTTGGGGCAATATACGGAGTCTGATGTACGTAATGATCATCTAGTCGGCTATCGTGAAGAACCTGGTGTAGCAGAAGATTCTCGTACCGAGACGTATGTCGGCTTGAAGATGTTTATCGACAACTGGCGTTGGAATGGTGTGCCGTTCTATGTACGTACTGGTAAGCGTCTACCTACTCGGGTAACGGAAGTTGTTATTCACTTCAAGAAAACACCACATCCCGTATTTGGTGCTAATGCGCCTGAAAATAAACTGATTATTCGTATTCAGCCTGATGAAGGCATTTTAATGAGTTTCGGTCTTAAAAAGCCGGGTGCGGGCTTTGAAGCTAAAGAAGTGTCGATGGACTTTCATTATGAAAGCCTAGAAGAAACCCATATGCTTACCGCTTACGAGCGTTTGTTGCTAGATTCGATGAAAGGTGACGCTACGTTATTTGCCCGTACCGATGCGGTGAAAGCGTGTTGGAAGTTCGTTGAACCGATCCTGCAATACAAGCAAAACCCAGAGCACCTATATGGATACGCTGCGGGTACATGGGGCCCTAAAGAAGCCGATGAATTGCTGTCTGGCGATAATCGTGAATGGCGTTTCCCATGTAAAAACCTGACGAATACAGATTACTGCGAGCTATAAGTAAATGAATTACCAAGTATTTGAAAGCTCAGCAAACGTTGTTGAAGCGCTTGCTGAAAGCCTAAAGGAATATAGCCAGCTAGGCCGTCCTGTACATATCTCATTATCTGGTGGTAGTACACCATCACAGTTATTCTCATTTCTAGCTGGTTCAGACTATGCGACGAGTATTGAGTGGGCGAATTTACACTTCTGGTGGGGTGATGAGCGTTGCGTAGCACCTGACAACGAACAAAGTAATTACGGTCAGGCAAAAGCGCTTTTATTTGACCATATTGCTATACCTGCGGAGAACATCCACCGTATTCGCGGTGAAGAGTTCGCGGCAATGGAAGTAATTCGCTTTGCAGAAGAAATGCAATCCGTTATACCGGAAGAAAACGGTGCACCAGCGTTTGATTGGGTGTTGTTAGGGATGGGCACAGACGGTCATACAGCATCGTTATTCCCTGGGCAAACTGATTATAAAACAACAGATATTGCTGCCATTGCTGCACATCCAGAATCACGTCAAATTCGTGTTACCAAAACGGCACATTTGCTTGAAAACGCAAAACGCATCACATACTTAGTACTTGGTGCTAGTAAAGCTGATGTTTTAAAAGAAATTGTCGAACAAGCCCCAGCCGCTGATTTATATCCAGCAGCGAAAGTGAAAGCCAAAACGGGCATCACAGAATGGTATTTAGATTCAGAAGCAGCCAAAGAGCTGGCATAAGGAGAAGTAAATGAAAGCTGATATTGGTGTTATCGGACTAGCTGTAATGGGTCAGAACTTGATCCTTAATATGAACGATAACGGATTCAAAGTTGTGGCTCATAACCGTACTGCTGCTAAAGTAGACGAGTTCCTAGAAGGCCCAGCTAAAGGGACCAACATTGTTGGTGCTTACTCTCTAGAAGAGCTCGTTGAGAAGCTAGAAGCGCCACGTAAAGTGATGCTAATGGTTCGTGCTGGTGACGTTGTAGACACGTTCATCGACAAGCTTGTACCACTTCTGGACAAAGGCGACATCATCATTGATGGCGGTAACACTAACTTCCCAGACACAAACCGTCGTGTTGAAGCGCTACGTGAGAAAGGTATCCACTTTATCGGTACTGGTGTTTCTGGTGGTGAAGAAGGCGCTCGTTTCGGTCCTTCAATCATGCCTGGTGGTTCCCCTGATGCATGGCCACATGTTAAACCTATTTTCCAAGGTATTGCAGCGAAAACTGACGCTGGTGAGCCTTGCTGTGACTGGGTTGGCAACGACGGTGCTGGTCACTTCGTTAAGATGGTTCACAATGGCATCGAATACGGTGACATGCAGCTGATCACTGAAGCATACCAGTTCATGAAAGATGGCCTAGGTATGAACCACGACGAAATGCAGGCTGTATTTGCTGACTGGAACAAAACTGAGCTAGACAGCTACCTAGTAGAAATCACTGCTGACATCCTTGGCTACAAAGATGAAGATGGTGAAGCGCTAGTAGAGAAGATCCTAGATACTGCTGGCCAAAAAGGCACAGGTAAGTGGACGGGCATCAACGCATTAGACATGGGTATCCCACTAACGCTAATCACTGAGTCTGTATTCTCTCGCTGCCTGTCTGCACTTAAAGACCAACGTGTTGAAGCTGAGCAACTGTTCGGTAAGACAGTCTCTCCAGTTGAAGGCGACAAGCAAGAGTGGGTTGATGCAATCCGTCAAGCGCTACTCGCTTCTAAGATCATTTCTTACGCTCAAGGTTTCATGCTAATGCGCGAAGCGTCGAACGAAAATGGTTGGGATCTAAACTACGGTAATGTTGCACTAATGTGGCGTGGTGGTTGTATCATCCGCTCTGCGTTCCTAGGCAACATTCGTGATGCTTATGAAGCAAACCCAGAGATCGCATTCCTAGGTTCAGATGCTTACTTCAAGGGCATTCTAGACAACTGTATGGTTGCATGGCGTAAAGTGGCTGCTAAGTCAATGGAATCGGGTATCCCAATGCCGTGTATGACGTCTGCACTAACGTTCCTAGACGGTTATACGACAGCTCGTCTTCCTGCTAACCTACTTCAAGCTCAACGTGACTACTTCGGTGCTCACACTTATGAGCGTACTGACCGTCCACGTGGTGAGTTTTTCCATACGAATTGGACAGGTACAGGCGGCGATATTTCATCAACAACTTATGATGTGTAACGTTTAACTGTATTAGGTTATTCATAATAAAACGCAGGCTTCGGCCTGCGTTTTTTATTTATAAAATAAAAATGTCATATCTTATTTCAAGCTCAAGTATATTATGCTGGTAGCTTCATATGATCGATAATTTAACACTATGTCTATAACTCGCGAGTCTCTTCTAGAAAAACGTAAAAGTAGATTTATGTCTCTAATTTTAGTTAGTGTTAGGTGAAAATTGTGATGCTCTAAAGGTTTTTAGGTTTGTTTGCTTGTTTATTGTGCAATTTTCCTGGCTGAATTTTCCTGAAAAATGGTCATATAGGCCAATAATTTCATTATATCCAGTTTAAATATCAGTTTGTTGTTTAAATGTTGCTGTATCGTGCTGGTAATCACGTTGAATTGAGTGACAAAATAAAATCCTTAACAAAACACTTACAATTTGCTTATTATACTGACGAAGCATTAGCCAAGCAGACAGGGAGTTATTAATGCAGTCGTTAGTAGATTTTTTAAATGGAATAATTTGGAGTCCGGTACTGATTTATTTGTGCCTAGGCGCCGGTTTGTTTTACTCCATCACAACACGTTTCGTGCAAATTCGTCACTTCAGAGAGATGTGGCGACTATTGTTATCAGGTAAAAGTTCAGCACAGGGTATTTCCTCTTTTCAAGCATTAGCCGTTTCCCTTTCTGGACGAGTTGGTACTGGTAATATCGCAGGTGTTGCTGCGGCTATCGGTTTCGGTGGACCAGGTGCAGTCTTTTGGATGTGGGTAGTTGCATTTCTTGGTGCAGCAACTGCATACAGCGAATCTGCTCTGGCTCAGATCTACAAAGAAGAAGATGAAGACGGTCAGTTCCGTGGTGGTCCCGCCTATTACATTGAAAAGGCGATGGGTCAGAAGTGGTATGCATGGGTTTTTGCTATCGCGACTATCTTCGCTTGTGGTGTACTACTTCCAGGTGTTCAATCCAACAGTATCGGTAACGCGGTTGAAGCGGCATTCGGTACTGGCGGTATGATTGAAACAACCATTGGTACGTTTAGCCTTGCAAAAATTGTAACGGGTGCCTTTGTTTCAGTGATTCTGGCATTCATCATTTTTGGTGGCGTTAAACGTATTGCAAGTTTCACACAGATTGTTGTGCCATTTATGGCATTGGCTTATATCATTATCGCGTTCATTATTATCCTACTAAACATCAATATGGTTCCAACAGTGTTCGGAATGATTGTTGGTGATGCATTTTCGCCAATGGCTGGTGTTGGTGCTGCAATTGGTTGGGGTGTTAAGCGTGGTATTTACTCTAACGAAGCTGGTCAAGGTACAGGTCCTCATGCAGCAGCTGCTGCAGATGTCCAACACCCTGCACAGCAAGGTTTAGTTCAGTCGTTTTCAATCTATATTGATACATTGCTAGTATGTTCCGCGACGGCCTTTATGATTATTATCACTGGTGCTTATAACGTACACGGTGGTGCTGAAGGTGTGTTCTTGGTTCAGAACCTTGCGTCTGATATTAGTGCTAATGGTCCTGTGTTTACACAGATGGCGATTGAAAGCGCGATGCCAGGTATCGGTAAACCGTTCATTGCATTTGCTTTGTTCTTCTTTGCCTTTACTACCATTCTGGCTTACTACTACATTGCTGAAACCAACATTGCGTATATCCGCCGTACTGTGAAAGTACCGGGTATGATGTTTATTCTGAAAATTATCCTAGTTGCTTCTGTGTTCTACGGTACTGTGAAAGCGGCGAACTTAGCATGGGCAATGGGTGATGTAGGTGTTGGCCTAATGGCATGGCTAAACATTGTCGGTATTTTGATTATCTTCTTCCTATCTAAGCCAGCGCTAAAAGCACTGAAAGATTACGAAGAGCAGCAGAAAGCTGGTGTTAAAGAGTTTACCTTTGACCCTGTTAAGCTAGGCATCAAAAATGCTGACTACTGGGAAAAGAGACTGAAAGGTGGATCTCAGCCAGTTGCTGATAGTGGTGATGAGCAGGGAGAGCCTGTAAAACCAACGGCATAGATTAATAAAGTACATGTTGCAAAGGGTTAGCTTCGGCTAGCCCTTTATTATTTTCTGGGTATAGGGCTTTCTTGGAGTAGACTTTCTCGGAATAGGCTTTCTAGGGATGCATTTTCAAGGAATGTGATGTTCAGCCAGTAAATCACATTGACCTTGGTGTTAGCTCCAACCTTTATGGTTAGTTGGTCAATCACAACCATAAAGGTCATTAGAATGATTAAACGTACACTTGCTGCCCTTGTATTCGCGTCACTTTCAACCACGGCACTTGCTGCCAATGATACAACTGCAACGTCTCTTTTTACTGATGCTGAAAAACAAGAAATTGGTAAAGTGGCAATGGAGTACTTAGTAAACAACCCAGAAGTACTTATCGCTGCAAGTAACGAGTTAAAAGCTCGCGAACAAGCACGAATGAATCAGATGCAAGTTGAGCAAGCTGTGAAGCTTGAAGCGGCATTGCTTGAAAATGAAACCACGCCTTTTGAAGGCAGTAAGGACGCGAAAGTTGCAATCATTAAGTTTTTAGATTACCAATGCTCGTACTGTATTAAAGCATCACCTGTCGTTGAGTCTGTGCTTGAAGCAAACTCTGACGCTAAGCTACTAGTGAAAAACTTCCCCGTTTTAGCCAAGCGTTCTCCGCTATCAAATACTGCAGCGCAAGCGAGTCTTGAAGTCTTTAAGCAGCAGGGAGAAGAAGGGTTTACAGCTTTCCACCATAGCATGATGGAGTCAGCGCAGCAGGGCAATCCATTAACTGAAGAAGTACTTTTAAATTTGGCGTCTGAAGCCGGCGTTGACATGAAAATAGAAGATTTAAGTGCATGGTCAGATGAACTAACTAAGTCTGTAAACTTGGCACAGCAACTTGGTTTCAGTGGTACGCCTGCGTATGTTGTTATGCCGACATCAGGCGCGTCAATTGACAATGTGACAGTACTTGGCGGTTATGTAGAAGCCGATAAGTTGCAGCAAGCGGTAGAGCTAGCACAGCAGTAATATTTATCAGCCTTATAATAATCTGGTGAAGAAATAAAAAGGGCTAGCGTATGCTAGCCCTTTTTTACGACTGATAAAGCGATGAAAGCAAGTTATGCGGTAGCATGTGCTTGGTAAGCCGAACGTTCGCTGTTTAGGCCTTTAATCAGGCTGACACACATTAACAATAAAACAAATGTAAAGGGCAGTGCGGTTGTGACAACACCTGACTGCAGCGCTTGTAGCGCTTCTGCACCACCAATCCAGAGCATAGCGCCAGCGATAGCCCCCTCAACGGTTGCCCAAAAGATTCTTTGCGGAACGGGGGCATCTATCTTACCGCCAGATGTAATACTGTCGATAACCAGCGAGCCAGAATCTGACGAGGTGATGAAGAATATCAACACTAATAGAATTGAAAGAACTGAAAGAACAGAACCAAACGGTAACGCATCATAAACATGGAAAAGCGTCAGCGAAATATCATTTAAACCATTAGCACCAAGTTCGCCAACTTGATTCATTAGTTGGTCAATTGCGATTCCGCCGAAAATTGCCATCCAAACGATAACCACTAATGAAGGAATAAAGATGACGGCAGTCAAAAACTCACGAACTGTTCGACCCTTGGAAATACGGGCAATAAACATGCCTACAAATGGTGACCATGAAATCCACCATGCCCAATAGAATACTGTCCAACCGTGCATCCACGTTGTATCTTCTCGCCCATGTGGGTTACTAAATGCAACAATGTTTTCTACATAGGCCATAAGCGTTGAAGGCACTGAGCTTATAACAATATCAAAGCTAACGTAGGCCACGAAAATGAGCAAAGCAAATGCGAAAAACATATTCACTTTACTCAGCATTTTCACACCGTGATCAATGCCGCGAATAACGGAAAAAACAGCAATTAAAGTAACAAATGCAATCACCGCTAACTGCATGCCAATGCCACCATCAGTACCAAAGACGTGATTAATACCACTTGTCGCTTGCTGAGCGCCTAAACCAAGAGAGGTTGCTAAGCCAAATAGCGTAGCCAACACCGCCATGATATCAATGGTGTGACCCAGCCAGCCCCATGCTCTATCACCAAAAATTGGATAGAAAACAGAACGAATTGATAATGGCAATCCTTTATTATAAGCAAAAAAAGCGAGTGATAATGCAACGATTCCATAGATTGACCAACCGTGAATACCCCAGTGGAAAATCGTCGCGCCCATTGCTAACGCTTTTGCTTCTTCAGTATATGGTTCGACATTGAAAGGCGTTCCCCACCAATCAGTAAAATAAGCTGCTGGCTCGGCGACCCCCCAAAAAAGAAGGCCAATACCCATTCCTGCTGCAAATAGCATCGACAACCAAGATGCTGTGGAGTGTTCTGATTTGGCCTCTTTACCACCAATGCGGATTTTGCCAAATGGAGAGAAAATCAATGCTAGCGTGAAAAGAACAAAGAAGTTGGCTGACCACATGAAGAGTGAATCGAAACTCTCAATGATGCCATTTTTTAAGCTATTTAACGCATCTTTTGCTGTGCCAGGGTCAACAATGATGAGGGTCGTCAGGAAGAAAATGATCAATCCTGCGCTGATGCCGAATACTGGGTTATGTATATCAAAACCCCATTTTTGTATGTTGTCCTGACCAACTTGATAGTCGGTCGTGTCAATACTGTATTTTTTAAATTTACTATCCATAAATAAACGTAAACGTTTTATCCTTAATGGTTTTTTGCTGAAAACTGAGAGGTTTAATGGTTATTATCTAATAATATGATTAGACCTCTAAGCAAATTTTTCGGTGGTATGGTAACAATATAAGGGTGTGATCACAAATACTCTTAATTTTTGCATAGTTGTTACTGTTGAAGTGGGGTGGGGATTTGGTGGGATGTTATGAGGACTAATCAATTGTGGTCTAATGATTTGGCTTGATGACTTGTTGCAGTGATTTGTGTTGTGGTAAACGATATTGATGCATTTCTTTGGTGAAATGTTACCGCTTGGCGGAGGGGAACCCGTGCGTGTATGGCGTTTAACGAAGCGGTAGGCGAAAAGAATTGAAGGGTGTGGGGTACTGTTTTATTGGCTGCAGGTATTATCACCTGCAGCTGTGTTGTTGCTTGAGTATAAACGGAGTCTGATTTTACTTATCAGCAAATCGGGCATCAAAAGGTGATAGTTCGTTCCCGCTTTGCACTGTTAAAGGTTGGTATAAGTCTGGTCGTCGCCCACGGATCCATCGTCGACCAGTACACATCTCTAGCTCCTTTGCTTTAAGATCAGCAATGACCATATCATCTTCAAAGCTGTCTGATTCTGCGATTGTTTCACCATATGGACTTAGGATCATTGCATTGCCAGTACGTACCTCATCTACATCCACGCCAACACCATTGCTGAAAATAAGGAACATTCCGTTGTCGTGTGCTCGTGCTGGCAACCAGCGCATCAACCATTGGCGTCCGTTGCTACCTTGCATCTCTGCACGAATCGCATCAGGGTCAATTTTACGGTTATACCAAAGCTGAGGATCAATCCCTTTCATTGCATTCGGGCTTCGTGATTGGCATCCCCCGGTTTGATGAGGAGCAATGAGGATATCGGCACCTTTCAATGCGGTAATACGTACATTTTCAACCAAGTTGTTATCCCAACAAATAAGAATACCCACACGACAGCCATGAGGGGTGTCGAATACGGTGTAGTCGCTGCCACTATCCATATGTTTACTAACAAAAGTATGGAGTTTACGGTGCTTGGCAATGGTTCCATCTGACATGGCGAATACAAACGTATTATAGAGTTTCCCGTCATCGTTTTTTTCAATCAGGCCAGCGCCGATACTCATCCTAAACTTAGTTGCAAGCGCCTGTAAATATTGAGTGGAATTACCTTGTGGCACCGGCTCTGACAGTGCTTCGATGTCAGCTTTCTCGAGTTTAGACACATGCCAATAGCCTGTTATACACATCTCTGGAAATACGATAATTTCTACACCTTGCTGTGACGCTTTTTCTACATAGTGTTGGATGACAGAGAGGTTATAGTCTTTATCGCCAGCATGGTGGTTAAACTGGACGGAAGCAACGCGTACATCTTTCATTATAAGGCTCCTGATTAACATGAAACGTGATGGAGCCAGTTTAGAAAAAAACACTCATTCCTTATAATGAATAAAATTCTTATTTTAATGAGCTAATGGAATGGATATCGATCAGCTTCGAGCTTTTTGTCAGTTAGCAGAAGATAGTAATTACCGGGTTGCGTCTGAACACCTTTTCATCACGCAGTCTGCATTAACGAAAAAGATTCAACGGCTTGAAGAATATATGGATGCAGCGCTGTTTGAGCGGGGAAGGCATGGTGCTGCGTTAACGCAAGTTGGTAAAACCTTGTTACCTGAGGCGAGGCGTATGGTTACGCACTTTGATAGCTTTAAGTCGTTATCACGTTCTGTTGCAGAGGGGACGCAAGGTTACCTCAATATCGGCTTTGGTATTTCAACATACCATCAGGCACCACAATGTATTGCCGCATTTAAGCAGTGTTACCCGAACGTACATATCACATTGAATGATACGCCATCACWATATCAAATAGATTCATTGCTATCAGGCGATCTTCAACTTAGTTTCAATCGCTTACCTGTTGACCTGCCACTTAAAGGGATACCTCTTTGCACCGATAAGCTTGTCATTGCGGTACATCAGGATGAGTTGGTTGACGAAAACGATTTATGGTCATCACTTTCTCGTCTTGATTATTTGCGGCTCAACCCCGCACGAGGTCCAGGCCTTAGCCAGTATATTGAACGATTTCTATATGAATCAGAACAGACATTGAACGTTGAGCAAGAAGCTGATGACATACTAACGCTTCTTGCACTGGTATCGGCTCGACTGGGTTATACCATCGTGCCCTCAAGCACGAAGGCAATCAGCCCTGTGAATATTCGTTTCATTACGTTAAATGGTGATTATACGGTGTGGGATATAGGGTTGATATGGAACGATAGGTTGTCAGACCCAACGCGTGAGAAGTTTATACAGCTTGTAAAAGACAGCTCCCAATAGGGAGCTGCCGCAAAGTTAACGGTTAAACAACAAACTTATTCAAGACTGAATCTTGCTCTTTCACTTTTTGTGTTTGTGCCTTTAAGGCTTCTTCTGCCCCTTGAGCTGCTGTGGCAACTTCGACGCTGAGTTCCTTGATATTAAGTGTGTTGGTATTAATTTCTTCTGCGACCAAGCTCTGCTCTTCAGCTGCGGAAGCAATTTGCAAATTCATGTCGTTTATCTGTTGAATCGCATCGCTTATTTTAATTAATGCGCCATCGGCTTCTTTAGATTTGTCCACTGTTGTTACCGCAGTGTGCTTACTTTGCTCCATGACGGAAACGGCTGACTGTGCGCCAGATTGCAGCTGTTCAATCATTTGTCGAATTTCAGTGGTTGATTGTTGGGTACGGTGAGCGAGTGTCCGAACTTCATCGGCAACAACGGCAAACCCACGTCCAGACTCTCCCGCACGCGCTGCTTCAATTGCTGCGTTTAAAGCCAGTAAGTTGGTTTGATCGGCAATTTCATTAATTACCTTTAAGATTGATTCAATATTACCAGTCGATCTTTCAAGTTGAAGTACAACCTCAACCGCATCATCAATTTGTTGGGATAGTTCAGAGATAGCTACAGCGGTATGTGAAACAATCTTTCCGCCATCTTGAACGGCGACGTCAGCTTGCTGAGCTGCAGTTGCTGCGCCTTGTGCATTATTGGCAACTTCACCTGATGTGGCGGCCATTTCATGCATTGCCGTGGCAAGCTGGTCGAGCTCTTTTAACTGTGAAGCCATGGCAACTGTAGATTGTTGAGCACCTACAGCATTTTGTTCTGTGCCTGCGAGGATATCATTGCTCAGTGATTTTGACTCAATGATAAGGTTTTGAATTTTCTCGCTGAAAGCATTAAAGCCTTTGGCAAGTGCGGCAAACTCTTCATCGGTATTGGTATCGAGACGGCGGGTTAAGTTCCCTTGACCTGTTGCGACATCTTCAATTGCAGTATTAAGGTTGGTTAATGGTCGCATTAATACTTTAATTAGTAATAACAACGCAATAATACCAGCTAGAAGGGAGACTAAAGAGTAGATAATGGCCTCTGTGCGAAGCTGGTTTACGGCAGCAAATGCGCGCTGTTCATCAAGAATTGCACCAATATACCATTCCTGTCCGGCAATTTTAGTAAAGGATAGCTTGCTTGGTGCGCCGTTTAACTCAATGTTTTTCATTTGTGTGGAAATTGAGTGCTCACCAAGGAATGATGACATCGGTTTTCCATTGTAATCGCTGTTTGGGTGGGCAATAACAGTGCCTTTTTCCGAAACAATGAAGAGATAGCCAGCATCGAATAAATTGATTTGGTTAACTAACTCAGCCAAGCTAGTCAGGGGCATATCAAAGAAGATCGCGCCTTGGAATTGATTATTAGTCATTAAAGGACTGGCAATTGAGACTAGCAACTCATTGGTGACGGCATCGGTATAAGGAGCCGTTATAATGACATCACGTGCTTGTTTACTATCGATGTACCACGGTCGAGCACGAGGCTCCCAATTTTCACCCGGATTCCAGTTAGGATCGTTGCTGGTGAAGCTGCCATCATTTTCAAACCCTAGCCCAGTAAGCACAAATGATTGCTTAACAATCGGCTTGTCAATTACGGAGTGAATGCTCTCCAAGCTCAGATCATCACTCACCATACTTGCAATATAGGTAGCGAGTGATTTACTGCTCGAAAGCTCTGCATTAACCGTATTGCTCACACCGCTGACAATCTCATTCGTGCTTTGGGTGATATGAGATTCGATGTATTTTTTGGTATTGAAATATTGGTTGATGGATAGCAACGACAAGGCTGCTAATAGTATTGCTGATGAAGTAGCAACAACTTTATAACTGAACTTCATACGATCCCTCTAAAGTACAGGTGGTTAGTTTGTATATTGTGTCGGCATGGTAACAAAAGTGTTAATGATAATTCTATAATATTGTGAACTGGCGCATTAATTTTTTGGGACTAGCTAGCAATGCCATAGGGGGGAGTGGATAAATCGAACGAGTCTGCTGTTAATTCGCTAGAACAAAGAGAAAAAAGGTAGCTTACGCTACCTTTTCGTATCAGAGGAGTATCGGGTAAGCCAATTAGTCGATTAGACCGTATTGCTCACGAAGCACTTCGACAATTTCTGCTTTTGGATTTTCGCTAAGAACGATCTTTTGACCCGTTACTTTTTCCGCAATCCCAGTGTAAACCTTCGATACTTCCATCAATGCTTCAACCGGGAGCTCATTTTCGCGTGCTAAGGCGAAACGTTCTTCCATGCGATCTTTATTTAATAGAATGTCTGGATCAGGGAAGTGGTTAAGTAACATCTGGCGAAAACCTTCTTTTGAGTTTTCGACAATCTTGCCGTCACGGTAAGCGGATTCATCCCAGATGCGAGAAGAGTCTGGTGTACCTACTTCGTCCATGTAAATCAGCTTTTCCTGACCTGCAGCATCGGTGACGTAGCCAAACTCAAACTTGGTATCAACAAAGATTTGATTGATATCTTCAAGTTCTTTGCTGATCACATTGAAGCCTTCCTGCAATAGCTTCTCGTAGTGGGCTATATCATCCGTGCTACGGAAATTGAATGCTTCATAGTTCGCTTCAAGATCGTGGCGAGTGACGTTGACATCATCTACTTCAGGTACATTTGGAATACCTTTTAAGATCCCTTTGGTTGAAGGGGTCATGAGTAGTTCAGGTAACTTCTGATCTTTTTTCAGGCCTTCTGGCAGTTCAATACCACAGAAGTTACGCTCACCTTTACTATAAGCACGCCACATTGAGCCAGTAATGTACTGACGACAAATCGCTTCAACCATAACGGGCTTAGCTTTCTGAACAATCCAAACAAATGGGTGGGGAATATCAAGAATATGACTGTCAGCTAATCCGTTTTCACGGAATAACTTGAACCAGTGGTTTGAAATCGCGTTTAAGGCAGCCCCTTTTCCCGGAACACCTTTTAAGCCACCTTCACCGTGCCAGATACAGTCAAATGCAGAAATACGATCACTGATCACCATGATAGCAAGTGGCGCATCAGGTTTGACGTTGTATCCTTTCTCTTCGATTAGGCGGCGGCTGTCGGCCTCAGTTAACCAGTATACAGAACGTACCTTACCACTGTGAACGGGTTTGTCGGTACGGATTGGCAGGTCATCATTTACAGCGAGAACTTGATCAGCAAGGCTCATGGCGAATTCCTATTTCAGAAGATAACGAAGAAAGCATGTTAACGCAGGGTAAGTTGCCCAGTACGCAACGAATTTTAGGCGATAATAGCAGAAGAATCGTAGCCTTTCAGCAAGAAAGGCAAACGATTGCGCAAAATAATRTTACACCGATATGAGAATATGGTTTAACTGCTCGAATTTTCTTCACGAGCAAAGCAAGAACTGTGGCAGAATCACTATCCTGTTTTCTTCCCGTTAGGCCTGTTATGACCCGTTACACCACTGAACAATCAGCATTCATACAACATCAAGATGGCAATGCACTTTGTATCGCAGGGGCGGGGACAGGGAAAACCACCACACTGGTTGGGTTAATTGAACAAAAACTTACCACCATAAATGCTCAAGAAATGCTGGTAATGATGTTTAATCGGGATATTCGTACCGATTTTCAAGCCAAACTACAGACGGCTGGCATAGAGCAGCCTGTACCTGTGCATACATTTCATAGTTTTTGTTTGAAGTTTCTTAACCAAACCGGTTTTTTGCGCGACACAGGTTTTCGTGTCGATTATCAAAGTGGTGAGAGTGATAAGGCGTTAGTGAAGGGGATTCTTCGAGAGATTGCAGGTCTTGAGAAAACCTATCAACGACAGCAGGTTATTAAAGATCCGAAAACCATTGAACTGCTGCTGAGTTTCATTGGCTTGGTGAAGGCATACATGTTGTCGCCTTATGAAGTTTTCAAGTTGGCAGAAATAAACCGTGATTACCTGTTTATCATCGATGGTTATGAAAAGTTTGAAGAGTTGAGAAAGCAGCAGCGTACTTTGTTCTTCGATGACTGGTTGGTTGAAACAGTAAAGCTACTGGAAGGTAACGATGCGATTCGCCAGCATTACCATCAGCACTGCAAGCTGGTGGTTGTTGATGAATTTCAGGATATTAACACGGCGCAATACCGCTTACTCAAACAGTTGTTGGGCGATAACACACAGCTAGTGGCTGTGGGTGATATTGACCAGTGTATCTACAAATGGCGCGGAAGTGCCCCGCAGTTTATGCTGGATTTTGATGAGAGCTTTGCTCCAGCCAAAACCTACACCTTGTCGCAAACCTTCCGTTTTGGCCATAGCCTTGCACTTGCGGCAAGCCATCTTATTGCTAATAACAAGCAGCGCTTCAGCGATTTCTTAACAACATCTTGCGAGGGTGTGAAAGATACTCAAGTCATTGAATGCGGTTCAGCTCGGCAGGTGGGGGAAGTCGCCCAATCTATTCAAGATTACCTTCAAGATGGTGGTAAACCGTCTGAGGTTGCCATTCTGGTCCGTCGTTGGTCTCAAACCCTGTTATTTGAGTTGGCGTTTCTTAGTAAGAAAGTGCCATACCATATGCCAGTGCCTTCGGTATTAGCGAATAGTCGAGAAGTAAAGTTATTGATGGAATTGATGGCGCTAGCAACGGGGCGTTTTCAAGAGCAAGCACCACAACAAAAATCTGCCTTGTTATTCAGTGTTATGGGTTTTCCACATTGTTATGTCCCAAATAAAACCTTGAAGCCATTATGTGAGCAATTAGCGGGTATGGAGCCGACGGCATGGCTGACATTTATTGGCCGTTATGAAAAAGCTAATCCAACGCTTAAGTTGGAAACCTTAACCGAGCGTCTTGAACTGCTGGCGCGGCTTATGCGTAAAGGCAGCCTTAAAGCGGCAGATGTTTATAAACAATATCGAAAAGAAAGTGGCCTCGATACTTGGATTTGGAAAACTGAAGCGACAGCAAGCGAAATAGAAGAAGCAATCGAGCGGTTAGACAGTGTAAGTACCGTGCTCGACAGTATGGATCAAGACTGTGCTAAAGCGCTGCAATATTTCGAGTACTACACCTATCAGTCAGGGCTTCAGAATGGTTCAAGTAAAAATAACGGTCAACAAGGCGAGAATGCACAAGAGAGTGTTCAATTAACCACAATTTTCCGAGCTAAAGGCTGCGAATACGAGCAGGTGCATTTACCGTTCTGGGATAAAGATGCTTTCCCATACATGAACAAATCGTCAGGTAGTATTGGTGCCGATATTGAGGAAGAGCGCCGGTTGGCCTATGTCGGCATGACAAGAGCTAAACAAAAGGCATGTATTTATTATTCAGCGCCAGAAAAGCCGTCAGCGAAAGTAACGAACGCCAGTCGCTTTGTGATGGAGTCAAAGGTGACGATAGCGCAAGAACTTGGGCCGAAGCTGTATAGCGAAGGGGAGCTACCATTTTATCGCAGCCCAGTCGTGGAAGAATATTGTCGACGTTTAGGTCGGGCTGAAGATGTAGTGATACCAAAAACGTCGATTTACAGTGAAGCGCAAAACATTGCTGATAATAACTACAGTTACAAATGGGCATTAATGCAGCCGTTGCCAGATAATGCAGACAAGGTAATTACTGCGATGGTACGAAGCAAAACCGCTAAATATCTTGATACTGAAATTAGCCGGATTATCCGTGAGCTAAAAGCGGCAAGCGAGACTAAGAAGAAGGTATTGGTTAATCGTTTAATAGTTGCATCGAATGCTCGGAGTCGAGTAAGGCGTTAGATAAACAAAAGCCGTTGTTATACAACGGCTTCCTTTTTATACTGACTAGTATTTGTTTCTCTTCCGAGATTAATTATTATTTTTTATTCACTGCTTTGTGTAGCCAATAGTCTGCACTTACATAACGACCACCGCCGTAGAAGAACAAGACAAGTAGCATAACGAAGTAGGTAATTGAGAACTCCATACCGTTATTAAGGATCACTGGGTCACCTAGTTCAGTAATGTAGTTATAACGACCTGGGAAGTTTTCAGCTAGCCAAATGATAAAGTTATTAAAGCGTGCCGCCGATTCCATATCGTTTGAAGCAATGGACAGCCAACCGTGGCTCCAGTGAACCATGGCACTGGCAACAGTCATTACCACCATCATCGGAATCGAAATTAAGCGGGTAAATAGCCCTAACGCAATACAGATTAAACCAGAGACTTCTGTTGCAGTGGCTAAGAATGCTAATAATTCAGGAAAAGGTAAGTTTAAGCCCCCCTCTGCTTTGGACGAGGCAAAAAACTCAACGGTACCGTTGAACCCAAGCACTTTTGAATGAGCACCTTCATATATTACAGGTAATAAAAATAGTCTTACGCCTAATAGTGCAATAAAGTCGAAGCGTTTGCATTTTTCAAAAATGCCATCAAAGAATGAACTGATTTTTTGGATCATGATTGATCTCCTATTAAATATTGATTAGAGCTAATTAGCGAATTTATATATCCGATACTTCTTTGACTCTAATAAGATCTGTTTGGTTAAAGTGTTTAATCCAATTAACGATGCTGTTAATTGGTAAGTAATCATTAACGTCGCTATTTAGTACCTCAAAACGGATAGATTTATATTGGTATAACGATGCCAATATAAGTCGGTCGTTTGTGGTCAACGGCTGCGATAAAACCTGATGCATTGTATTTCGATAAACAGCATAAGCTTGTAGTGGCTCATTTTCATTAATGAAATCAATCTCATTATTTTTAATATGAAATGGCACTTCAATAAGCTGCAATGTTGGGTTTATTTCAATTTCGCAATTAAATAGCCATTCAGCAGAGAATGATTTTGGTAATTGCACTGCTGGTAACGTGACTCTCTCGGCATTAATTTCCGTGTTGAAGACAACCCATTCATATTCCAATACAGTAACGTGCTGTGAGGGCAATGTACGGTTTTCAGATTGCACAAAGCGTACAAACTCAGTCGCAATATGGTGGAACTCAGGCTCTACTGCTTGGCTGCGTAACAGAAAACGAGTGACCCAATCCTCCATAGTAGTTTCAGTTATTAATTGACTGAACAAAGGAAATGTTTGGGTGACAACACTGTGCACATTGCTTCTAATGAACTCATGATATTGCGAAATACTCTTTGCCTGAGGTGTGTGTGTATGACGTACACCGTCAGCGAAAGTTTGCATTAATATCTGCATATTGTTGGGTGGACAATGCATCTGACCTACCTAGGTGTTTTGGCGACTAGAAGTCACTGCGTAATCATAAATATGAGTTAGCTCATCTGTAAGCTCTTCTAAAGAGGGAACGAAATGATCTCGCTCTAATAACATTGCACGCGGGCCGTGGTGATCAATCACCTCTTTAGCGAATTCAATGACATCATTCGTTACTTCTTTTCCATGCGTATCGAGCAAAGAGTTATCATCTTGTTTTAGATGTCCAGCGATATGGAAATAACGGATGGCATCAGATGGTAGCCCCTTTATCATTTCCAATGCGTCATAAGTATGATTGGTTGCATTAACATAGGCGTTATTAATATCAAGCAACAGTTCACAATGTGTATTTTCAACTAACCGTGAAAAGAACTCAGCTTCTGGTATATCACCAGGGTAGTTGTAGTAATACGATATATTCTCTAATACCAATGGACGCTGTAATATATCCTGTACTGTATTGATCCGATCTGATAAATACATAAGGTTTTCTTTATGCCGAGGTATCGGAAGTAAATCATAAAGATAACCATTTTGGTCACGAGAAAAACTTAAATGCTCGCTGTAAATATCAATATTATAACGGTCAAGAAATACACCAACTTGCTTAATAAAGTCTATATTCAAAGGCTGAGTATCACCAATGGATAAACTTAGACCGTGGGCAACCAAAGGGTATTTTTCTGCAATCGCATCGAGTGCTTCTTTTTTCATTCCACCAAGATTCATCCAGTTCTCTGGTGCAAGCTCAAGAAAGTCTATCGATTCGTGACTCGGCTGCTGAGAGAGCACATTCATGTGCTCGCTGCGCAAACCTATCCCTTTGCTAAACGGTGTTATTGCCCGCATAACCCACCTGCACATTTACCTGGTTGTGCCACATTCGCTTTAGCTGGTGCTAAACCTTGGCCAGATATGCCGCATTTACCATCACGTGAACGCACTAATTTGTCTTGTGGGTCTGAATTAAGCTCAACTTTGGCAAAGATTTTTTCAGTACCACATTTACCACTTGCACATTTACCGCCGTTATTGCTGCTCGCTTCTTTTACGACAGGAGCGCTTTCTTGTGGCGAGGCCTGTACAGCAGCGGTGTTAAAAGCCAGTACTGATGTCATTGCGATAGATAGGGCGATTTTATTGTTCATTGCTATGCTCCGTGATTGCACTCATTGGATAACTTGATAGGTCGCGACCAGCGTAAACAGGGCCGTTGTAGTATTTTTTGACAATCTCAATGTCTTCATCTTTTAACACTAAGCCTTTACCCATCCAGTGGTTAAGTACCAACATTTTTGGGTTGACGGCTTGAGCAATTTTGCCAACGGCAGAAGGCGTTGCATGC
This sequence comes from Photobacterium makurazakiensis, assembly GCF_050336715.1. NCBI lineage: Bacteria > Pseudomonadati > Pseudomonadota > Gammaproteobacteria > Vibrionales > Vibrionaceae > Photobacterium > Photobacterium makurazakiensis. The sequence goes on from NZ_JAKJSJ010000015.1 coordinate 52,269, forward strand.
ATGAAGGCTGAGATCGCATCTGCGCTTTCATCAATAGCCATTGGCATGACTAACATGTCAGCGCCTTGGGCAAAGTCGATAAAGCTTTCATCGGTGCCGTTTTGGTCGGCTGAAATAACAATGACACCTTGGTCGGATTCGATACGGTAGGCCACTGTTGGTACATCACCATGAGGAATACCTTTGGCGTAAATGGTCAGGCCGTCTTCTTGGTATACCTTGGTAGGTTCTGTTTTTTGATAGTCAACATCTTGTAGTGATACGGGGAATAGACCATCACTGCCATCGTAGATCCCATTTAGGTAGGCATATGCGCCTTTATCATGGTTAAACAGTGCATCCATGTAATTGGTTAGGCTAGGAAATGGTTGACTTCCTGTTGGCCCAGCAATGGCTAAGGTAGATGTACGGTTAAAGAAGTAGCCGCCTTTAAGAAGGGCGGGTAAGTCAGTGACATGGTCGGTATGAAAGTGGGTAACACCAAGGAAGTCTAACTCTTCCATGCGGGAGCCTGACTGACCTAAACGTAAATACACACCTGCGCCAGCATCAATTAATATTTTAGATTTACCTTTCCACCAAATTACTTCACCAGAAGATGCACGTGCATCATCAGAGATTGGGCCGCCAGAGCCTAGAAGTTGTAAAGTGAAATCGGTATCAACAGGTTTTAATGGAATGGCATAAGACATGCTCGAAGCGATGGATAAGCCTGTCGCAACAAGTATTGTTTTAAGTTTGAATTTCATAGCACATACCTTTCTAGTTCAAGAGAGCTTTGTCGGATGCATGCAATAAACAGGGTTTTATTGATGTCGGTCAAAGCGTGGGGCTAAGATAAGAGATATGTGTATTTAAGTATATTTGATTGTATTTAATTACTCGTTAAAAAACATTTAAACACTGTGTAATGTTAGCCAATAACGATTGGTTTATTAGGGGAGCATGACTTTGGGACAATAAAAAACTCGCCAAGCGGCGAGTTTTATTATTGGTACTCATATCATTAGTGTGTGAGTACTTATTTGCTTTGTCGTTAGCGAGTTTTTATTCAGGGTTGTCTTGCCAAGAACGCTCTTTACGCTCCATTCGCATGCCATTCATAGCCCCACAAAAGCTGGCAAAAAGTAACCCTAAAACCCAGATCAAATACCACATGTTGATTTCCCCTAGTACAAACTTGTTTTGTTTTTTTCAATATATTGTTCATCTAAGCGGCCAAACATCTTGCGGTAACACCATAAGGTGTAAGCAATAATGATTGGTACCATGACCAGTGATATCACTGTAACGATACCCAATGTTTTCTCACTCGATGTGGCATCCCATATGGTGAGGCTTTGAGAGGGATCGAGGCTTGATGGAATAATAAATGGGAATAAGGCTATGCCTGCTGTAAGTATGACACTAGCAACCGTCAGGCTAGACATCAGAAATGCAGTGCCGTCTTTTTTCCCCCTTGTTGCAATCGCTGAAATGCTTGGGGCTATCACAGCTACTGCTGGAATAAGCCACAGTACTGGGAATTGGCCAAAGTTTTTAAATAAGCCGTGTGCAATGATGCTGACCTCTTTATTGAGAGGATTAGCTGCTGCATCGGTGATGATAGGGCTGGTAATCATATAGCCATCTAAGTTGTAAGCCCATATGCCAGCAATAAAAAATAACGTAGACGTGGCGAATGCAGATAATTGACTAAACGAGCTAGCTCGTTGATGCAATGTACCTGTGGTTTTCATTTGAAGCCATGTAGCACCTTGAGTCAAAATCATACAAAGGCTGACTAAGCCGCAAAGTAATGCAAACGGGTTTAATAATTCAAAGAAGCTACCCTTATAAGTTGTTATGAGAAGTTCATTCAACTCAAAAGGAACGCCTTGTAATAGATTGCCGAACGCTACGCCAAAAATAACGGTAGGGATTAAACCGCCGATACATAAAGCCTTGTCACAAGTCGCACGCCAAGTTGGACTATCAATTTTAGAACGGTAATCAAAGCCAAGAGGGCGTAGCCAGAGTGCTGCTAATGCCAATATCATTGCAAAGTAGAACCCTGAAAAAGATACAGCATAGACTAATGGCCAGACCGCAAAAATAGCCCCCCCAGCAGTAACTAACCAAACCTGGTTACCATCCCAGTGAGGTGCGACTGTATTAATCATGATTCGGCGGTCATTTTCACTTTTTCCCAGAATAGGGAGTAGGGCGCTGACGCCCATATCAAAACCATCGGTGATGGCAAATCCGATAAGCAAAAGCCCAATAATAGCCCAGGCAATACATCGAAGTGTTTCATAGTCGAACATAACATCCCGCCTTATTGGTTAACTGCAGTGGTTAGAGACTTTGATTCAGGCGTTGTCTCGAAATGGTAACGGCCAGTTTTGATGGCACTTGGCCCTAAACGGGCAAAGCGGATCATTAGGAATGTTTCAATGACGAAGAACAGCGAGTACAAGACGTATACCATCGCTATCGATACCATGATTTGGCTAGGCTCAAGCTGAGATGCTGCCATGTTAACCGGTAGAATCTCACCAACAGCCCAAGGCTGGCGGCCATATTCAGCAACTATCCAACCAGCTTCACTTGCAATCCACGGTAGTGGAATGGAAATCAGTGCCAGTTTGAGTAGCCAAGGTTGCTTGGTGAGATCACGGCGACAGCTATACCAAAAGGCTGTAACAAATAGGAATACCATGAGCATGCCGCAGGCAACCATGATCCTAAAGCTCCAGAATAGAGGGGCAACTTGTGGAATGGTGTCTTTGGTTGCTTGTTGGATTTGTTCCTCAGTAGCATCGACGACAGTATCGGTGTAAGACTTTAATAGTAAGCCGTAACCTAAGTCTTTTTTGACGGCATCAAAAGCCTGAATGTTCTCCGGTGTTTTGTCACCATTTCGCAGCTTTTCAAGCAGTCCATAGGCAATCATACCGTTACGGATCCTTGCCTCACTAAGTTTCATTAGATCATTAATACCCAGCACTTCCTCGTCGAGTGAGCGGGTGGCAATGATGCCCATCAGGTAAGGGATCTTAATCGCGTAGTCGGTTTCCATGGTTTCTTGGTTCGGAAAACCAAACAGGGTGAAGGATGCTGGTGCTTCTTCGGTATGCCACTCAGCTTCGATAGCCGCGAGTTTAGTTTGTTGTACATCGCCAAGTTCATAGCCAGACTCGTCACCAAGCATCAGTGTGGAAAGTATAGCGGCCAGACCAAATGCAGAGGCAACAGCAAATGAGCGACGAGCAAAAGTGATATCTCGGCCTTTTAATAGGTAATAGGCACTGATGCCCATGACAAAAATGGCACCAGTGGTATAACCGGCAGAGACAGTATGCAAAAACTTCACTTGAGTGACGGGATTGAAGATGACGGCTGAAAAGTCGACCATTTCCATACGCATGGTTTCAAAGTTGAACTCTGCGCCAACAGGATTTTGCATCCAACCATTGGCCATCAAAATCCATAACCCTGAGAAGTTTGAGCCTAACGCAGTTAGCCAAGTAATCGCTAAGTGCTGGCGCTTTGATAAGCGATCCCAGCCAAAGAAGAAAAGGCCAACAAGTGTTGATTCCAAGAAAAAGGCAACAAGGGCTTCAATCGCGAGCGGAGCACCGAAAATATCCCCAACGTAATGCGAATAATATGACCAATTAGTCCCGAATTGGAACTCCATTGTCAGGCCTGTAGCGACACCAATGGCAAAGTTAATACCAAATAGTTTCCCCCAAAACTTGGTCATGTCTTTGTATATTTGCTGATCAGTAATGACGTACAGTGTTTCCATTACTGCGAGCAGAACAACTAACCCTATGGTTAAGGGTACGAATATAAAGTGAAACAGTGCCGTACTGGCAAACTGTAATCGTGATAGTTCAGCTACTTCTGTGAGCATGATTTCCTCCCCGTCAGGCTGATTGACGGAATATTGCTTTATTATTGTGGGTTTGCTCTATGTGTTGAGCGACAGATAGAACGGAGGAATGGTAATGCTGCGATCACGTTAAGGGTAGTCAAACATATATAATCATAAGTTAAGTTAATTTTAACTAGTGATGCTTCATACACCTACAAAACCCAATCCGTCTCACAACTTTATCTACATCAAGCTACTGTGAAACCGTACTTTGGTACACTTTGAAAAGATTTTTTTAATAGTAAACCTGTGTGAAAGTTGCGATGTTGAATCATGATGAGCTAGTGCTAACGCCACTTAAAAATATCCCTTTAATACTTTCAGGTTCATCTGGAGCTGTGGCGAACTGCACCTTGCTAGTAAAGCCGCTAGAGCAATTAAGCCATGAAGTACGTAGCTTCGAACAGGAGTATCACCAAGTCAGGCAATTGGCGTTGGAGTGTCAGCTAGAATCATCGGTTAAGCACCAGACCCCAGGCGAAAACGATGTAGTTTTAGAGCTATACCTTCAAGGCCGTTTAGCCGGTGTTGCGACATTTAGCCGCTATCTTGATGATCCAAAACGATTAGCCAGCCACTCTGACTTATTCTACGAGGTTGTGCTACATACCATCTATGTCAGTGAGTCATTTCGTGAGCAAGGCTTAGCGACATATTTAGCGTTAACCATTGTTGATATTGCCCGTTTGGATTGCGAGCGCCTTCATCGCTGTTTAGCCGCAAAAAATAAAAGCCTGAAGTTGTGGTTTTCAGCGTTGGCTATTTCTGAAGGTGGTGAGGCGATCTGTGATTTTTTGAGCGAAACGTTTGTCGAGATGAGTGATGACTTGATTGATGAGTTACAAGACGATGGCATTGACGTGAAATATCATGAGCCGATGATCTTTGTTGAAAGCTTGCAGTAACTTTTCTATATTTCACCTCTCATAACGTTATTACTCGCTTTGTCAGCAATATGATACAGCTCATATTTTGTCAAAAATATCATCACTTTATTATCATATTTTTTATATCGTTCTAAAATTCTATACATAGATGCCAGGTTAATTATGGTTGAACTATGGATGGAATAAACCGTGACTGAGAATGTAGCAAAAGGCATCATTGAGCCTGATAATATTGATGGGGAAGCGCGTGATAAGGGGCTGCTTGGTCAGGAAGGTAAGCAAGCGTTCACCGATAAGCTAATGGTTGTCATGACAGGGGTCATGCTTACTATTACTGGGCTTGCGTTACCGCTTTCTATGCTGATGCTCTACGATAGAGTCGTCCCTAACCAAACCCGGTCAACACTATATTCAATCTTTATGATTCTGGTAGTTGTCGGCTTATTAGAGCTTCTGATCAAAACGCTGCAAAAGAAAATCATTAATTACGCAGCCGTAAATTTTGAAATGAAGATGCATGAGAGAATGTTCAGTGCCATTCTCAATGCAAATTTATCGCAATATTTTAAGCGGGAGCAAGGTGCTTATTTAGAGTCCGTTAGGGATGTCGGTGAATTAAAAGAGTTCTACTCTGGTCAGTCATTGGTTGCTCATATTAATGCTTTCTCTGCCTGTATTACGGCAATCATTATTGGTTTGATGGAGCCACTCGCCTTGGTTGTCCCTATTATTGTCATTATTTGCTTGGCAGTAATGAATCGTATTTCCGATAAAAAGACACAGAAGGTTCTACAGCAGTCGCGTGAACTTGAATCGAATGCAAACTCCAGACTAATCGAGGTCATCCGTTCGGTCGATACGCTGAAAGGCTATGCGATGGAATCAAGGATTGAAAATTGGCTCAGGCCGTTATTTAAKCAGCGTGAACTGCTTAACTTCAACCATACTCTGCAAGTTGGCGAACAGGATAATCGTACACAATATATTTCAGGGTTAGCCGTTATTGTTCAGGTCGTAGTTTGTGCAGGTTTGGTAATTCAAGGGGAATTATCACAAGGTGCAATGGCCGCGATTGTTATGCTAATGAATCGCTTTAGTGGCCCGTTACAGCAATCCTTCTCTTATTGGTCTCGCTATAAACAGCACAAAATCTATAAACATGAAATAGAGCAGGTACTTAGTCTTGATAGTGGCGAGACAGATCGCACTCATACGTTAGCTGACAATTTTGAATTAACGGTTACGCAGGTCAGTGGGGCTGATGACTTACGTCAGTATCAATTAACCCCAGGTATGCTGGTCTGTGTCACGGGCAGTAACGGTTCAGGGAAAACCCGCTGGCTAACACGTTTAGCGGGACATGACTTTGCAAACACCAGCGAAGTTATGATCGCTGGGCGAGCTTTACAGCAATATGACGAAAGTGACTGGAACCGAAGGGTAACCTATATTGACCAAGACACCGATTTCATTACAGCATCGATTATCGATAATTTAACGTGCTTTAGACCTCACCTAAATTCGTTAGCTTTAGCTATATGCGATGCGTTTAAAATTCGAGATGAAATTAATTTATTATCAAAGGGCTTTTATACGCAAGTCACTAATGGATTGAAAAACACGGTCCCGAATAAAATCGCTCAAAGCTTGTTAATTGTTCAGGCCATTGTAAATGGTAGTCATGTGGTGTTACTTGATAACGTTGATTGGATATCCGATGAAGATTACATACGGTCTCTAGACCAAGTAATTAGAACCTTTTCCTCTCGACACATTTTTGTGGTGTCAACGCATAACCCAATCATTATTAATAATGCTGATCTTGTTATCAGCGTTGAGGGCTAGTCGATGCAGGGTTTTGTCAATATAGCCGATGTTAGCCAGCGACTGAAAACATTCAACCACAGTTGGATAGGGCAGGTTAATGAAAAGAATCCACTCGTATCAACAATGTCTACTTGGTTGGTGGCAATTGGTTGGGAAGGCACAGCAGAAAAGCTAGCCGATTTTATCATTTTAGAAGAAGAGAGTAACTTTGCGAATATCGAAAAAACATTTAGCCGATTAGGCTATAAAACATCACAAGAAACAATCAACCTTAAACATTACCAGAATATGACGGTGCCTTTTTATATTGAAGGCAACGGTGTTGAAGGGCTCGTGGTTGAATATAGTGAAGGTAACGCCGTTATTTGGGACCCTTATTCAGGGCAGTTAGAAAATTTTTCAATTCCTGAATACACAGTTGATATTATCTTCATTGATGATTACTCGCGTTATTATAAAGAGCCACCTCCACAAACAGCGGATAAAAGCAATTGGCTTAAGCATGCTTTTCTTCGCTATAAAACAGAGATAAACCTTTTATTGTTACTGAGTTTTTTCATTAACCTTATGGGGTTAGTAACTCCGCTTTATATCATGAGTATTTATAATTTGGCTCTGACCAGTGGCAGTTTAAGTACTTTAGGGTGGATAGCGGTTGGTGCATCGGTCGCTTGTACATTTGAGTTTGCGTTAAAAAACATTCGATTACGTATACTTGCCTCTTCTGGACGTGAGCTGGCAGAAACGATTTCTTATGAGGTGTTTTGTAAGCTGATTTGGCTGCCGTATCGACTGATAAAAAATGCGGGAGTAACCAACCAAATTGCCCGCGTTAAAGATATTGACCAATTTCGTAAGTTGGTCACAAGTACAGGTACGTTGGCGTACCTTGATTTACCTTTCATCGTTATCTTCATTGGTGCTTTGGTCGTGTTAGCTGGTTCTGCTGCTTTAGTAACACTGGGTGGTATTGTGTTATTTATTGGCTTTGGATTTTATGCGCGTTTCCAATACCAATCACAGATGATGAAGTCATCGAGAGCGAATAGTAATAAGCAAAGTAGTTGGTTTGAAATACTCAGCAACCTGCGGGGAATAAAATCATTGCCCCTAGCTCAAATATTGAAGGTCAGGTTTGATATAGCTAATGGGCAGTCAGCAAAAGACAGTTATCGACTAGCAGGGTTGCAAGGATTTATTGGTGACTTCGGCGCATTTTTGACGCAATTTATTGGTGTTCTAAGCATTGTCGTAACGGTTGAAGGTGTTTTAGCTCAAGAAATTGAGCCGGGTGTGATGATTGCCATGGTGATGCTGGTCTGGAAAGCGCTTGGTCCACTTCAAGCTATCTATAACACCATTATTCGAATGAAGCAGTTATCCATATCAGGGCATCAAGTTAATCGCTTAATGGGTTTAGATGATGAGCGAGCATCACTGAGCAATACACTGCCTATTGAACAACTGGATGGCAACGTTGAATTATTGAATATTAACTACCGTTATGCAGGAACAAGTACAGGGCTGTCCCAAATAAATGCCAACTTTTACAAGGGTGACATTGTAACAATTGTTGGCCCCAGCGGTTCGGGGAAATCAACGTTATTGCGCATTATCGCGGGTCTGTATGATAACTATCAGGGCAAAGTGGTGGTGGATAGCTATAACCTTCAGCAATTTCCATCGTATGTTTACCGTAATGCGATAACGTATATTCCACAAGATACATGGTTATATAACTGCACAGTACGTCAAAACTTCATGCTAGCTGTTAGTAATGTTGATGATCACACCATGGAAAGTGCGTTAAATAGCTTTGGATTAGATAAATGGTTACCTCATGGTATTGAAACTGTTCTCGATAAACTATTTCTTGATGCTTTGCCTAGCGGCATAAAAGTGAGATTAAAATTATCAATGGCATTTTGTAAACGCAGTGGGTTAGTGATTTTAGATGAGCCAGGCTTGGGATTAGATGTCGAGTCAAGTTATCAATTTAGAGCCAAATTAAAAGAGTTGAGCCGTGGTGCCACAGTTGTCGTTGCGACGCGTAATACCGAATATCTAAGGTTGTCGGATAAAGCATTGTTATTGGATGAAATGGGCAATCAAAAATATTTCGGAGCCTCCGATAAGGTCATAACAAGCTTGGCTAAACAAATAAAATAGCTATGTGAAAGGGAATAAATATGGCTGAAGAACCTGTTGAGCAGAGAAAAAATCAACTTGAAGTAAAAGATGAACGCGCCGAACTGGTCGGGCGAATTGATGCTATTAGTAAAGAGACGAGTCGCCATACAAATAGCGCTGTACATGTGCTTGAAGGTAAAATGTTAGCGGGGCGAAAGGCTACGCATACCGTTGTTGTGACGATTTTTTTCTTTTTTTTATTGGCGATTGCCTGGTCTTATTTTGCTAAGCTGGAGGAAGTGTCCACCGCGCGGGGAGAACTTGTTCCTGTTGCTGCGCTTGAGCGGTTACAGCATCTTGAAGGCGGTATGATTGAACATTACTCCGTTCAAAAAGGGGATGTCGTTCAAAAAGGCGATATCATTGCCAAACTTAAGGATAAAAGTCGGACTTCTCAAGACGCTATATCTAAAAATCAATTATTAAGCCATTTATTTGCGCGGGAACGTTTATTAGCGCTATTTAACGGTGTGCCTGTTCAATTTGATAATGTAAGCAATGATAGTAGCTTAAACTATCGTGCATTAAGGTTGGTGCATGACCAAATGTATCGCTCTGAATTAGCATTAATTACAGCTGAAGATAGGTTGTTATCTGGGCAGGTTGAGAGTAAAGAAAAGCTGATCAAAAGTATGAATCAACGCCTTGTCTCATCAAGAAAACAACTGGGGTTGATTAAAGAGCAAGTGCAAATGCGACAGACACTTTATGATCAGCAAACCTCGTCGTATTTAGAGTTGGTAAATAGCCAGATTCAAGAAATGAATATGATACGGGAAATAGAAAACCTGCAAGAGTCGATCATGACAACGGAAGATGCGTTAGTTGATTTGAATAACCAATGGTTACAAACAGTCTCTTCCAGAAATGCAAAATATAGTGCTGAGTTGAAACTTGAAGAAGACCAAATACAAGAATTAAGCCAAACACGGCATGTCGATATTGATAAAACCGAACGGCTTGTTATTCGTTCGCCAGTTTATGGCATCATTCATGATCTCCCTTTGAAACATGAGTCAGCCATACTAGAGCCTGGTGGAATACTTGCCGAGATCATCCCTCTTGAAGAAGGGTTAAAAGCGGAAGTTAAAATTAACCCGAAAGATATTGGCTTTGTCCAAGTCGGTCAGCCTGTTGCGTTGAAGTTTGATACTTATGATTTTACAAAATTTGGTGCATTGAAGGGTATTCTAACCAATATCAGTGCCAGTAGTTTTAAAGAAGATGATGAAATTTATTATAAAGGTGATGTTAAATTATCATCGAATGTCCTTTCTTCAACAGGGAGTCAATTTCCAGTTAAACCGGGAATGGAGATGAATGCGGATATCAGCACTGGTGAAAAGCGTGTGATTGAATATGTTGTTAAACCCGTGGTGTTTGGCTTAAAAGAAGCATTTAGGGAGCGGTAAATGTTTAGTGTGTTATTTAAATGGAATTATAAGCGCTTACTTCTTGCTGTAGGTACGGTTGGAGCAGCTATAGCCTGTTTTGCAATTGTTCTAATATGGGCATCGTATCGCCATGGCCTTGCTCAAAAAGAGCATGTCATTGAGTTAGTTAATGCTGACTACCACAATGAAACTTTACCTATTAGCTTGGTTGATGATAATCAACTATCAGCACAAGGTAGTTATATTCTGGCTATGCGACAAACATTGCTTGGACTTTCCAGTTCGCAAGAAGGGGAGCTAGAGGTACTTATCACGAGTATGATTAACCAATTGGATGGCTTGTGGTTAGTTGAGTCTGCGACTGAGTACGTTAATCGTGATGCCGATACTCTAGAAAGTTCATTGGTTGAACTAAAAGGGCAGATAGAAAATCTATTACAGGTAAACCAACGATTGCATGAAGAGAATAAGCTACAGCTTGGTTTTTCAATGGATATACCGTTAAAAGCTGTACTTCAAACCCTTGAGGCACATCAGAAAGGGACAAGTCGTCAACCGGAAGCTTTAAGGGGGCTTTTACGCTCTTCGAATGAGTTGGAAGAGCAATTAAGTAAGTCAAAACAACACTTTATTGTTCAATATGAGCAACAATTAAGTCAAGAAAAGCAAATGGCGATAATACTGACTACTTTGGTGTTAGTCATATCAACAATCTTGTTTTTTTTATTGATGATGCAATGGAAGTTGCGTCAAAAAGAAAAGGTACAACTACAATATTTAAGCAACTTGTTAGAAGCACATAGCCACATCGAAAAGGATAACAATACGAGTGATATTGATCAGCTTGCATCGCTAATTAAGCTGGTGATGAAAGCTAACTCACATAAGATTGAGCTTTTAAATGAAACTGAAATTGAGAATGATAAATTACAATCATTAGCTTCATTTTTGGGTTATGAAATACATGCATTAACCAGTATTGTTGCTGGGGGACTGTCCATCAATGATGATGTCGATAATGACAGTAAAAATGTATTTAGCTCTGAAATAAACATTGCCCTTGAGTCACTTGAACAACTTTCTGATAACTTCATTTCTGTCTTTTCTCATAATAAGCAATCATTAGATGAGAAAATCATTATCAGGGATCAAATTAAACGTGTTGTCGTACTACTGAATGCGAAATGCCGCGCTCTAAATAAAGAAATTGATTTCTATGTTACTCCTGCCGTACCCGAATCAACATTAGGCAATAACTATCGCTTTTATTGGTGTTTGTATAACGTGCTTGTGCGCTTGGTTGAGCAAGTCGGCCCTCGTAAATTCACTCTTATTGTTGACTGTGATAGTACAGCACTCGATAAGGTAAAGCTGTCCGTGACGTTATTGCCTGTAAAAGATGAATTGACGGCGTTAGACACCCTGCGTCATCAATTCCACCATGATACTGAACAAGGTACTGGTAAATTCGATGATAGTTTCTACTCTAAGCTCGTTAGTAATTTCTTTACGGGTGGTGTTGTTTTCAAACCTTTACACGATGAATCTATTGCTGCAGAAATTTCATTCGAGCTGGTTGCGACAGCCAGATTAGAAGCCCTCTCAACAGAACCTACAGCAAATGTAATTGTGTGTGGAGAACCCTGCCTTGAGCGCGAAATACTCTTGCTCAAACTACAGGATACAGGTCTGAATTATGAGGTTGTAAGCTCGTTGCACCAATTAATGAAGCGTATTGCAAATGGTGTTGGGTATAGCTGTGTCGTTCTAATGGATGGATTCAAAGGGGTCAACATGACCACAATGCTAAAAGGCGTGACTGGTCGAACCCAAGGTAAAACCGTTTTTGTTTCAAGACGAAACGAGTTATCTGAAGAGCTTAGTGAAAGGCTAACTGCGGTATGGCATTACCCAATTTATCATGATGATATTGCTGCACTGTCAGAATTTATTCGTTCTCAAGGCGCATCAGAAATATCTGCTAAACCAGCAGGAACGAAAGAAGAACGCTTTGTTGAGAAGCAACTTCTTGTTGTTGATGATGACCCCTCTCAGCAGTTTATTCTATCAAGAATGCTTAAACGCATTGGCGCGAATGTGAAAGTCGTTAATAGCGGAGAGAGTGCGATTGATGAGTGGCAGGATAATAATTATGACATTATTTTTATGGATTGCTTAATGCCAGGAATGTCGGGTATAGAGGCAACACAATCAATTCGTGACAAAGAGCGCACGATGCAACAAACAGGACAGTTAAGCCGTAAGGTTGTGATCATTGGTAATACAGCATTAACCACCCAAGAAGAAATTAATGAATGCCTAAATTCCGGCATGGATAATGTGCTACTCAAACCATATAAATATGAAACTATTTTTAATATGATTAGCCGCTACGCCTGATTTGTAACTATCTGATAATTAGAATATCCCTTGAATCCGCTCTGCTAAATGTATGGCGGATTTTTTGTATGTTTAATTTCTTGATCTGTGTACGATTTTTTATACATTTCTACGTGTTTTTTTGGCACTCCTATCAATAGGCGACCACAATTCTTATATTGCGAATAATATAATTGCGCTGCGCTGAAAATATTGAAGGGAGTCGGTATGAGTAATAACAATCAGCCATCTAAGGATGAAAAAATCTTAAACGAAGCTGTTGAAACTTCGGGAGAATCATCCAACTCGGAACAGGCTGCTCAGCAACAGCGACAACAGGAAAATCAGCAAAATGCCAATGTAACAACGAGTTCTGAAAACTTGCGCCAAGGTGGTCGTAATCAACATGGTCGTCAAGAACAAAGGCAAGCTCAAGAGCAAGGTGAGAGGGCGTCACCACAGCAAAATGGAGAGCCAGAAAATCAAAGTCAACGAGGCTCTCAAGAAAACTCGCAAAGCCAAGTTATAGAAGATAATGGTGGAGAGGGGTCTGACGAACAAAATGAATCAGGTGTTCAGTCGGTAGGCGGTCAATCTGGACCTGCGCCACAAGGAAGCGGCGGGCGTCAACAAAGTGAAGAGCCTGCGCAGCAAGGTGCCCCTCAAGCAGCACAAAACAATAACGCTTCTCCTCAAGGAGCAAATAACAGTCCGCAACAACAAAGCAATGATCCTGATGTTGCTGTCACATCAAAAGACTTTGCGGTCAATGTTGCACCGAGCGAAGGTGAAGAAGCGGCAAGTGATTGGGATCAGGAAATCACTGAACAAGTCTTCGAAATCAATGTTGAGGACGTAAACGATGGCCCCGAAGCAGGGGATCATATTGAAGCTGTCATGGATGAAGACGGCACGCTGACGTTATCGCAAGATGAGTTATTAGCCAATGCTAGCGATATTGATGGTGATGACTTAACGGCCAGCAACCTGACCTCGGCCAATCCCGATGTTGAAATCACTGAAAATCCCGACGGCAGCTTCACCATTTCGACACCAGAAAACTTTAATGGTGATCTATATCTTAGCTACGATATTTCAGATGGTATCGAGACCGTATCGAGCGGTGTCGATTTATCGGTAACGCCTGTCAACGACGGCCCTGAAGCGGGCGATCATATTGAAGCTGTCATGGATGAAGACGGCACGCTGACACTAACGCAAGATGAGTTATTGGCAAATGCTTCAGATATCGATGGCGATGACCTAACGGCAAGCAACCTGACCTCGGCCAATCCCGATGTTGAAATCACTGAAAACCCCGACGGCAGCTTCACCATCGTAACACCGGAAAACTTTAACGGTGAGTTATACCTTAGCTATGATATTTCAGATGGTGAAGAAACGGTTTCTAGCGGTGTCGATTTAACGGTTACCCCAGTTAACGACGGCCCTGAAGCTGGCGATCATATTGAAGCTGTTATGGATGAAGACGGTACGCTGACCATGTCGCAAGACGAGTTATTAGCCAATGCCAGTGATATCGACGGTGATGAATTAACAGCCAGCAACTTGACGTCTGCCAATCCCGATGTAGAAATCACTGAAAATCCCGATGGCAGCTTCACCATTACCACACCCGAAAACTTCAACGGTGAGTTATACCTTAGCTATGACATTTCAGATGGTATCGAGACTGTATCTAGCGGTGTTGATTTAACGGTTACTCCAGTTAATGACGGCCCTGAAGCCGGCGATCATATTGAAGCTGTTATGGATGAAGACGGTACGCTGACCATGTCGCAAGACGAGTTATTAGCCAATGCCAGTGATATCGACGGTGATGAATTAACAGCCAGCAACTTGACCTCGGCGAATCCTGATGTAGAAATCACGTCAAACCCAGATGGTAGTTTCACCATCGTAACACCGGAAAACTTTAACGGTGATCTATACCTTAGCTACGATATTTCAGATGGTATCGAGACCGTATCAAGCGGTGTTGATTTAACGGTTACCCCAGTTAACGACGGCCCTGAAGCGGGGGATCACATCGCCGCTGAAATGGATGAAGACGGCACGCTGACCTTGTCGCAAGATGAGTTATTAGCCAATGCCAGTGATATCGACGGTGATGAATTAACAGTCAGCAACTTGACGTCTGCCAATCCTGATGTAGAAATCACCCCGAATCCCGATGGTAGTTTCACTATTACCACACCAGAAAATTTCAACGGTGAGCTATACCTTAGCTACGATATTTCCGATGGTATCGAGACCGTATCAAGTGGTGTCGATTTAACGGTTACCCCAGTTAACGATGGCCCTGAAGCTGGCGATCACATTGCCGCTGAAATGGATGAAGATGGTACGCTAATCTTGTCGCAAGATGAGTTATTAGCCAATGCCAGCGATATCGATGGCGATGATCTAACGGCTAGCAACTTGACGTCTGCCAATCCCGATGTTGATATCACTGAAAATCCCGACGGCAGCTTCACCATCGTAACACCCGAAAACTTCAATGGTGAGTTATACCTCAGCTACGATATTTCTGATGGTGAAGAGACCGTTTCTAGCGGTGTTGATTTAACGGTAACCCCAGTTAACGACGGTCCTGAAGCTGGCGATCATATTGAAGCTGTTATGGATGAAGACGGTACGCTAACCTTGTCGCAAGATGAGTTGTTGGCAAATGCTTCAGATATCGATGGCGATGAACTAACAGCAAGCAACCTGACCTCGGCCAATCCYGATGTGGAAATYACGCCGAATCCAGATGGCAGTTTTACCATCACCACGCCAGAAAACTTCAACGGTGACTTATACCTCAGCTACGACATTTCTGATGGTGAGGAAACCGTCTCAAGCGGTGTTGATTTAACGGTTACCCCAGTYAACGACGGCCCTGACGCTGGCGWTCACATTGCCGCTGAAATGGACGAAGACGGCACGCTGACGTTATCGCAAGATGAGTTATTAGCGAATGCTAGCGATATTGACGGCGATGACCTAACGGCCAGCAACCTGACCTCGGCCAATCCTGATGTGGAAATTACGCCGAATCCAGATGGCAGTTTTACCATCACCACGCCAGAAAACTTYAAYGGTGASYTATACCTYAGCTATGAYATTTCWGATGGTGAAGAAACGGTTTCTAGCGGTGTTGATTTAACGGTTACCCCAGTTAACGACGGCCCTGAAGTGGGTGAACACATTGCCGCAGAAATGGACGAAGACGGCACGCTAACCTTGTCGCAAGATGAGTTACTGGCCAATGCTAGTGATATTGACGGCGATGACTTAACGGCCAGCAACCTGACGTCTGCCAATCCCGATGTTGAAATCACTGAAAATCCCGACGGCAGCTTCACCATTTCGACACCGGAAAATTTTAATGGTGATCTATACCTTAGCTACGATATTTCAGATGGTATCGAGACCGTCTCAAGCGGTGTTGATTTAACGGTTACCCCAGTCAACGACGGCCCTGAAGCCGGCGATCACATTGCCGCTGAAATGGACGAAGACGGCACGCTGACGTTATCGCAAGATGAGTTATTAGCCAATGCTAGCGATATTGACGGCGATGATCTAACAGCCAGCAACCTGACCTCGGCCAATCCCGATGTGGAAATCACGCCGAACCCAGATGGTAGTTTTACCATCACCACGCCAGAAAACTTCAACGGTCAGCTTGATCTGAGTTTTGATATTTCAGATGGAGAAGCGAGTATTGCAAGCAATGTTGACTTAACGGTTATCCCTGTCAACGACGCTCCTGATGCTGGTGATGAGATATTCCTAACGGCTCAAGAAGATACCATTGTAGGTGTCTCGATGCGCGAAGAGCCAATGATCCGTCTCGATCAAGAGCCTGAATTTGGCACAATAGAAGCACTTATTGATGATGAGTGGGTTGCCATGCAGGTTGGCGACGAGGTAACGCATGACACTGAAATTCGTTGTGCGCCTGATGAAGATGCCGTCCAAGCAGTAACTCACGATAGTATGATTGGTACGTTCGACGATAACGCCAAACTTGACGATTGGGGAGAGGCAATTGATAGCCATACCCGACAATTTACTGATGGTGATTTGACAGTAACTACCTCCAGTAATGATGGCCCGTTAGGTGCTTGGAATGGTAATACTCATGTCGGGCACGGTATTGGTGACAACGATAGAAATGGATTAAGTCGTGATGAAAAACTTACAGTCGAAATTGATGGCGAGAACATAAACCAAATTAGTTTCACGCTGGATGGTTTAGGTGGCTACTTTATGAAGTCATCGGCTAAGTTTACTGAAGTTGAAATAAAGGCTTTCGATGATGAAGGGAATGTTATTGATTCGGAAACTTACCATAAAGATGACCCGCATAGCTATGTTACCACTTACACGTTAACCGC
Organism: Photobacterium makurazakiensis; assembly: GCF_050336715.1. Classification (NCBI taxonomy): domain Bacteria; kingdom Pseudomonadati; phylum Pseudomonadota; class Gammaproteobacteria; order Vibrionales; family Vibrionaceae; genus Photobacterium; species Photobacterium makurazakiensis. The sequence goes on from NZ_JAKJSJ010000015.1 coordinate 69,277, forward strand.
TGATGAACCTGTTGCGAGTTTTGAGCTAGGGACGATTCAGGGAAATGGTACTTATGTTGTTCAGAACATGACCGTTTCGCAAGTGGCACCGGATTCAGCAATATTCACTTCAATTGATATTGATGGTTCGGAAATGACCGAAGAAGTGGCTTTCCATCATCAAGAAAATCAAGCGAATGAGCCCATTGAACTTTCGGCTCAATTATCTGAAGCCTATTCGCAATCTGAAGAGGCGACTCAGTTTGCCCCAGTCGTGATCACCGAGCAGCAATTACTTGAGCAAGCATCAGATATTGATAGCTTGGATCTCGATATTGTCGATCTTACTTTGGTGGGAAATGATGCCACTTTGCAGGATAACGGAGATGGTACATATAGCGTTATTCCGAATGAAGATTATAACGGCACAGTAGAACTTACTTATAAAGTCACAGATGGTGAATTGACGACTGAAAACAGTATCCATATTGATTTTGAAGCGGTAAATGATGCGCCAGAAGTGCAGCAGCCATTAGCTGCAGAAGTAAATGAAGATCAAGAGTTAATCCTTTACCCTGATTTCCTATTAAGCCAAGTCACTGATATTGAAGGGGATGACTTATCACTGGTTGGGCTTGAGATCAAAGCACCACTAGGCGGTACGTTGACACCAAATCCAGATGGAAGCTACTCGTTTGCACCTCCGCCAGATTTTAATGGCTTGGTTGAACTAACATACAGCGTTACTGATGGAGAACATACTGTTGAAGGCAATGTGAGTGTCGATGTGATCCCCGTAAATGATGCACCATTTGCAACGGGTAATGCTTCGCTCACAACGTACGAGGATGAAGGTGTAACCTTCACATCGGAATCGCTGCTGGGACTGTTCGATGATATTGACAGTGCGAGTGTTTCTATATCTCGGGTTCTGACAGCGGAGGGTGAAGAAGCTCAGGGAAGTGTGGTCGACAACGACGACGGTACGTGGACATTCGTGCCTGCCGATGATTTTGCTGGCAGTGTTGCCATGACGGTTGAAGTGACAGATGGTCAAGCCACCTATGAAACCTCAATGCCAGTATATGTCCGTCCTGTCGCTGATGGGGCAATGATAACGACTGAGCATGATGGCCCATTATTGATAACTGAAGACGGCAGCGGTTTACTCGATTTGAACATCAGTATGATGGATGATTCTGAATCGATGACAGCACTCGTTATGTCAGGTTATCCGGTTGGGTTTGTAGTGAGTGACGGCGTTAATAAGGTTGAAATTACAGAAGAAGGCCAACAGATCAATTTAATGAACTGGGATGTGGATGTTCTTGAAATCACACCACCAGAGAATTGGTCAGGTAATTTCTTTGTCACAGTTACTGCGACAACGGTTGATTACGGTGACGAAGTATCGAATATGCCAGCCGCTGAAGCGACGGTGATTAATGAAGTCATTCAAGGTGAGGCTAACGAAACATTAGAGTTTACAGGCGATGACTTACTTGAGTTATCTGAAGTAGAGGTTGAAAGTGATAGCTATACGATTGAGCACCTAAATCTTGTTGACCCAACTCAAGGCGTTATCACCATTGATCAAGACGGTAATGTGGCCTTTACACCAGCCCCTGACTTTACCGGGCAAGTTCATGTGACCTTCCAGGTCGTTGATGCCGAAGGTAATACCCAAGATGCTGGTATTACCTTAGGTCTGGAACTCTCTCAGCAGAGTGATAATACTGCACCACAAAGCTCGCAACCTATAACACAAGAAATAGCAGAAGGAGAGTCATTAAGTTTTAGTGATGCCGAGTTACTGGCCAATATGACTGACGTTGATGGTGATGATCTTACCGTAAGCCAAGTACAGGTGACTCAAGGCGAAGGGATGCTAACGGCTGAAGGTGGTAGTTATACCTTCATACCAGAAGCAGGTTGGTTTGGTGATGCTGAAATTAGCTACAGCGTAAGCGATGGTACAGATACGACGTTACAAACCATGTCAGTGACGGTTGAAGAAGCCTATCCAGAAAATGCAGTTACACTAACCGCAGATACATTATTGCAAAGCTGGCCTGCGGAGGATCGCGAAAGCTTAAGTATCGAGAATGTCATGGCCGATGACGGTGAAGGGCGGATTGTTGAAGAAGACAGCGAAACATGGACATTTATTCCGGAAGAAGGATGGAGTGGAGAAGCCAGCGTTTCGTATGATGTGAACGACGGCGACGCTAGCATTCCGGGGCTATATCCTTTTACCGTTGAAGAGTTAGAGCAAAGCCATGACCCCGTTGGTGCCTTTGCTGCTGATGAAAATGGTACGGTTACGTTTACAGATGACGATATACTGACCCAAGCAGGTATTGAAGACCAAGATAGCATCGCAATTAATGACGTGAGTTACGAAGGTGACGATGGCATGTTGTTTGATAATCCAGATGGTAGCTATAGTTTCTGGCCAAACGATGACGCTGATAGTGAAATTGCGCTTAATGTTAGCTATAGCGTTGATGGTGAGCCAGACCAACAAGCTGTGGTGTCTTTCCTACTCGAAGAAGATCTCGATCAAAATGAGCAAGATGTTGAAGAGGAAGCAATACAGGTAGAGTCTGCTGAAGCGGATTATTACGGTGTCCCTGGTGATAGCCTTGAGATTGCAATACCCGAGAATATAACTGATCAGCCAGAGGTTGATGTGGTTGTTATTTCTGGTTTAGAAGACGGTGTGTCTGTTGAGTCGGCACTCGATAATGGGGATGGAAGTTTCACTGTTAGCGGTGATGATAGCTTTACCCTCAGTGCAGAAAGTGAGTTCAGTGGTGAACTTGATATCACCATGACAGGCTTTGATAATATGGGAGAGCCTGTTGAAGGTGCTAGTGACACGATAACGGTGAATTTTGACGATGAAAACATTGGCAATACATCCCCGCAATCTTCAGAGCAACAAGATGATCAGCAAGACCAAGAAACTGATTGGACACAAGATAACAACGAGCAAGGTGGTTTTGACCCGCTGATGGATGAAGGCGCTGATAGCGGCGATGAAATCGATAACGGTCAGCAAGGTGATATGAGCTTTGATGATAGTAATTTTTAAGCTACCTACAGCTTCCGTATAATTGCTCGGAATTTAAAAAGCCATAACTGTCATGTTATGGCTTTTTAATTAATTTTGAGCGGGAGGTATTATTTACGAGTTTTTCTGCGAGAGAATCCAAGGCCGACCATAGCAAGGCTAAACACAGCTAATGAACCAGGCTCTGGTACATAATTAGCCACAAAAACCAGTTTTTCGAATGAGTTACTACCATTGAGCCCTGTATGATTTCCGCTACGCCAGCCACCCACGTTAAAATTAAGCGTATGCCAACACAAGCGGTCACGTTCGTTTAACCCATTAGTATCACATTGAGCCTTATTTACGCTATCGCCTAATCCTGCAAAGCCCCATGAATGATTTGGGTTGTAGTACCATTCAGCGCCATTAGAGGTTGTTGTTATACCATTGTTAGCTGCACCAGTATCTGTCGTTGCATCAAGAACAGAGGTCGCGGCCAGTACATCAAGGATGTTATTTCCAGTTTCTCTTCCTGCCAACATGATGTAGTCATTATTTTGGCAAGAAGCGTCCAGTGATGCGATACCACCAGCATTACCTTGTGAATAAAAACTCGTATCACAAAGCGTCCATCCCCACACATTGGTAACGGTCGCAATGTCGATGTCATTCTGAGGCCCTACTGGGATAAATAGCGCATGTACGGAAAATGAAACTAGTGAACTGATTGAAAGAGCAGATACTACTGCTAGCTTTCGTAGGGTGTTCAGAAAGAGGTTATTGATATGCGGCATTGAATCATTCCTTTTTAAGCTTAAAGATGGTGACGACGAAGTAAGTGCGACATATTTAGCTTTCTAACTAATGCTCTCCGATGTCAAAACGCTTCTTAAAATGCGTACCAATTCAATAGCAAGTAAAGTGCCAAATTTTAAATTCAGTAAAATCAATAATTTATTATCGTACTGAGATGGATGTGTAAAATTACCTGACAGGTGAACAGGCGAATATCGATATAGAAAAACATTCACGCGTGATTATGGCTTGAATATTACGGTTTGCGGTTTAAAAAGGTTGGCGCAAATAAGGGAGCCTGCATAGTTAAAAGAAAACAGCCACGCAGTGAAGCAGTGGCTGTTTTAATCAGAAGTCAAAGTAGATGTTATGCAAACTCTTTTTGAGCATGCTCTTTTGCACTGTCGATGCTTCTTTTAACAGTCACAGAGTTGTCTTCAATGTGGGGTGATGTTTGGCCAGCCTTGCTGGATTTATACTTATCTCTACCGAGCATCAGTAAGCACGGAGTTAAGATCAGAGTTAGCAGAGTCGCAAACGCTAAGCCACCAGCGACGGCTGTGGCAAGTTGTGACCACCATTGAGTACTTGGCGCGCCGAATTCGATTTTACGATTGATTAAATCGATATTCATTTCGAGAACCATCGGTAGTAAGCCAAGAATTGTAGTAATGGTGGTAAGCAGAACAGGGCGTAAACGTTGAGCCCCCGTTTGCATGATAGCTTCGACTTTATCTAGGCCTTGTTTGCGTAGCTGGTTAAAGGTATCAATCAGAACAATGTTGTTGTTTACGACGATACCCGCGAGCGCTATTACCCCAATCCCCGACATGATAATGCCAAACGGACGCTGGAAGATCAGTAGCCCTAAAAACACACCAACAGTCGAAAAGAGCACGGCACTTAAAATTAGCAGAGCTTGATAGAAACTATTGAACTGAGTGATCAGAATTAACCCCATGGCTGCCAGTGCTACCAAAAAAGCGGATTGTAAGAAGGCCGAAGACTTATTTTGATCTTCATTTTGGCCTCTTACTTCAACACTGGTGCCTTTAGCAATGGTCATTTGTGCAATGGCCGATTCAACATCGGGCAGGATAAGGCTAAGGTTATAACCTTCTGACATGTCAGCCATGACTTCCAGCACGCGCTGACCATCAATACGGTTAATTGTATTTTGTTTTGGTGCAGGGGAGATACTGGCAAAGTTGGTGATTGGCACCATACCATATTGCGTTTTAACCCTGAGTTCATCAAAGCGACCGATGTCTCGTTTGTCTTGGGGGTAACGGACGAGAATGTCGACTTCATCATCTGTATCATCAGGTAAGTAGTCACCGACTTTTAGCCCGTTAGTTACAAATTGCACGGTATTACCAACCAAGGTAGCATCACTGCCAAAACGAGCAGCATCATCACGATTGACCTTGATTGTCCAATCAATACCTTGTTTATCACCTGAGTCTGAAATATTGGTAAAGGCGGTTTGCGCTTCCATCCAACGTCTTATTTGAGCAATTGCATTTTGCATGTCTTGCTTATTGTTACCCGCTACTTCAATCACTAAATCATGATCGCTTGGCGGCCCAGCTTGCGGAAACTTAAATTCAAGTTCAATCCCTGCGATATCTGCTGTTTTTTCACGTAACTCGGCAATAATGTCTTTGATTGGTGCACGCTGCTGCCAATCGAGCGGGTTAAATTGTATTTGACCAATCTGATCATCGCCACCTGTGCGGGTATAGACACTTTTTATGCCTTCGGTTCCTAAAATACGCGCTTCAAGTTGTTGCATGAGCGCATCTTTTTCGTAGATAGAAAGGTCACCGTGCGAACGAGCTTTAATCGTGAAGTGGGGCGGATCAACCTCGGGAAAGAATACGACACCTAAGCCAGCTTTGGCATAAGAGAAGCCAACGATAACGGCAAGCAATAGCGCACTTAGCAAGATCTTAAAAGGGTGACGAATAGCCACCGATAAACTATTCAAGTAAAGCTTGGTTATTCCTCGAGCTTGTTCAAAATGACCATTTTCAATGGCTATTTTTCGCTGTTGCTCTGCTGAGCTAGTATATTGTGGTTTACCAATAACGCTGCCAAGCACAGGTACAAAAACCAGTGCCATCACTAACGAGGCTGATAATGTTGCAATGAGGGTTAGAGGAAGGTAGCGCATAAATTCCCCCGTTGTATCAGGCCAAAACAGTAATGGTGCAAATGCGGCTAACGTGGTGGCGGTAGATGCCGTTATTGGCCATGCCATTCGTTTTGCTGCTTCTCGATAGGCTTGCTTTCGAGGAATATTTTCCTGCATTCGACGATCGGCATATTCAGTAACAACAATCGCGCCGTCGACTAACATCCCCACAGCCATGATCAGCGCGAAAAGAACGATGATATTGACGGTTAGCCCGCTGATAGCCAGTACTAATAACCCAGTAAGAAATGATCCGGGAATTGATATGCCGACAAGAAAAGCAGTGCGAGACCCAAGAATAGCAAGAATTACAATGACGACCAGAATGATGGCTGACAGTATATTGTTTTGTAAGTCATTCAGCATGGTCTTTACTTCTTTTGATTGGTCAAGCGTATACTCAATCAAAAGGTTCGCGGGCCATTCTTCACGTTTTTGAGCTTCCTTGAGTACTGCTTTTACAATCTCAACAGTTTCGATGATATTTTCACCAGCACGTTTTTTTACATCGAGTACAACGGCAGATTGACCATTCAAACGAGCAAAGCTATCAGGATCACGATAGGCACGACGGATGGTGGCAATATCGCCAAAGCTAACCACTTTATTGCCATCAACTTTTATTGGCAGTTCAAGAATGTCTTTAAGTGATTCGAAAACCGATGGCACTTTGACAGAAAAGCGGCCGTAACCACTATCAATAAAGCCCGCAGCGACAACCCGATTATTACGTGAAATTAAATTGAACACATCTTCCTGATCAAGCCCATAGCTTTCCATCAATAGAGGTTCAACTAAAACTTCAACGACATCTTCTCTGTCACCAGCGATATCGACTTCTAAAATTTGACGAAAGCTCTCTAGCTTATCTTGCAGTTCACGGGCGATTTGAATCGTGGTGCGTTCGGGGACGGTGCCATAGAGTACCAGCGACAAAACAGGGTCTTCACCCGCGAGTGTAATTTCATTTACGGTGGGTTCGTCGCTGTCATCAGGCAATTTTACTTTGGCAATATCAACCGCTTCACGAACATCGGTTAACGCTTCATTAAGATCTGTACCAGCATTGAACTCAAGTACTACAGAAGCATGTCCTTCAGAAGCTGTGGCGGTCATCTCCTTAACACCTTCAATCGAACGAAGCTCCTTTTCTAATGGCCTGACAAGTAATCGTTCTGCGTCGTCTGGGCTAATACCTTGATGAGAAACAGACACATAAATAATGGGAATAGTAATGTCAGGGTTCGATTCTTTTGGTATGGCTTGATAAGTGGCAACTCCGGCGAGTAAAACCAAAACTAATAGAGTGATAATAGTCCGAGAACGGCTGATCGCGGCATCAATAATGGCAAACATTATTCACTCCTATTCTGATGAACTGGCAGAGCCGTATCACCATCACGAACAAAGCCTTGGCCAACCGTAATGACATCGATAGGCTCACTTATCCCACCAAGCCAAACTCCGTCGGGTTCAACTTTTACTAATGAAATAGGTGTGAACCGTACCACGTTATTTTCAATCAGTGCTTTAATCCCAAGGTTTCCACCTTCATCTAAAGCCAGCATGGATGGTGTGATTTTTATCGCGTCTTCGGTTTCTAAAACTAATTCGACATCAGCACTGATCCCAGCCGTTAATGTCATGTTTGGATTTGGTATTTCTATTTCAATAGGGTAAGTGTTGGTTTGTTCCGATGCGACTGATGCCCGGTAGCGAAGTTTTCCTTGTGTGGTATAGCCTGTCACTAATGTGATGTCTGCAAGTTGTTGTTGATAGACCTTATCAACATGGCGTTCACTGATATCAGCATTGATAACCAGTGGGTCGAGATCAACTAAGTTAACGACGGGATCACCAACTGCAAGGTAGTCACCTTGTTCAATGTGAAGGATCTCGACAATGCCATCAAAAGGGGCGTTAATGCGCGTATTATCTAGCGCAATTTGAAGGTTTCTGACTGTCGCTTTGGCTTCAATTAACCCTGCTTCAGCCTGACTTAAGGCGACCTCACCTTGTAAACCGCGTTTTTGAAGTGACTGAGCGGCATTGAACTCTTGATCTTTGACTTTCAATAATGCTTTAGCACGTAGTAACTGTAATTCGCGATCGGCTTTTGAAAGCTGTATTAAAGGCTGACCGGCTTTCACGCGTTCGCCTTTTCGGATGAGTAAGCGTTCGACTGTTCCGGATACCTCTGCGCCTAATGTCGCTTTTCTATCAGGCGCTGTTCGACCATAAAGAGACAGCGTTCTGGCGACAGGTTGGGGGGTAAACCGCTCGACAATGACTTTGGCTAGGGGAGGTACAGTGTTTTGTTTCTCTGCTGGTTTATCAATTGGGTGTTCATTCTCTTCTGCGGCAAGGTTTTGACTGTAGTAGCCACTAAAAAGCCACGCTGATAGTAGCAATAAAATTAAACCAGAAAAAATCCATGGCCGTTTTGAAAATAGTGATTTTATATGTGCCATCGCTCACATCCTTGAGAACTTCGACGAACAAGTTGATAGTACCTCGTATGCTATCAAAACTTTGCGTGCAATTGGTTAATTGTCTCTTCAATCTCGACATACAACACAATGATTACTTTAAGTGAAAGTGTGACGTGTCAGCTTTTTCTCAGATGTCGTAAAAAATAATTAAGATTAAGAATGTTCTAGTCGCTTCCTATTACTAGTTTTATTTGACGGTTATTTATTGATATTTAATGAAGCAGCGAATCTTGATTTCAGTATCCACGGTTGATGGATCTAAGTATCTCCAATTAGGAAGGAAAGCACAGCAAGGTTTACGTTGGGCTAGCTATAGCGTGTTTACTGTGGCTTTAGTCACGGTTGGAAGTCTTTATTACCTTATAAATGAGCGTGATTCAGCAAAATATTTACAAGCAGAGCTAGAGAAAAAATCGGATTCATTAACTCAAGATCTTGTGGTCTTACAAACGCTTAAAACGGAATTAGAACAAGATTTAGAAACGCGAGAATCTCGATTAACATTGGTTTCTGATCGTCTAGGTGATATTGAAACTTTGCTCGGTGTCCATGGAGACAGCGATACAGAAATAGAATCACGCTTAGATTTAGCCGCGGTTAACTCAGCGGTTAGGCTTGCCATTTTAGATCAAGTACCAAACGGGGCACCAGTAAAGGCCGCACGCCAATCTTCCCAGTTTGGGGTGCGAACTCACCCTATTACTGGCGCAAAAAAAATGCACCGGGGACTCGACTTCGCGGTTAACACTGGTACGCCAATCTACGCTCCTGCCGATGGTGTTGTTGAGGTTGTAAGGCCGAGTAAAACAGGGTCTGGTAACTTTTTACGTATACAGCATGCATTTGGTTTTTCCTCGTCATATTCACATTTAAATAAATTTGCGGTACGAAGTGGTGATTTTGTTAATAAGAACGATCTTATCGCATATTCCGGTAATACAGGCTTGTCGTCTGGCCCTCATTTACATTACGAGATTCGTTTTGTGGGTAGAGCGCTAAACCCTCGTCATTTTGTTGATTGGGGCATGGATGATTTTGAATCAATTTTTGAGCAAGAGAGAACATTAAAATGGGCATCTTTAATAAACAAAGTGGAGCAACGAGTCAGCAAGCAACTACAACTATCATCGCACACGGCTGCCAAATCAAAGGCGAACTCCAGCTAGAATGCAACATTCAAGTTGATGGTACGATTGATGGAAAATTGCGTTTAGAAAAGTTGCTGATGGTAAGTAAAACTGGCCGCATTACTGGCGAGGTGTTTGCGGATAAGATGGTTGTTAGTGGTATTATTAAAGGTAAATGTTACGCCAATACGATTGAAATCCTGGAAAATGGAAAAATAGAAGGCGACATTTATTGCGATGATTTAAGCATTGCTCGTGGTGGTAAATTCTTTGGTCAAACTCACCCTGAAGAGAAAGAGCAGGTTGTCGAATTAAACCACAAAACCAAAACGAATGAAAAGAAAGAGCAAACTAACAGTAAGCCTACGCCAAAAGCAGTAAATGGTTAGTGGGGAAAAAATAAGGGCTGTTTAATCGGAAATAAACAGCCCTTAACGTAATTTGTCTTATGCCCCGTTACTGAATGGTAAGCACTGTTTTTGATGCGTATTTCGCTTTTAATACATCACGCTCAAAATAGACAGGCTTAAGGCGGAAGTTAATGAAATCGTCGTATTGGTCATCATAGTGCTTAGATGGCGAGCCATCAGGTGCAATAAAGCCAGACTGCCCAGGCGCCGCAATTTCAAATGCTTCGATACTATCTTGCTTGAATACAGTCATGTTGTTTTCTGTACCACGGTTAAGCGCGATAGGTGTATCAGACACTTCATCGTCTCCGGCTTGTGGTACCCCAATATAGTTTTTATTATTGAAGCGTAATACGTCGACCTGCTCAAGCCAGTTATCACTGTTTGTACCATATTGCTGAGTTAATGAGGCTACGGCAGATGTAAGAGCCTGTAATTGAATATCGTGATTGTCTGAAGCTTTAAACAGCTGTGGGTTATTCATAATATTGGCCAGCGCTTTCGTACTGGTTTGGATATTGTAACTATTTGCGAGTACTTTATCTTTGTTGCCATAACCAGGATTGGTGAACCATGCGAGATTACTTTTTGGTATGACCGGTGAATAGGTGATCTCTAACACTTCTTGTAGCCAAGTCCGGAACAGGGCTGAGGCTGGGTGGTCATATTTACCGTTTTGGTTATTATCGGTATTACTAAAGTCCCAATCGTTCAGGATTTTAGCTGCCTTTTGGTGGGCTGGTTCATTACTCGATTGCGCTAAAGATACTAGAGAAGGGACAAAATGCCTCGCATTAGGATCGATAACCGATGCTTCCACCATAAGATCCCATGCTTCTTGAGACGACAAAGTATTCTTCGATTCAATACGACTTGTGAGTTCTACGTTACGATCAACAGTGCTCCAGCTGTACCACCACTGATCTGGATTCGGAAAGTCGGCTGCTGGGCGGTTATTCCAGTTTGCAATATAGCCACTGCTAGGGTTTAGTACCTGAGGGTTGGTGCTAAATGGGTACAAGCCTAGCCAATCACCACTGCCATCGCCAGGGGTTGGTAGTCTTCCATCGAAATCTGGGTGTCGTACCGGGTAATGACCACCCAAAGCGTAGGCAATATTGCCATCTTGATCTGCGTAATACCAATTGACGTTAATGGCACTATCAGCAACATAGTCAGACCATTGTTGATGGTTCTGTGCTTTAGACACCTTGTTCCAAGCCATTAAAGTTGAAAGTTCTTTGCCTGCCCAGCCTCGTTTTTTTGCGTAGGCGATGTTTTGTTCTGGCTCGTATTTAATCACAGGACCATGTACCGAGCGGTACACTGTAATGGTTTTGTCGCTGCTATTTTTAACGTTTATCGTTTGATCTTCTTGCTCAAAAGGGATGTACTTTCCTTGATACAGGTATTCTTCAGGATTGTTGGGATTAAGCGTTAATTGAAATAAATCGACATTGTCTCCCGCTCCCCATGTACTCCCCCAAGAGATCTGGCCATTGTGACCAAACTGAATTAAAGGATAACCTGCTGGTGAATTGCCGACAGCATCGTAACCTGCACCGTGTAAGCCGACAGAGTAGGTATAAGCGGGGCGATAGAAGCCAAACTGTGGACCATTAATTAAGACGGCATTAGCACCATCTGTTTTGTCTTTACCCAAAACTAAAATATTACTAAAAGGGGCTTCATTAAAGCCTCGCCAATTTAATGTACCTTGGCGACCGGATGATTCTAACTGCAAGTTGGCGGCAAGCAGCTTTACTGACTCATTTTCTTGTTGATCTAATTTGGCTACAAGTTCAGCTTTAATGTTTTTTCTGCCTGCTGATGACCATTCGCCAGCAGGGATTGTGTCAACAGCTTGATCGGTCATATGAGGCAGTATGCTATCAAAAATATCGTTGCCCAATTGTGGACCATGCTGGCTAGAAAGGGCTGTAAGTAACTGCTGGTTATCTAATTCTGTATTGTAATCACCAAAGCGGTTGATCATCGAGCCCACGAAGACCATGACGACATCGAATTCATCCCAGGTTGTGGGGGTGAATTGATTATCGATAAATTGTTTTGGCATTAATAGATCGGACGATTGGTTAATCTTGGTGATCCACTGGTTTATCCCTTCCGCATACCCTTTGAATATGTCTAAATCTTCTTTAGATAATGACGTCATTGCCGCTTTAATCGTATGGGGGTTATAGTGCTCGCGGACTTTTATATCCAGTGGAAGGAATTCCTTTCCAAGTACCGCAGAGACATTCCCTTGGGCGCTTCGCTTGGCCATTTCTAATTGAAACAGCCTATCTTGAGCAATGGCATACCCATAGCCATAAAATAAGCCGTAGGTCGTATCGGCGTAAATATGCGGGGTGCCATAATCATCACGTTTTATGGTGATCTCTTGTGTGGTTGAAAGGCTACTACAACCACTGATTAGACTCAGTCCGATGAGCGTTGAAATTGCCATGAATGATTTATTCAACATTACTGTTCCTTGTGCATGCATAAAGAATGTTGTGACAGCAATTGCCAGTAAATGCTGTCACAGGTGTATCTCGGCTTATTGTTTTACTTTATAAATCACAATCAATAAGCTGTTAAATACAGATGTAGATATAAATAGATAATGAATAATACGGTTATAGATTCTTATTTTCGCTAGACACTGTAGAGCATGCTGGGTAGCCATAGTGATAACGCTGGAATAAAGAGTAATAACACTAAGCGAATAATATCTGCACACCAAAATGGGGTGACGCCTTTAAATATTGTGCTGGTCTTTATATCTTTAATGACGCCACTTAAAACGAAAATATTTAACCCGACAGGCGGTGTAATTAAACTGATTTCCGTTACTACGACCACAATAATGCCGAACCAAACTAAATCAAACCCCATGCTTTGAACTAGTGGGTAAAAGACAGGAATAGTAAGCAGCAGCATTGATAAGCTTTCAAATACCGTGCCGAGCAGAATATAAATGCCAATAATGGCAAGCATCACGAGTACAGGATCTGCGCCAATCGATTCAATTAAATTGACTAGCTCTACGGGTAGGCCAGCTCGGTTGACAAAGTTTGAGAAAATAAGCGCGCCGATAATGACACCAAAAAGCATGGTGGTCGTACGGGCTGTTTCTATTAAAATGTCTTGTAAAATAGGCAGTGTGAGTGCACGGCGATATAGTGCAATGGCGAAAGCACCACCAGCACCGATACCGGCGGCTTCTGTCGGTGTGAAAATGCCGCCATAAATGCCACCCATGACTAAAACAAACAACCCTAAAATGGCAGAAACAGAGCGAATCGCGTGCCATTTTTCTTCTTTGCTCATTCTCTCGCCGCATGGACCCGCTTTAGGGTTACGCCATACCACATAGCGTGTGGCTAGCATATACAGCACGATCCCCATGATGCCTGGAATAAAGCCAGCAGCAAAGAGGTCACGAATACTTTGTTCAGTCAGTACGCCATAAATAATTAAGATAACACTGGGTGGGATCAAGATACCGAGTGTACCGCCAGCGGCGATTGATGCCGAAGCGAGCTCATCAGAATAGCCGTATTTTCGCATAGATGGCATGGCCACTTTTGCCATGGTTGCAGATGTCGCAAGGCTTGAACCTGATATAGCAGAAAACCCACCACAAGCAGCCACTGTCGCCATGGCTAAGCCGCCTTTCTTATGGCCAAAAAAAGCATAACAAGCACGATAAAGCTCTTGAGATAATCCCGCCTTGGTGATTAAGTTCCCCATCAGAATAAACATAGGGATCACAGAGAGGCCATAATCTTGTGAGGTATCAATTAAGCGCTTGGCACTCACTGATAACGCACCATTAAAGTTCCAGTCACCTAACGCGGAGTAGCCGATAAATCCAACGATCCCCATCGCAAAGGCAATGGGCATTCTAAGCAGTATCAACATCATTAATACTGCAAATCCAATTAATGTGATGAGCATATTCTATCCTTGATTATCGTACTGTTTGTTAAAGGCTTGAGTGATGACCAATACAAGAGAGGTAATAGCTGTTAACCAGCACGATACCGCAAGAAAGTAAGTGAAGTAGTAGATAGGTATTTCTAAGTACTCTGTTACTTCATCATAACGTTGTGATCGTGACGCTAAATCCCAAATTTTAAAACCAATAGTAAAAATACTAATACTGATGAGAATATTAAAAATATTGTCTCGTATTTTTTTTACTGATGTTGGAATGATTGAGTCGGTGAGATCAACACTAATATGTTCTTTACGCCAAGTAATAAGCGGTAAAGTGGCAAAAATTAAGCAGCCTAATAAAAGCTCAGTTAGTTCAACACTACCCGTAAGCGGCTGGGAAAATAAATATCGACCTATAACATCGACACATGTTACTGCCATTAAACTAAATAAAATAGTAGCAGCAAATAATTTGAGGATGCGGTCAAAGTGCTGGGCTCCCCATTCCCAACACTGTGCCATTTTTATGATTGAATTACGCATCGGCTTAATCCTTAAAGCTCGATAGGTTGATAGTTACGTGCTTCTGCTCTGAATGCTTTCAGTGCGGCTTCTGCATCAACACCACGGCGATTAGCCGATTTTATCCACTTTTGATCCATGCCTTGAATTAACTCATTGAAAAAGGCAATGTCTTCATTTGATGCATTCACGATTTGGCTACCGCTGGCAATAATGTCGGCTTCTCCAACCTCATCGGCCTTAGCCCATGCTCGTCCAGCCAGTGCAGACAAGCGTTCGCCTGAAACACTTCTGATTGCTTCGCGATCTTTATCTGATAGTTTGTCCATGAAGTCAGGGCTTAAGAAAATACCAAACGAACCTAGATATAAACCGTTTTGTAACTTGATTGTATAAGGGGCGACATCCTTAAAGCGGCCAACTTTCATCATATCCATTTGCATGAATAGACCATCGGCAACACCTTGAGATAGCATTTCATAAGCTTTGTTAGCAGGAGCGTTCACGCCCGTAACACCGAGGCGTTTACCAATCTCGGTTGAAATACCGCCACCAAGACGAATTTTTTTGCCTTCAAGATCTTTTATGGAATCAATAGGGGAGCGTAAGTGGATTTGCCCTGGACCATGAACAAAAAGCCCAGCGACTTCAAGGCCGTCATATTCACCTGATTCATTAAAATATTGATTATTGACGCGCCAGTGAGCGACAGACACAGCTTCAGCGCCAGCATCTAAACCGGGTAATTCAGTCATTTGGGGCAAGCGAAAACGGCCCGGCATATAACCATGGAATGTCCATGCGGCATCAATTGCGCCATCTTCTACCATATCAACCAAGCTTTTTGGGTGGCCGACATCGTATTCAAGTTTAACGGTAACGCGTCCTTCTGTTGCTTCTTCAATCCATTTTCCCCAAGTCGGGAAGACATCTTGGTTCATGGTATGAGTTGGACTTAACCATGTTGCGATGCGTAATTCATAATCGGCAGCCCATGACGTGCTTGCTAAAACCATACTTGCGGTAACACCGACGATGCCTTTCATCATTGCTTTTTTTAGCATTCCATATTCCTTTTAAGTCACGATTTGGGTTTTGGTAGAAATAAACATGACACACATTTTTGGTTTTCTCAAAGAAATTGTGTCATTTTTATTTGTCAAATGTTGTCGAGGTGTTACATTTGTGATCGAGAGGCAAGTTCTTTAAATAAGAAACCATTTTATTTTGACGTAGCCATTTTATTTTTGACTAAGTCGTAAAACGGTCATGTTTGGTGAGCCCGTTAGAAATTTCATTTAGAAGGATTAAACAATGGAACAGCTAAAAAGTTATGTTATGGGAAGTTGGCATTATGGAAAAAACACGCCAAGGATTGTATCCAGCGCATTAACAAATGAAGCGCTTTATGAGCTAGACAGCTCGGGCATTAATAACTTAGACATGCTTGAATATGGCCGTGAAAAAGGGAGTAAAGCGCTGGCTGCGATGACATTCCTAGAGCGTGGCAATATGCTGAAAGAGGTGGCAAAGCACATACTCGCCAGTAAAGAAATGCTGTATGCATTATCAGCTCACAGTGGTGCAACGCGGGTCGATTCTTGGATAGATATTGAAGGAGGGGCTGCAACGTTTTTTAATTATTCAAGCCTTGCGAATCGAGAACTTCCGAATGAAACGGTATGGGCAGAAGATGATCTGATCCCATTATCGAAAGAAGGAACGTTTGCCGCTCGACACCTTCTGACGTCAAAATCGGGGGTTGCAATTCATATTAATGCATACAACTTCCCGTGCTGGGGGATGTTAGAAAAGCTTGCACCAACTTGGCTTGGTGGCATGGCGGCGATCATTAAACCCGCTTCGGAATCGGCATATCTAACGCAGGCAATGGTTAAAGTTATCGTTGAAAGTGGCTTGGTACCAGAAGGCGCAATACAAGTTATTTGTGGTTCGGTTGGCGACTTGCTTGATTGCGTAGATTATCAAGATGTTGTGACATTCACGGGATCAGCGAAAACAGGCCAAATGCTACGAGCAACACCAAATTTGGTTCAAAAATCAGTACCATTTACGATGGAAGCAGATTCAGTGAACTGTGCTGTATTGGGTGACGATGTGACACCAGACTCGGCTGAATTTGGTTTGTTTGTCAAAGAAGTTTGTCGTGAAATGACGATTAAAGCGGGACAAAAGTGTACAGCCATTCGACGCGCTATGGTGCCTGCGAATTTATTAGACGATGTGACTGAGGCGATCAGTAAGCGACTAGCACGAGTCGTTGTTGGTGATCCTAGTGTTGAAGGTGTCACAATGGGGGCCCTGATTAGCAGGTCTCAACTTGATGATGTAAAAGAAAAAGTCACTTCATTGAGTAACCATTGCCGTGTTGTTACTGGCGGGGAGCTTTCGAACTTCACACCAACTGGACATGATAATGGTGCGTATTACCCACCCACACTACTGGTTTGTGATAACCCACGCACGGAATCTGCAATTCATGATATTGAGGCGTTTGGTCCTGTCTGTACGTTAATGCCTTATCAAGATCGTGATGATGTTGTTGAGTTAGCGCGATTGGGACAGGGAAGCCTAGTGGGAAGCGTGGTTACCGCATCACCGGGTTTTGCGGCCGAAATGGTTGCCCGTATTGGCCATGCGCATGGCCGATTACATATTTTAAATGCAGAGTCAGCGAAAGAATCGACAGGCCATGGTTCGCCTCTGCCAATGCTTGTGCATGGTGGACCAGGTCGTGCTGGTGGTGGTGAAGAAATGGGCGGGCTACGTGGCATTAAACACTATATGCAAAGAACCGCGATACAAGGTTCACCGAGCATGCTCGCGGCTGTTGGCAGAGAATGGGTCAGGGGGGCAGCGACGACGACCGACCTTGTTCATCCTTTTAAAAAGCATTTTGAAGACATTGCTATTGGTGAGAGCTTAACAACCGCAAGGCGAACCATTACGGAAGCCGATATTGTCAACTTTGCTTGTTTAAGTGGTGATCATTTCTATGCTCATATGGATGATATTGCGGCCAAAGAGTCGATGTTTGGTCAACGTGTTGCTCACGGTTATTTTGTGATATCTGCAGCTGCAGGATTGTTTGTCGAGGCAGCACCAGGGCCCGTACTTGCCAACTACGGAATGGAAAACCTGCGTTTTATTGAACCCGTTGCAATCGGTGACACCATTCAGGTTAAGCTAACATGTCAGAAGAAGATTAAGAAACGTCAACGTACCGTCGAAGAAACGCCACAGGGCGTCGTTGCGTGGGATGTTGAGGTAACTAATCAAGAAGGTAACCCCGTTGCGTTGTATACAATACTAACGCTTGTTGCCCGTTCAAGCGGTGACTACACCGTATAAGATAACCTTACCTCTTTTAGAGCCGGCTGACGTTTAACGTAAGCTGGCTTTTCCGCGTGGGCGCGAGATAGGCGTGTCGCCAAACACATGCATATTTCAGCGAAAGCCATACACATAAAACCATGCACATTCAGCGCAAAGATATTCTTCCCAAAAAACCACTTGTAAAATAAATGTGAAAATATTTTTAACTTTCAGGTTGTCATTTGTGTTTTAAGTGATACATTAAAATTAGATTAAGAAATAAAACGTATCATAATGGGAGCGAAGGGAATGTCTTCAGAGAATGTGCATTTTGAAAATAAGGTTGAGAAAGAGATTGCTATCGAACCTAAAGATTGGATGCCAGAGAAGTACCGAAAAACACTGATCCGTCAAATTGGTCAACATGCACATTCAGAAATTGTCGGCATGTTACCTGAAGCGAACTGGCTCACTCGTGCGCCTTCTCTGCGCCGTAAAGCAGTACTACTTGCCAAAATTCAGGATGAAGCGGGCCATGGTATGTATTTATATAGCGCGGCTGAAACATTAGGTGGTGACCGCGACGATTTGTATCAAAAATTGTTGAATGGTCGTATGAAGTATTCATCGATTTTTAATTACCCGACGTTGAACTGGGCAGACATCGGTGTTGTTGGATGGTTAGTTGATGGGGCGGCGATTGTTAATCAAGTCGCTCTCTGTCGTACATCTTACGGTCCTTATGCGCGAGCTATGGTGAAAATCTGCAAGGAAGAAAGCTTTCATCAGCGACAAGGCTATGAAGCTGTAACAGCTTTGGCTAATGGCAGTGAAGAGCAAAAAGCAATGCTGCAAGATGCGATTAATCGCTGGTGGTGGCCTTCATTAATGATGTTTGGTCCAAATGACAATGAATCGCCTAACTCTGCACAAAGCATGGCATGGAAAATCAAACGCCTAAGCAATGACGATTTACGTCAGAAGTTTATTGATAACACCGTACATCAGGTTGAAGCGCTAGGCATGACCATTCCTGATCCTGATTTGAAGTGGAATGAATCACGTGGCCATTACGATCATGGTGAAATCGATTGGCAAGAATTTAATCAGGTTATCCAAGGTAATGGAATTTGTAACCGCGAGCGTATTCAGGCGAAACAACGTGCTTGGGACAACGGTAAATGGGTGCGTGAAGCTGCTATGGCGCATATTAATAAACAACAAAAACACGTCGCATAAAACAAGGAGAGAGTAATGAGTTCTGTAACTTGGCCATTATATGAAGTATTTGTGCAAAGCAAGCAAGGTTTAGACCATAAGCATGTCGGAAGTTTACGTGGTGCTGATGATCAAATGGCGCTAGAGGCTGCCAGAGATTTATATACACGAAGAAATGAAGGTTGCTCTATATGGGTTGTGAAGTCATCGTTAATTACGGCATCTCAACCCGATGAGAAAGGGCCATTTTTCGACCCGTCAGAAGATAAGGTATATCGCCATGCGAGTTTTTATACTATTCCATCTGATATTAAGCATATGTAATTGAGGTAGGTAAAATGAATAATAATAATCCTGAATTACATTATGTCTTACAGCTTGCCGATACCAGCCTTATTTTATCGCATCGATTATCCGAATGGTGCGGAATAGCACCAGAGCTTGAGATTGATATGGCATTGGCCAATATAGGTTTAGACCTATTGGGTGAAGCGCGTAATTTATATCAATATGCAGGTGAACTTGAAGGAAAAGATCGTAAAGAAGATGACTTTGCTTATTTCCGTGATCAGTCTGGTTATTACAATTTATTATTAACAGAACAACCGAATGAAGGCTTTGATATAACGATTACCCGTCAATTTTTGTTTGATGAATTCCATAAATTATTCTTAGCTGAATTGAAAAATAGTACCGATCCTCAGCTTGCGGCAATCGCTCAGAAGTCAATAAAAGAAGCCGCTTATCATCAACGTTTTAGCCGTGGTTGGATGGTGAGATTAGGTGATGGGACAGTTGAAAGTCATGACAAAGTTCAGGCGGCATTGAATGAATTATGGCGCTTTACCGATGAGATGTTTATCCCGTCATTAGCTGAACAAACCTTGATTCAAACGGGTGTGGCTGCTGATGTCGCAAGCCTGAAATCGAAATGGTTAAACGAGGTGATTACTGTATTAGCAACTGCCAATTTAGAGCTTCCCGAATCACAGCACGGCCGCCAAGGTGGAAAGCAAGGGCTGCACAGCGAACACCTTGGTTACATACTCGCTGAAATGCAATACATGCAAAGAGTCTACCCTAATTGCCAGTGGTAAGGAGTTGATATGCTTGTTCAAACCATAGCCAACCTTGCCCATCCAAAGCAGGCCGTAGTATGGCAGTTGCTTGCAACGATTCCTGACCCAGAAATTCCTGTGATCACCATTGCTGAGTTGGGTATGTTGCGCGGTGTAACGTTTGAAGATGAACAGTGGGTTGTCACGTTTACCCCTACATATTCAGGGTGCCCTGCGACTGAAATGTTGATGAAGGACATTACAGATTGTATGACGGAAGCGGGTTATACACCCGTAAAAGTGAATATCAGCTTAGATCCGGCATGGACGACAGATTGGATGACAGATGAGAGCAAGCGCAAGTTAACTGCTTATGGCATTGCGCCGCCAGAAGGGAAGGCATGTTTTAGCCAATCCATACCCACTGAGCTTTCTTGCCCGCACTGTAATAGCAAAGAAACTCAACTTGTGAGTGAGTTCGGTTCAACTGCATGTAAAGCACATTATAAATGCCGTACTTGCTATGAACCTTTTGATTACTTCAAATGCATTTAATTGAGAACGTATCATGACAGACTTTTATCCGTTAACAATAGAACATATAGAACGAGAAACTGATGACGCAGTTGTTATGACGTTCTCGGTACCAGCATTATTAAAAACTACGTTTAACTTTCAGCCAGGCCAATATTTAACATTACGAACAACCGTAGGCAGTGAAGAGCTACGTCGTTGCTATTCAATTTGCTCGGCTGCTAATGAACCCGATCTTAAAGTGGGTATAAAAGCGATACCTAACGGTCGGTTCTCACAATATGCCAATCAAGAATTAAAGGTTGGCGATAAAATTGATGTTATGCCACCACAAGGCCATTTCGGTTTTGAACCGAAAGAAAGTACAAATAAACAGTACTTAGGTATTGCCGTTGGTTCAGGTATTACACCCATTATCTCAATGTTAAAAAGTGTACTAGCGCAAGAGCCGAAAAGTCAGTTTACCTTGCTCTATGGCAATAAAAACTTGAATTCGACCATGTTTAAAAATCAACTATCTGAATTTAAAAATCGTTATCCGGATAGGCTACATCTTGTTTATTTATTTTCAAGAGAAAGCAATGACGCCGAATTATTAAATGGCCGACTTGATCCTGAAAAGTTACGTGATTTAGGGCAGTCTCTTTTCGATTGGAGTCAATTTGACGCATGTTATATGTGTGGCCCTGAAGAGATGCTTGAAGCCTCATATATCGCATTAAGTGAGGGAGGAATGGATGAACGTAACTTCCATGTTGAGCGATTCAATACGGCATCAGGCCCTCGTCCAACCATCGAAAATAAAGCCGCATACAGTCGGGTTAATCTAAAGCGCGATGGTCGAGTATTGGATCTTGAAATGACCAGCGACGATGACAGCCTATTAGATGCAGCGTTGCGTCAGGGCGCGGATTTACCTTATGCCTGTAAAGGAGGCGTGTGCGCTACCTGCATTTGTAAAGTGACGTCGGGCAATGTTGAAATGGCGGTTAACTACAGCTTAGAGCAAGACCAGCTTGATAAAGGTTATGTATTAAGTTGCCAAGCTGTACCTACGACAGATGAAGTCACTATTGACTTTGATGTATAGAGGTTGGCAACCATGACGATAAATAGTGAACTTTCTTATCTTCAATGTCAGCAACAGCAAGGTGTACTCACCATCAGGTTTACGCACTATGAAAAGCGTAATGCACTGACGAATCAATGTCTTGAAGAGTTAGCAGGGGTGTTGGAATGGGCAGATCTTAATGGTGATATTGGCGCAGTAGTGTTAACTGGCGGTGAGCGATGCTTTGCAGCAGGAGCGGATCTTAACGAGTTGGCCAGCCAAGGTGCGATTGATACTTGGTTAAACCCTAGACCGCTGTTATGGCAGCGACTTAATGAGTTTAATAAGCCATTGCTGGCCGCAGTTAATGGTTATGCTCTGGGGGCAGGGCTTGAACTGGCTTTATTGTGTGACATTGTCATCGCAGGCAAAAAAACGGTATTTGGCTTACCAGAAATAACACTAGGCTTAATGCCCGGCGCAGGTGGTACCCAGCGATTAGTTCGAACTGTCGGTAAGTCGTTAGCCAATCAAATGGTGTTGACTGGGCAGCCAATTACCGCAGAACGAGCATTAGACGCTGGGTTGGTCAGTGAAGTGGTAGTGACGGAACTGACTATTGAGCGAACTCAGGCTATTGCAGAGACAATTGCTCAGCGTGCACCTCTAGCAATTAAGGCAGCTAAGCAAGCATTGCAGCAAGTGCCGAATACCACTCTCGATCAAGGCTTGAAACAAGAGCGCCAGTTATTTATTACGCTTGCAGCGAGTAATGATAGGCAAGAGGGAATAGACGCTTTTTTTAATAAGCGCTCTCCGAAATATAAAGGAAACTAAATTCATGGAAGACAGTGTACTTTACTCCGTAGAAGCTGGAGTGGGTTTGATCACCCTTAATCGCCCGAAACAATTAAATAGCTTTAATCCCGAAATGCATAAAACACTAATGAAGTGCTTAAAAGATGCAAATAAAAACGATGAAGTTAGAAGTATTGTTATTACCGGAGCAGGTAGAGCATTTTGTGCCGGACAAGATTTAAATGACCGCAATATTAGTGCAGAACAAGCAATGCCAGATTTAGGCGAAAGCATCGAACGTTTTTATAACCCCCTTATAAAAACAATCGCGGAATTAAATAAGCCTGTTATTGCTGCTGTTAATGGCGTAGCTGCTGGTGCTGGTGCGAACTTAGCATTGGCCTGCGACATGGTTATTGCGGCTAAATCAGCCAGCTTTATTCAGGCATTTTGTAAACTTGGTTTAGTTCCTGACTCCGGTGGTACATGGACGCTGCCACGTTTAATTGGCCCAGCAAGAGCAAAAGCCTTGATGCTGTTGGGCGATAAGCTACCCGCACAGCAAGCACAAGAGTGGGGAATGATTTGGCAATGTGTAGACGATAGCGAACTAATGGCTGTGGCAATGGGCTTGGGTCAGCATTTTGCAACGCAGCCAACAACGGGGCTTGGCTATATAAAACACGCCATTAACAGTAGCAGTAATAACACCTTATCAGAGCAGCTTGATTTAGAGCGCGATTTACAACGTTTAGCGGGCCGTACTGCTGATTATCGAGAGGGTGTCTCTGCTTTCTTTGAAAAGCGTCAACCTGTTTTTGAAGGAAAATAGCCAGTGAGTAAGTTAGCAATGAATACTGTAGCAGTGATAGGCGCTGGCGCAATGGGAGCTGGCATTGCTCAAGTTGCTGCTCAGTCGGGCTATCAAGTGTGCCTGTTTGATTTGGCTGAAGGCAAGGCAGGGCAAGCAAAAGCACAAATTGAAAAGGCATTAATGCGTCGTGTTCAAAAAGGCCGTTTAGAGCACAGTGAATTAGAGCAGACATTGGCTCGGATCCAATGTTCTTCACGCTTAGCAGAGGTTGCTGGCGCCAGTGTTGTTATCGAAGCAATTATTGAAAACCTTGAAGTAAAACAAAGCTTATTTCGTGATTTAGAAGCTATTTGCCGACCTGAATGCATTTTGGCATCGAATACATCGTCGATATCAATTACTGCTATCGCAAGTGCCCTTGAAACGCCTGAACGTGTTGTAGGTTTGCACTTCTTTAATCCAGCACCAGTCATGAAGTTGGTTGAAGTGATCCGTGGTGTTGCAACCGCTGATGATGTTGCCCAACGAGCACTCGAGTGGGCGCGTTCATGTGGGAAACATGCAGTGCTTGCTCGTTCAATGCCTGGTTTTATCGTGAATCGTGTAGCAAGGCCATTCTATGCCGAAGGTTTGCGTGCCCTAGAAGAGCAAGTGGCAAGTGTTGCAGATATTGATTACCTCTTGCGTAAAGCCGGTGGTTTCAATATGGGGCCCTTTGAATTGATGGATCTAATTGGGCACGACGTAAACTATGCCGTCACCAAAAGTGTTTTTGATGCCTGTTATCAAGACCGTCGTTATCAGCCGTCATTAATTCAGAAAGAGCTCGTCGATGCAGGATTTTTCGGGCGTAAAAGTGGGCGTGGTTTTTACTGTTATGGAGAAAAGAGCTCGACAGTAGAGCCTAATGTATACCGTGAGTTATTAACGCCTGTTGAAAACGTTATTCAAATAGGTCAGTGGCAACCAACAGAGAAAACTTTCGAAGCGCTCACCGCAAGCACTTTAATGAAAGGTTCGTCTTTATTACTTAAGAACACAGAGCAAGCTCTTAATATAAGCATGAGTGCAATGCTTGAAATTGATGGTGTATTGGTAATACCGACGAGAGGTAAAAGCGCAACTCAGCTGGCCGATGAATTAGGTTGTCCTGTTGTTGTCTTCGATTACTGCCAAGACTATCAATCATCACCACTTATTGCTGTGTCAGCCGCTTTGCAAAATACCATACAGCAAACTGAAAAAGCCATTGCTTATATACAGTCGCTAGAAAAACAAGTGATTTTATTTAAAGACTACCCCGGCATGGTGGTATGGCGAACCTTGAGTATGCTAACCAACGAAGCACTTGATTTGGTTAATAAAGGCGGAGCAAGTTTAGACGATGTAGATATGGCCATGAAGAGCGGCGTGAATTACCCATTAGGACCAATAGAGTGGGGTCGTGAACTTGGATGGCAAAACCTAAAGGAAACACTTGAGTATTTAACTCAATTTTATGGTGAAGAGCGCTATCGTCCATCACCGTTATTACGCCAGCTAGCATATGGGAATGAATGATATGGAACATCAGCAACAACAGCATCAGCAACTAGCATGGCGTTGTGCCGAAAAAATGTATAGCGATGATGGCTGTTCAAATCAGTTATCCATAAAGATTGAACAGATGGATAAAGGGCATGCCGTTGTCAACATGGTCGTGACGAAAGACATGTTGAATGGGTTTGGTACGTGTCATGGTGGCATGATTTTCAGCCTCGCAGATTCTGCCTTTGCGTTTTCTTGTAATAGTGAAAACCAAGTTGCAGTCGCGGCAGGATGTAACATTGAATATATCCGTCCGGCAAAAGAAGGGGATGTGTTAACGGCGACAGCCAATGTGAAATCGCAAGGAAAGGTAACGGGAACATACGATATCGAGATCACTAATCAAAATGGCAAGCTTGTCGCTTTATTTCGAGGGAAAGCACATCGTTTAGGCATGCCTGTTCTGGAGGCTGGAAATGAGTAATGCATATATCTGTGATGCTGTAAGAACACCAATTGGTCGCTATGGCGGCGGTTTATCACCTGTTCGCCCAGATGACCTAGCTGCTGTGCCGCTCAAAGCGTTGGCTGAACGCCATCCGAATATCGATTGGCGTAACGTCGACGATGTGATCCTAGGTTGTGCGAATCAAGCGGGTGAAGACAACCGCAATGTTGCCCGTATGGGGATCTTATTAGCGGGGTTACCTGAAGAAGTATCCGGCACAACGGTCAACCGATTATGTGGCTCGGGTATGGATGCATTGGCATTAGCTGCGAGGTCCATTAAAGCAGGTGATGCGGAGCTGATGATTGCTGGTGGTGTGGAGTCAATGTCTCGTGCCCCGTTTGTAATGGGTAAAGCAAACACCGCATTTTCTCGAAACGCAGAAATGTATGACACAACAATTGGTTGGCGTTTCATTAATAAGCAACTCCAGAAAGAATTTGGTACTGATTCCATGCCAGAAACGGCTGAGAACGTAGCGAGCCGATACAAGGTAAGTCGCGAAGATCAAGATACTTTCGCTTTACGTAGCCAACAACGGACAGAAGAAGCACGGCAAGCAGGGCGATTAGCAGAAGAAATTGTGCCTGTCACCATTCCTAATCGTAAAGGTTTACCAACCGTTATCTCAGAAGATGAACACCCAAGGCCGGAAACCACACTGTCTCAGCTTTCAGGTTTGCGTACACCTTTTGCCGAGCAAGGAAGTGTCACTGCGGGTAATGCTTCTGGTGTAAATGATGGTGCTGCGGCGGTGCTGGTAGCCAGTGATGCTGCGGTGGCTGAATATGGTTTAACACCAAAAGCCAAGATTATTGCTTGTGCCACTGTTGGTGTCGAGCCAGCTGTTATGGGTATCGGTCCAGCCCCTGCTGCCAAAAAGGTACTCGAAAAGGCCGGTTTATCAATTAATGACATGGATGTTATAGAACTGAATGAAGCATTTGCCGCCCAAGCATTAGCTGTTTCGCGTGAACTAGGGTTACCTGATGACGCAGAGCATGTAAACCCTAATGGCGGTGCGATTGCATTGGGTCACCCTTTGGGCATGAGTGGTGCTCGAATTGTGATGGCAGCAACGAATGAATTACATCGTAGAAAGGGGAAGTATGCTTTGTGTTGTATGTGTATTGGTGTCGGGCAAGGTATTGCCATGATCATTGAGCGCGTATAAAGTACTGATGATTTACATAGTTACAACAAAATAATAACGATTATATAAAGTAAGTTCAGCCAATTCAAATAAGAGCACTAAAAGGAAGCAAAGGAATGACCGATTTAAATCAACTTGAAGCCATTGAAAAAGCTTCAGTAGAAGAGCTACGTACGCTGCAGTTCGAACGAATGAAATGGACACTGGAGCATGCCTATAACAATGTACCTATGTACAAGAAGAAGTTTGATGATGCTGGCGTTCATCCGTCGGATTTTAACTGCATTGAAGATATTAGTAAGTTTCCATACACCACCAAGCAAGACCTTAGAGATAACTACCCATTTGGTACCTTTGCAGTGCCTATGGAAGAGGTGGTAAGGGTACATGCCTCATCTGGCACAACGGGTAAACCCACCGTTGTTGGCTACACTCAAAAAGATATTGATACTTGGGCCACCATTGTTGCGCGTTCGATTCGAGCGGCTGGTGGTAGCTCAAAAGATATGATCCATGTAGCTTATGGTTACGGTTTATTTACAGGTGGCCTAGGGGCGCACTATGGCGCTGAAAAGCTAGGCGCAACCGTCGTGCCAATGTCTGGTGGGCAGACAGAAAAACAAATACAGTTAATTGAAGATTTTCAGCCATCGATCATCATGGTTACTCCTTCATATTGTTTGAATTTATTAGACCAACTAGAACAAAAGCATGGCGGTGATGCGTCTAATTGTTCGTTAAAAATTGGTATCTTCGGTGCCGAACCTTGGTCAGATTCAATGCGAACGGAAATTGAGCAGCGGTTAGGGATAAAAGCACTCGATATTTACGGGTTATCGGAAGTAATGGGGCCTGGGGTCGCCATGGAATGTGCTGAAACTGCGGATGGTCCAACAATTTGGGAAGACCACTTCTTTCCTGAAATCATTAATCCTGCGTCAGGGAACGTTATGCCCGATGGTGAGCACGGTGAATTAGTGTTTACTTCATTGACTAAGGAAGCAATGCCAGTTATCCGCTACAGAACAAGAGACCTCACTCGCTTGTTACCTGGAACGGCAAGAACAATGCGTCGTATGGATAAGATTACTGGGCGTAGTGATGATATGTTGATTATTCGCGGTGTTAATGTGTTTCCTTCGCAAATTGAAGAGCAAATTTTAGAAGTGGGAGGGTTAAGCCCTCATTATCAGATCGAAGTTTTAAAGAAGGGTAATTTAGATACATTAACGGTGAAAGTTGAGCTGAAAGATTCGGCCGCAGGTTATAAAAACGATGAAGTTGTTAATGAGCTAAAGCATCGAATTAAAACAATGGTAGGGATATCCACTAAAATTGATTTACTGCCAAGTGGCGGAATACCACGCTCCGAGGGTAAAGCCCAGCGAGTACTCGATCTAAGGCATGCTTAAAAACGGACACGTTGCTTACTGTCTAGTTGAGTAGCGTGTTTTTAATTCGTTTTCACATTAATTTGTCTTTCCTATATATTTCAGCTTAGGTTTTAACGCTGTGAAACATAAAGCGGTGTTGCTATGATGCTTATTGTAAAGGAGTATAGATTCATTGAGGTAAACTTTGGATAATAAATTTGAGTCGTTTTTTTCATCCGCATCAGAGCATCACTCTATAAGTGGTACATCATTAGTCATCACCTTTCTTGGGGATTACCTATGCCATAGCGGTGGTGGTATCTGGATGGGAAGTCTAATTAACTTCATGGAATCATTAGGTTTTAATCAGCGATTTGTTAGATCGTCTGTTTTTAGGTTAAAGCAAGATGGCTGGCTAGACGTCAAAAAAGTTGGTAGAAAGAGCTATTATTTTATGACGCCAGAGCGCTTTGATGAAGTAAGAGCGGCGAATAATAAAATATACAGTGTTGAAAAGTTAGGTTGGGAAGGCAAGTGGAATATTATTCATATATCTTCATCAACGTTAAACGAATCAAAAACAAATGGTAAATTTTTAGCCAGATTTGGGTTTGGCATATTAGATAAAGGGATATACATTCAAGCGGATCAAAAGCAGTTAGCTTATTCTGATTTTGAAAACATTTTAGATAAATACCCAGAAGCTCATATTTTTAAACAGTCAGAATTGTTTTCACATGATAAAAAAAACAAAAAGAGCTTGGTCAGTAATGTATGGGATTTAGCTCGGATTAAAGATGACTATGATGCTTTTTGTCAGATGTTTAACCCAGTATGGCTTGAAATAAAAGATCTTCCCCCAGAAGAGATAAACCGTGAAGATTGCTTTAAACTGCGCTTACTTTTAATTCATTTTTACCGACGAATTATCATTCGTGATCCGTTACTACCTGATGAGTTGCTTCCTGATAATTGGAGCGGTGGTGTTGCACAAAGTTTAGCCATGAATATATACAAAAAAATCCACTTACATGCGCGAAACCATGTAACAGAGTTAGGTGAAACAGTTGCAGGGCCATTACCTTTGCCTGCGTCAGACTATTATTCTCGTTTTGGCGGGTTACTACCTTAAGCCTTCATTAATAACATGACCAACGAATGACGTTGGTCTAAATATTATAGGAAATATGATGCCAATATATCAACTTGATGGAATAACACCTGTTATCCATCCTGAGAGCTTTGTACACCCAAGTGCTGATATTATCGGTGATGTCATTATTGGAAAAAACGTCTATGTCGGGCCACAAGCTGCTATACGTGGTGATATGGGAAGTATTGAAATTATGGATGGCAGTAATATACAAGATAACTGCGTGATTCATGGCTTCCCTAATCGTGAAACGGTGCTTGAAGAAAATAGCCATATAGGGCACGGAGCCGTGATCCATGGCTGCCACATTGAACAAAATTGTTTAATTGGTATGAATGCCGTGGTGATGGATCTAGCCATTATAGGGAAAGAATCTATCGTTGGGGCCCATAGCTTTATCAAAGCCCATAGTCGGTTTGAAGCCAGAAGTATGATTTTAGGTAGTCCTGCTACAGTAAAACGCAAAGTGAAAGATGAAGAGCTTGCATGGAAAGAAAGGGGGACTGCCATGTATCATCAGCTAGTTTATCGCTGCCAAAATACAATGAAGGAAGTGGCCCCATTACCATTTGCTGAAAAAAACAGGCCGAAGATGGTGTTTGATAAAATACATGATATCAAATCCTAGTATAATCATGTATTAACGTTACCTAGCGACTAGCCCAGATTATTAGCGAGTAACTGACAGTCTTCGATATTGTGAATTGCGTAAGTTCTTTCTAAATATCGGAGAATATCTTTAGATTCAAACATGTCGATATTTGTATTCGGATCCATTAAATAGGGTACCTGAACGTTACCGTGTAACTTGAAAAAATCATCTCGTTTCGTATTTGGTAGTGGCTTATAAGGTTTTACGCTCCATCGCAAAGTTGCTGGCCCCATATCGGATAGTTGCTGTTTGCCCAAATTGATCAGTATATAAGTCAGCTCAAGTTCACACAGGCGCTCGCGTATCGGGCGAGCATAAGGGCTTGATTCAAAACTATATAAAATCAGAGGCTGTTCAGCTTGCCGAGCAGGTCTAGCTTTTCTTCCAGCACCTAAACGAATACCTGTCGCTAACTGGGAGGTTAGATTATTGCTCAGTTTTGTAATCAATGAACGAGGTGGATTAGTACCTTTGTACTGTGAAAATAAGTGATCGATGACTTCTTTAGCGCCATTAGCGGCAACCGAGTGATTGATATCAATAAGGATAGGAAGGGTTACTTTATCAAACTTAGCATGTAGCTCCTTAATGTTTTTACCATCAGCCGGACAAGGTCTAATGACGACATCTAAATTTAGCTCGGTTAACACTTCACGTACCAGCCGACAATCAGCGTTGCCTTCTTGATCAAATAAAAGCAATGATCCTTCTGGCTGTTTAACCGTTTTACTGGCCATTGTGCCACGCCAAAAGCGATAGGTGGAAGCAAGTAGTGATGTTGTAATGTTTAGAGCATGTTTCATACGCTTACCTACATCCGTGTTGGTGGCTAATTTAATGTTTTTAAATAGTATTATGCTTAAAGGTCATTAAATATGAAATTGTTATTCGTGACTACAACTTTTATTAAGTGAGTGCCAATTCAGTGACGCCAATATCGTAATTTTATTTAAAGCGATAGAGCATACCAAGGCTAATAAGCTGTACGGAAGAGTCATAAAAATTGATATCGCTATCTTCTTCAAACCAAACGATACCAGCGTTGGCTACCCAGTTATTCCAACCAAAGGGAGAAGCATAGAATGCAGTAAAACTCGCCCCATAGCGATTGGTATCTGCTTTTTTGCCGTAGATTGGGTTTTCAGTATCGTAATTTAAATCTGCGAGTGAGGCATTGGTGACAAAGTGCCAGCGTTTCATTGAATAGATATAATTTACATTGAAAGAGACACCATCGTAAGCCACAGAACTGCCATCAAGGTCTTGATCAATAAACGTAAATTGCGGGCTGATGATGTGCTTGTTTTTGTCTACGTTAAATGTGTATTTAACAGAAAATCGACGACTGTCACCATTACGATCGAGTAGGGCTTGGTCAGCTTCCGATAAACCTAAACTATCCCCACTTCTTTCATCGTCAATCTCGACCTCGCGTTGTGAATAGCTTAATTCGAGGTTGGTTCCGTACATTTTATCCCAAATTAGCCTAAAGCCATTACTGGTTCTGTCAGTACTTGTTCGGTCACTGCCTAGCAAAAAAGGGTCTTCCCACACTTCGGTTGCAAGTGGCGTTTGTAAGAAACTTGCACCAATGATACCTGCTTTACCAATTTCTTGTCGGATACCAGCTCGGGTCGAAAAGTCGAAACGTAAATAGTCTTCTAATTGGTTACCGAAAAATACCTGGGTACGAGTGCTAGCAAACATGTATGCGATTTCAAGGCCGACGACAGGTAAGCCTGTGCTCTTATCGTCTGGCGATTGGGTCAAAGATTCGATGGATTTATTGCCGAGGTTAATGCCAGAAAGCTCCGCCAATGTATTGGATTCGATGCTACTGATACCGGCACCAATATTCACAAATCCACTAAAGCCACTTTTTTGAGGAAGTTGCGCGACGGCAAAAGCGGGAGGGATCATTGTTGTAAATATGATTAGAATGTTTAAGTATCGCATTAGTAACTCAGCTGACTGTTTGACCTTATGAGAAACTGTAGATGAGCAGCGAATGATGTTTTGTTTTATCTTTGAGCCTATAAGGTCATTTTAGGACAGTTCTTATCATCTTACATTTGATACGACGATTGAGTTATATATTGGTTTAATGCACCAGTCAAGAGTAGGGCGTTACTGAAGCAGATATACACGGTGATTATGTTACAGCCTATTGTGAGTCATTTAGCTCAATTAGAGCTTAAATTAATCGAGTAACTTTCTGGCAGCCTGACTTGAAAGTGGTGAATATAAATAGGCGTATTAATTTTTACTTTCTTCAATACTCACATACCAACTAGCGCAGCTTTGCTAATAACGGCTTGTGATCGATGGTGATCAACTTGATCTGTAGAGTACGTCAATATTATGGGTGATAATGTAAAAATTAATCAATAGGTATTGCATAAGCGTATTAATAAAAATCAATTAATGTGATTCATTATTATTTTTCTTTATAATTCAGTTGTTTATATATTCGTTGTGGTGGTGTGAAAAACCTTATACTACTTATGTTAATAGGCTATTACTTCTAATGATAAGAAACTTAGATGTATTAATTATAGATCTGATGAAAATGGCATAGATAATTCAAGCATAAAGTTACCATATGAAAACGAAAATGCTAGAATCAAGCTGTTATTAATTAAATAGGCGGTAAAGATGTCAGACTTAATGAGCACCTTAACGAACTTAAGAACACTTCGTTCAGTAGCGAAAGAAATGTCACTAGATGCACTTCAAGAAGGTTTAGAAAAATTTAAAACAATTGTGACTGAACGTGAAGAGCAAGAAGCTCAATCTAATGCTCAAAATGCAGAAAAAAATGCATTAATTGAAAAATATCGTCTGATGCTACAAGAAGAAGGAATTACACCAGAAGAGCTACTTGAAAAAGTTCAAGGAAAGAGCAGTACTAAGCGTGCTCCTCGTCCAGCTAAATATAAGTTCCTTGATGAAAATGGTGAAGAAAAAACGTGGACTGGTCAAGGTCGTACACCAGCAGCATTGAAAGCTGCATTAGATGACGGTCGTTCATTGAAAGAATTTGAAATCTAATTTCAAACTGATGAACCTTTGAGTTCATCATTATTGTATTAGCGCTCAAACATACTTAAAGATGCAGCGAAGGCGGAACACTCATTGATGCCCAAGTCTCTTTTGCTGAATTAGAAAACGCGCGGAATCGAGAAGCCTGCACTATGTGCAGGCTTTATTTTTATGATATAGACAACGATATATTTGAGCACATTAGGCTGAGCCAAGGTAGTGACAGCGTTATTAACGCATCGTTTGAAAATGGCCAATAATTTTGGTGACTTCCCGGATCCTTCTAATAAAGCTTTGTTTTGATGCTCGTTCAAACTCAGTATGATCACCGTCACCAAATGGACCAAAACCATCCAAAGTTGGTACGCCTGCACCAGCTAGTACATTGGCATCGCTGACGCCCCCACGCTGTTCTGTGAGTAAGGGATAACCGAGTAGTGATGATAATGTTTCAACTAAGTGCTGCTGCTCGACAGTAGGCACCATTACATCACGCTGCAAACCGCCACTGATTTTTGTGGTAACGCCTTCAACGATAGGTGAGGTAACCAATGTTGGTATGGCGTCGAGTAAGCGGTTTTGTTCGCTGACTTGGGTAAACCTCGCTTCGACCATTAGTTGAGCATTAGGTGAGATAGTATTGGTACTAATCCCTCCATTAATTTTACCGACATTGACTGTTGTACCTTGGTCAATATTAGTTAGCTCAGTCAATAAAATAAGTAATTTAGCAGCAACGAGGTTAGCATTTTTACCTGTTAGGTAATGATTACCAGCATGAGCTGCAACGCCCTTTATATCAATACAAAAAGTCGCAACGCCTTTACGACCATCAACAATTTCATGGTTCTTACCTGCAGCTTCAAAATCAAGGCATGCGCAGTAGTGATGAGCAATACTTTGAGTAACAGCTTTACTGTCATCGCTACCTGTTTCTTCATCAGAGACTAATAAAAAATCGACGTTATTTAATTGCCCTACCTGATTGTAAATTTCACGTAGAGCCGTCAGTGCAACGAAGTTGCCGCCTTTCATATCGCATGCGCCAGGCCCGTAAATCCATTCGTTATCTTCTCGGAATCCTTCAAATGTATTGGGTGGGAATACCGTATCTAAATGACCTAATAACAGTAGCCTTGGTTGGTTAGTCGTTATAGGGCTGGTAAACAAGAGATGGTTGCCAATTTCCTTACGGTGGAAAACCTCTGTTTGCATCCCAAGTTCTTCTAGCCAACGTTGCATTAGTTGGCCATTGGCATCAACACCTACTTTATTGTGGGTCCAAGAGTTGATATCTATCAATTGTTGTAAATCCGCAAAGTCGACCTGTGTCACTTCCTCTCTCCTTGGTCATGATTCTTGAAGTTATTGAATATACTTTTTGCAAACATGAACTTTGATCACTGTTATCAAAAATATGCAACATTAAGCTATCAAACTAGATTAACATCGTGCAGTGGCATACTGCATGCTTTTTAGTAACTATTGTCAAAATTGAGGAGTGATCATGCCTAGCCATCGTGTCGGCTTATGGATGTATCAAAATTCTGGTGGAACAGAAATTGAAAAAAAGATTATTACCCAACTAAATGACAGGAATATTGCCGTCATAGCGGGGCTAGATCTTCGTAATGGGACTGCGAATAATGGCAATATTTTTTGTAATGGCCATATGATGGACGAACTTGATTTGTTTTTTTCATACAACGCGGGACAGCAAAGCCATTACCAGATGTACATGTATCAGGCGTTAAGCAGCATGATACCGACAATCAATAGTTTTTCAGCCTTTGAGTTAACGGAAGATAAGTTTCGTACTGCACATTTACTCAAGCGACATGGTATTCCAACCTCTGATTATATTGTCTGTAATAAAGATAATATTCAGCAATTGAAAGAGCATTTACATTTTTGGCAAGGAAAAGCCATATGTAAACCGGTCAATGGCTGGGGAGGGAAGGGGATTATCAAGATTGAAAGCGAACGAGACCTTGATCTAATTTGTTCTTATATTACTGATCATAGTTCCCCGCAGTTCTATATTGAACGAGTTATTGATAATGATTTTTCTGACTACCGCATAGACATTGTCGACAATAAATTTGTTGCTTGCTATGGCCGAAAGGCGGCGAAAGGAAGCTGGAAAACTAATGTTTCTAGCGGGGGGAGCGTGATAGTTCGCGAGCCAAATCCTGCTGTCGTTGAGCTAGCCTTGAGAGCTGCAAGGGCCACAGGGCTCGAAATAGCAGGGGTAGATATTATTTATGATCTTGAGCATCAGCAATATGTTGTCTTGGAAGTGAATGGTATCCCTGCCTTTGCGACCCCAGAGCAAGAGCGAAACGGCTTGGATTTTAATGATAAAAAAATTGGCTTTTTAGCTGATTTAATCGAGCGCACAGTAACAAACTCACCGCTAACTGAAATAACAAACACTATAACAACAGATAATGCTGTAAAGGAAAAAGACTATGACCACCTCTAACCAACCCTTACCTAAAATTGGCTTATTGTATTTAGATCATGTATTACGTTTCTTTGATACATCTAACTTTAAGGGTTGGCCAAATAAAATTGAAAAAGTCACTTATCATTGGGGAAATGATAAGCAACGTTTTATCAATGAAGTGAAAAACAAAAAAATTGATGTTTTGATTGGCAATATTCCTGCAACAGCGTATGAGACGTTTCGTGATATTGCACGACAGCTACCGAATGTTCGGTTTATTCCGTCAATGGATAGCCAGTTTAGTAATAAATCGAAAGAAAACGTCACGCATTTTTGCGAGAAGTACCAGCTACCCATTCCGGCAACAAAAATATTTTATCAAGTTGATGAAGCACTAGCGTATTTGCATAATACCCAGTACCCAAAAATTGTTAAACGCTCTTATGGACCGTCAAACTATGGTGGCTATTTTGTCCATAAGGTTGATAGTGTTGATGAAGCGGTACGGTTATTTACCCAAAAACGTTATTACCCGGCATATATTCAAGATTTTGTGCCAATGAAAGCGGATATTCGTGTGATGTTGGTAGGGCACCAACCAGTTTGCGCATTCTGGCGTCGACCACCTGAAGGTGAATGGTTAACGAATACTAGCCAAGGTGGCAGTATGGATTACCAAGACGTGCCACAGGAAGTATTGGATCTTGCCGTTAAAGCATCAAAAGCTGCCAATGCTGAGTATTGGGCCTGTGATATTGCTGTGAGTATGGATGATGATTACACCATTTTAGAGTGTGCGACGGCATTTGCTGCATTCCCTTATATTCGCGATTGGATTGGACAATATCTAATGTGGCTGCTTGCCCCTCAGCACTTCAAGAAACCTTTTTTTGCCCACAAAAATTGGGAAGAAATTGGTAAAATTGATGCATCACTGCTGCGTACCATGCGTCATATTTCTTTTGGTCAACCGTGCTATTCCACTGATACGGGTGAATATGCGCCTGCGGATGAGCAGTACCGCTTACTACGTACAGAAGATCAGTCATTAGAAGAGTGGCCAAGTGAAGCATGGAATTTTCAGGATTTGAATAAGCTTGAATCATCCAATCCGTATGCCATTAATAACCAGCATCAACAGTCACAGCTACAAGCGATGGATACAGGAATTGAAGAGTGCAAACGCCCAGTAGGGATATACGATACTACTACGGAAATAGCATCCGATGCAGTAGCAGTGAATGCCATGACAGAAGAACAGCTTTTTTCATTTTTTATCGGAGTGAAAGGAGTGGGTAACGCATTGGCATCAGATATTTTGAATACACTTGGCGTTGAGGGGGCTTTAAATGCATTAAATCATGCACCAGAGCAACTGACGACGGTTCGTAACCTTAAGCAGAAAAAGCTGGAACTCATCATTGATAGCTGGCTAGAGCATGAGCTTACGGTGTAAGGGAGCGTGATGAAAAAACAATATCTATCGTATCAAGATACGATCGACTTTCTAACGCAAGCGATGGAGAAGTATCCCAACTTAATTCGATTAGAAAGCATTGGTGATACACATGAAGGTCGCCCGATTATGATGGTGACCGTATCACAGGATGTTGCCTATGCGAATCTAAAGCCTGCGTTACTTTATACGGGAACCATTCATGCCCGAGAGTGGATTGGGATAGAGCTTGCGGTTAATTTCATTCAGTACATCTTAGATAACTATCCAAGCAACCCCGATGTAGTGGAGGCGCTTACGCGCAATACACTGTATATGGTGCCGTGTTTAAACCCTGATGGGTTTGAGTACTCACGAAAGCAGTTTTCATTTTGGCGTAAAAACCGACGTGATAACGGTGATGGGACGTTTGGTGTTGATTTAAATCGTAATTTCGGGGTTAACTTCCACCGCTCGTCAGACACACAGTCAAATATTTATGGTGGTCCGGCTCCTTTTTCAGAACCTGAAACTCAGGCAATAAAAGGATTTGTCGAAACCCATGAGAATATTCGCATTGCCTTGGATTATCATTCGCAAGGTAACGTTTTCTTTCCTGCTCATAAGTTTAATCACGAAGCAGAGATTGAAGGAACCGATCTGAATATTTTGTGTGCCAATATGGCGAAAGAAATTTATAAAGTAACGCAACGAAGTTACGGTATTCACCGAGGGAAGCCGCCAGCGAATCTAATTCATGGTAGTGGGCGAGAGTACTATTATGATCGCGGCATTATGGCGACGGTTGTAGAGGTCGGTAGCCGTAACATTCCCGATTATTTGATTAATATGTCGCAAAGTGTAGATGAGAATATTCCTGCATTGCTTTATGCGCTTAGAAGCGCGATTAATTACTCAGATCTTGCACCGAAACGCCCTGAAAATTTCACAATAAAAGAGTTAACATCGAATCAAGTTGAATTAACGTGGGATCTTTCCGTAGGTGAAGAGGGCGGTTATTACGAAGTTTATCGTAGCGAATTGCCAAAGCATCACTGTACGCGTGGAAACCTCATTGCTATCACGTCTAACAGTAGTTATACCGACAAACAACTGCAGTCTGGTCATCGCTATTTTTATAATCTGCGTAAAGTCGATCGGGTGAATAAAATAAAATCACCTTTTGCCCCAGAGGTGAAAATTAAAACCAGTTTAGATAAGGACGAGTATTCATTCACCTTGTTTCCTCGTCAGGATCAAATTGGCTATGTTGGTGAGTTAACATCTTCTGCTAATGCTGATCATTTTGGCCATAATTCGCTGTTTATCGGAGTGAATAAAACCAAAGGTGTCTGTTACGGTGTGATTGACTATGACATGGATCGTATCCCGAAAGATGCCATCATCAAGAAAGCGATATTTTCACTATATCCAATGAACAGAGTAGGGGCGAAAATTGAGAATTATGGTGAATGGTCGGTCTCTATACTTGATCCTGAAACGATTAACACGATCAGCGATTTTGATGAAATTAATGCAGCACTACCAATCCAAACGTTAGGTAATGCGATTGATTCTGATCAGTTAACACAAGGGATCTGGAAAAGCTGGCGTTTTACCGAGGTTGAAAAGCAATTAGTTCAAGACCAACTAGAAAAAGGTCGCTTACTGCTGCGTATTCAAGGCCCCGATAATTTACCGCTGGGCAACGACTCGCAGATGATGCAGTTTGATATTGGCTATGGGCGCTTTGGTGGCGGTATCCATTATCGGCCTAGTCTTGAAATTATTTATACGCGGCGGCCTTACCACGTAGCTGTTGTACCAAGCGAATATCACACAGTGAGCCAGAGCGGGGTTGAGGCTTCTGTGCTTCGTTGTGGTTTTGATAAAAACGGTGAACGAGAATTTGGTCAGGTGGCTTTTCCATTAGATTGCATTGGTGATCAGTCTGATATCGTGATCACCCAAGCCTACCTTGAAATCGAAAGTGAATCGTTAAATGGTATCTCTCAGCCCATGCGTTTTGTAGTCGATCTGGCGGAACTTGACGAGCTTAGTTTAGACAGTGTGCTTAATCGTGAAAAGGTCGAGTATGTAGGCTATGAAGTGAGTAGTCGAGAATTGTCACAGACTCCTAAACAAACATTTATGTTTGATAGTTCTGCAAGGCAACATCTGGAACGGCTACATGATGAAGGTAAGCCAGCTAATTTTATTATTCGAGCAACGTCTGCTTCAAAACAAAAAGATGCGATAGTTAACTGGATGGCATTGGAAGATGGGCAGAAACCACAGTTAGTACTTGAGTATATAGAACGTAGAAAGTCGCCGCTATCAGCCCCACAATCATTGGAAGCGGAGTTAGTCGATGGAGCCGTAAAGCTTACATGGTCAAACCCTGAATCTTCCGATTTTGTTGGAACGTATGTGGTTCGCAATAGCTTTCACCCTCCGCGCTCACCTTTTGACGGGGTGAAGTTATACGCAGGGAAAGACAGTTTCACGTTTGATAAGTTTGGCAATGCCAATATAACTAAATACTACTCGGTGTTTAGTTACGACAATGTACCTAATTACTCATTACCGACTACCGTGATGTTTAGTAGTGATGAAGTGATTACTATAGAGCATGGTGATTTTGAAGCACAAGATGAAGCTGAGCAACGTTACCGAGAAGGTGATTAGGGTCCGACCATAGAAAACAAAAAAGCCTGCACAATGTGCAGGCTTTTTTGCTTCTCTACGAGAATATGGTGGGCGATACCGGGCTCGAACCAGTGACCCCCTCCTTGTAAGGGAGGTGCTCTCCCAACTGAGCTAATCGCCCGTAAAACGGGTTGTTGCTTGGGRTTAATGCAACATAAAACTGGTGCTCGCTACTGGACTCGAACCAGTGACACCTTGCATGTCATGCAAGTACTCTAACCAACTGAGCTAAGCGAGCAAATTGTACTTTTTTGACAATAAGCAAAAGCWTATTMTCTAAATWTGGTGCTCGCTACTGGACTCGAACCAGTGACACCTTGCATGTCATGCAAGTACTCTAACCAACTGAGCTAAGCGAGCAAATTGTAAGCTTTAAATAGATTAAATATTAAAAACTTATGTACGACCTAATCGGCTGTCGTACTGTGTTCCCTAGGAACAAGACGGATATTAAACACTTCATTCTGGACGTGCAAGAGCAACTATCGATAAATTCAGAAAAAAAAGTTCATTTGCTTACTGTTTGTTCAACGCGTTCATAAAACTGGTCAATATGATTAATTTTACGCCAGCAGTTATCGCTGGCGTAAAGGTAATTAATTGTTATTGAAGATTTTATATGGCTTTTTCTGTTGCTTCTTCAAGCGCCTCGAAAAGATCTTCGAAAGATTTTGTGAGTTTATGTGTGGGTAAAAGATGAATTAATGGCTTTTGATGGTAATGGGATTCTTTCATTTTGATAGAAAGTGGTAGATAAGGTTTAAGGATAGGTAACCCGAGTCCTTGTAAGTCATTAATAATCTGTGCCGGGAATTTGGCTTGGGCGTTGAACATATTTACAATCACCCCTTCAACCTCAAGTTTCGGGTTATGATCTTCGCGTAGTTCTGCCACATTGTTCATTAAAGTTATGAGTGCTTGTTGCGAAAAGCTATCACAGTCAAATGGTATTAATAGCTTTTGTGCTGCAATAAGAGCTGCTTTACTGAAAAAATTAAGGTTTGGTGGTGTATCAATATAGATACGGTCATACGTTTTCTCGAGCTCTTCAAGCGCATCGCGTAGCTTGTATATTTTATAACGGCGTTCTAGTTCCGATTCAATTTTTTCTAATTTAGGGCTAGAAGGGATAAGGTCGAGATTGTTAAATGTAGTCGGTTGGGGAAAGTCTTTCATTGGCGTTGAAACAGAAAACCAGCCAACCGTTTGATTGAGTAAATCAGCAATGGTTTTATTACTGTCACTGGTAATGTCGTAGCCAAGATAATGACTACTATTACCTTGTACATCCAAGTCGATGAGTAAAGTTTTGTAGCCATTTGCCGCGCTAAGTGCAGCGAGGTTTGCGGTGATGCTAGATTTACCGACGCCACCTTTTTGGTTAAATACCACCCGACGCATAAATGTTTCCTACCTTGGAATATGTTTATTCAGAATACGTTACCTGAGCTGAATATGAGCTGCAATGCTTATTTAAGTAACTCGTGATCAGGCGGTAATAACCGTGAAATCCACAACACCAACTTATGCTTCATATTGGGGCCATCTTCTTGATTTGTTGCCAGAGGAGTGATTTGTTTGGCG
Organism: Photobacterium makurazakiensis; assembly: GCF_050336715.1. Taxonomy (NCBI): domain Bacteria; kingdom Pseudomonadati; phylum Pseudomonadota; class Gammaproteobacteria; order Vibrionales; family Vibrionaceae; genus Photobacterium; species Photobacterium makurazakiensis. The sequence continues at coordinate 110,199 of NZ_JAKJSJ010000015.1, forward strand.
TTAACCAATAAGCGGTAAATGCATTCGACTTTATCTTTTGCTGACACAGTTTTATCTAAATCACCGTAGCCTTGCTTTTTAGCGAAAGCAAAACCCAATTCAAGCGCTTTTTTTAATAGTTTGGCTTCATTCTTATGTTTTTTCATTACTGGTTCCAGTCGTCGCATATCGTCTGTTCATAGTAGAGATTATGGCGGGGTTTTAATAGCCTGATTTATCAATTCTTTGCATTAAAACCTAACTAGTTAAGACCTACTTTTATGTTACAGCGCTTAAATGTACGCTGCCAAAATTCCACATGTCTTAATGTAGCCTCACGAAAAGACTGATGTAGTTGTCCAGCGATATAAAAATGGTAGTAAGCAGAGAGTGAATCATTAAGCTTGAGTTGGGCTGATAATAAAGGCGCTACGATGGGTTGGATCTGTCGATATTGAGAGTCTAATTCAGCGAGATAGCGTTGAATATTTGTTGCAAAGTACTTGTAGAAGACGTTGCTTAGGTATTGTACCTGTTGTTGGTTTCTATTCGCGCCACAAATGATGGTGTTTTCTTTTTTTTCGAGCATCAGTGTAATGCTTGATAGCCACTCGGTAGCAGTTGCCATTGAAAAAAAGAGCTGCCCTAAATAATGGTGAGGATGAATTTTTTCTTGATGGAATAAGATTCTTTCAGCTTGTGAATTAGAGATGCTAGATTGTTGGTTAATCGCGTCTGAAAGGTGGCGTAGGTATGTGAAAGCATCAATCGCTTCATTAAACCCATAGAATTCATTTAGCGAAAATGGTCGATGATGCAACCTGAATTGCTGACGCCATTCTTGCCCTGTTGTCATCATATTCCAGAGATAAAAGGGAAGTTGTTTTTTCTTTTTCTGTTCAAATTCGAGAAGAATGCCACTTAACTCATTGTTTTCATCTATGGTCGATAAGCAGTGTGATAAGCCATTGAGTAAGAGGATCTCATAACGTAATTGACGTGATTGATCTTGTACTTTGCCCAAAACTGAATTTCGCTCGGCAATAAGGTGAAATAAGCCGCATGCTTTTAATTCATAAGCATCCAGTAAGCCGATGCGTATATCGTCGATGGGTAAGGTGAGCGATCTAGTTGAGGGAAACTCAATGTATTCTATTTTATTGGGCTTTGAAGGCTGCGCATCAAGGACACTGGCAAGGCGCTGACTGTAATTGCTGAAATTTGTTGTAGCCGAGTTTTGGTCACAGCCTGAAACTAAAAGTAACAAGAACAATAAAACAACGCTGTTATGCATGAACCACTAGCCATAAAGTCATTTTATTAATTATACGCAGCAAAACAAAAGGCGACCAATGGCCGCCTTAATATTCTGTTTTTTAACTCAGCTTCGCGTTATCTTTGCGACATCGCTAGCTGGCTCTCATCATCTTGACGGTGAATCCAGCGAAGGCGTGTTGCTAGCATTATCGCTGCAGCCGTTAAGCCGATGATGTTACCGATCCAGAATCCATGTGGTCCCATAGGGTCACCGAGCCAATCGGTCATACCTAACACGTAACCAATGGGCAGTCCTAAAATCCAGTATGCGATAAACGTACGGATGAAAATTGCCCGCATATCTTTGTAGCCACGTAATGCACCAGCAGCAACAACTTGGATTGCATCAGTGCATTGATAGATAGCAGCAAGGAAGAGTAGTTGGCCCGCGATAAGTATAACTTCCGGGTTATCGGTATACATCAATGCAATTCGTTCGCGGAAAACCACGGTTAATATTGCTGTTAACATAGCAACGATTAGGCCGACAATTAAGCCACAGCGAGATGCAATTTTAGCTTCAACAAGATCTTTCCGTCCCAGTAAATGGCCCACGCGGATACTCAGCGCGGCACCAATACTCATTGGGATCATAAAGATCAACGATGAAAAGTTACTTGCTACTTGGTGTGCTGCTACCGTGATAGAGCCTAGTGGTGAAATCAATAGTGCGATAGCGGCAAACAGTGACACTTCAAAAAAGATTGAAGCTGCAACGGGCAAACCAAGCTTAAACAAACGTGCGATTGCAGACCATTTAGGTTTATACCAATGGCTAAATAAACCAACACTGTTAAGGCGTTTATTCAGCTTGATATAGACGAGCATTGAACCAAACATTAGCCAGTAAACGATGGCAGTTGCTACACCACAGCCAACGCCACCGAGTGCAGGTGCCCCAAACTTACCGTAAACAAAAATCCAGTTCAGCGGGATGTTGGCGGCAAGGCCGATGAAGCCAATGACCATTGCAGGTACTGTTAGTGATAAACCTTCAGAGAAACTTTTAAGTGTTTGAAAAAACAAAAAGCCAGGTACAGCAAATAACACGGCATTGAGATAACCAATGGTTTTTTCTGCCAGGGCCTCTTCAACATCCATCATGTTGATTAATGCACCAGCATTATATAGAACAAGAATTATCGGAACAGAGATGATAGCGGCGAGCAAAAAGCCATGTTGAACTTCGAATGGAATTTTATCTTTTTTACCTGAGCCATTTAAGGTCGCGACTATGGGTACCAGCGCGATGAGCAAACCCACACCAAATAATATTGATGGAAGCCAGATACTTGCAGCCACTGAAACGGCGGCCATATCAGTAGCGCTTACGCCGCCAGCCATAACGGTATCGACGAAACCCATTGAGGTTTGGGCCACAGATGCGATAAGAACTGGAATGGCTAGTTTGAGTAAATGACGTGTTTCACGCCGATAATTATGCACGGAAGCGCTCCTGATGGACCTGAAGGTAAAAAACGCGTGAATTATAACGGTTTAGTGGTTTGAAACAATTGTTCTGTGAGTAAATGAAAGATATTTAATAATTTAACAATAAACCGCTTATGCATTTGCTCAGATATTAAAATGTTATGAAGGAATCTTTTCGATAATAGMGCGAGACTTACCAGCATGCTTGGCTTCGTAGAGCAACTTGTCTGCAACCGCATAAGCTTTTGCTGTATTCCCGATGCAAAAACTGGCACCGATACTGACGGAAACCGCAACTGTATGCTGTTGAGAATAGTATGGAGATGCACGAAGTGCCATCATGATGTTCTCGGTTAATGCGTAAATATGTTCACGGTTAGTTTGTGAATACCATATCGCAAATTCTTCACCGCCAATTCGGCCTATGAGGGTTTCTTCATTGAGCACCTGCTGACATATGTGAGTGAAGTGCTTTAATACTTCATCACCGACAAGGTGGCCGTAATTATCGTTTATAGTTTTAAAATTGTCTAAATCAAGAATCAATAGCCAACCATGGTTTACGGTGCTTGCTTCTTCAAATTGATCCCAGAAGTGACGTCGGTTTGCAATACCCGTTAATGTATCAAAATATGCTAGCTTTTTAAGTCTGTGATTTGCTGCGATTAAGGCGTTCGTTCGTGTTTTAACTTGCTCTTCAAGTTTATTGTTTTGAGCTTCTAATAACGCATTTAGCCGCGCGGTTTCTTTTTGCTGGCTATCTAATTGACTGATTGTATTCGCAAGGTTTGAGGTCATTTGGTTAAATGACGTTGCAAGTTGCCCCAGTTCATCATCTCGCTCGTTATCGTTGATACTTTCCTTTCTTCCAAGACTTATCTGCTTTGCTGCTTGAGTTAGCTTCTTAATTGGAGACAGGATATGAATAGTGGTAATTCTGCCAAAATACAGAGCAAGAATGACCATTAGGCTGGTGAACGCGATTGCTGAGTTTTTGGCTGCAATGAGGGTTGGCGAAAAGTCTGCTACTGGTGAGTAGAAGACAAGGCTTAGGTTATATGCAGGGCCAATCGGATAATTGGTAACAAAACCAACCCATTCATTGTCATCATGTGTGAAATTTTGGATTATTTCGCTATTTTGCTTATAGCCATGGGTGAGTTGATACAGAATTGGTGTGTCTTCTTCTGTTATGTATTGGAGTTTTCCGTTGGTTGCAGCATGCTCAATATCAGTACTGGCAAGGATCTTTTTGTGTTCATCAATGATAACGACTGAGCCATTTTCACTTAATTTACTGCCTTTGAGCTTATTGATAACACTGTTCAGTGTTAAATCAATCCCCCAAACACCAAGAGGAGTACCGTTTTCATCGCGAAGTGCTTTGGTTAAGCTTATGCCGAGTATATTATGATCAATGGCGCCAGGGTATATATTGCTCCACACAGCCCGCTCTGATTTCAATGCATTCTTGTACCAGTCTCGCTCTCTTGCATCGAAGAATTCTATTTGTTTTATTAATGACTTAGTTTTGCCGTAATAGTCGGTTGCATAGCTGGATAATGGTCCTGCCATAGCATTATCAGACTCAATACGTGTAAATCGTTTCTCTGGGTCAATGCCAAATGAAACTACCCCCCCATCGAGGTTAGAGAAATAAAAATAATCAATGGCATTATGATGGTTGAGCATATGCACGATATGCTCAAAAAGCAGCTCTTGGTTTTCGATCAGCTTAGGAAGGTCATCATTGTAGCGCTCTTGGTGTAAGTAGACGTGGTCTGCTTCAGAAAAGAAGTTATCGATTTGAGCTTTAACTGACTTGCTTGAATGTAGATAGAGTCTTTCAATCGTTTGTAGAACAATTTTTTCAGAACTTTGGTACCAAAGAAGGCCAATAGGTAATGCCGTTAATAATACGAAAACTGTCAGTATCAGTTGTATGTGTATACCCAGATTGTTAGACAGTTTTTTTAGCATGATGAACCAGACAGTAGTGATATATATTGGTAGCATAAAATAGCATTGGAAGAATATCCTGTTCTTGGCAGTAGTTCAAATACACTTACTTTTTAGATGCCAACCAAGTTGATATTATGTGCGTAATTGAGTGAGTATTAAGAGTTAATAAATTAAAGGTGTCTATATGTTTACCGGAATTGTGCAAGGAACAGCAAAGGTCATTGCGATTGATAAAAAAGAGCGCTTTCAAACTCATGTCCTTAAGCTTCAGCCTGCTATGCTGTCAGGGCTCGAGATTGGTGCATCTGTCGCGCATAATGGCTGTTGTTTAACGGTCACCCAGATCGATAATGATTTAATATCGTTCGATTTAATGCAAGAGACGTTAGCAGTAACGAACTTGGGTTTGTTAGACGTTGCTGATTCGGTAAACATTGAGCGTGCAGCGCGATTTGGTGATGAAATTGGTGGGCATTCAATGTCTGGTCATATCAATAGTATGACTGAGATTTGTGACATTGAATCAACAGCAAATAATTGTACGATATGGTTTTCTATTCCGGCGGGTTTCAATAAGTATATTCTACGAAAAGGCTATATCGGACTTGATGGGTGTTCGTTAACAATCGGTGATGTTGAAGAGCAACGCTTTAATGTTCATTTAATACCGGAAACGCTGCAGCGAACACTGTTTGGCTCTCGCAAAGTGGGGGAGAAGGTGAATCTTGAAATCGATCCTCAAACCCAAGCAATCGTAGATACTGTTGAGCGAGTGCTTGCACAGCGGTCCATTATTTAATGCTCGTTTAAATAGTAAAACCCCTGAATCTCCCAGGGGTTTCATCGTAAATTAAAATATTTGTTCGTCGTCGGCGTCGACGAATAAATTGATGGTTTTATGAAGTTCATCGACTTGCATATTTAAATGTATGGCATGACAGCAAGCTGGGCAGTCATCGTAGAACTCTTGGCTACCGGCACTGGCGTCAAGTGTAATATGAATATTATGACCACAGTGTGGACACGCAACAGATTGCTCTGTGTAATTTCTCATTGTTACTCCTTGGTACGTGCATGGCACATACTTTCACTATAACTCGCTTCCTTACTTTCTTGTATTTTTTACCTATCACGGCGTCATTTATATCGACATCATAATTGGATTTCTTTTTAGACTTTAGCGTTTGCGATTGGTTTTTGCCTCAAATTAAGGTGAAAGTTTGACAAACCATGTACTTCTAACAATGAATGAAAAACTGAAGAGATAATTGTCTTAATCCACTGGTAATTTTAGTTTTTTTATTTTTTCTATAAAAAACAATCGGTCAAAACGGGGACAAAAACGAAGTTAAAAGCAAAATATAAATGGTGTAAAAATAACATATGTTATATTTGCACCATTTAAGTGCACTGGAAGAGCTATAGCGATTTACTTATGTGCGTATTTAGTTCGAGTAACAATCTAAGTTTACAATCTGTAGTTATTTAGATGAGATCAGTAAGCCAGCCATGTCAAAAATAGCAGCTTGTAATAAGGGGCTTGTATCCCTACATGGGGTATAAAAAGAGGATGAAAAACGCCCGCGTCGATAGACACGAGCGTTTGAAATTACCATAAATACGGTTTGTTTTTTAGGCCTAATTGGTGCTATTCACCACGTAACCCCAGTTTCTCGATAAGCTGTTCAGCTTGGGTAATGTAGCTGCCACCGAAGAGGTTGCAATGGTTAAGAACATGATAAAGGTTATATAAATCTTTTCGTTCACGGTAGCCTTCATCGAGTGGCCATATTGATTGATAGCCATCGTAGAAGCGTTCTGAAAAGCCACCGAACAATTCTGTCAGCGCAATATCACACTCTCTATCCCCCCAGTAACTAGCAGGGTCGAAAATGATGGGGCCACTAACGGTTAAGGCGGTGTTGCCATGCCATAAGTCACCGTGGAGTAGTGATGGCTTTGGCTGGTGGTTCATGAGTAGTTGAATGACTTGGCTGGTGATGGTATCGATATTACCCAGTTCAATGCCTTTTTCTTGGCATAGCTGTAATTGCCAAGCGATACGCTGTTCGGCAAAAAAACGACACCAGCGGCGACGCCATTTATTCGGCTGCGGCGTCAACCCGATATAATTATCTAAGTCAAAGCCGTACTCACCTTGCTCACCCCAAGAGTGCAATCTGGCAAGTTGTTGCCCCAAAATATAAGCAGACTCATCATCCATTACTTTCGTTGGGAGATAGTTAAGGATGAGAAAAGACTTGTCTTTGCTTGTCCCCATATGGATAAATTGAGGGACTTGAATACAGTCAGATTCGTTGAGGATATGAAGGCTTTCAGCTTCTGTTTCAAAAATAGCGGATTGCTCTCTGTCATTTAGTTTGACAAAAAAGCGCGCTATGCCATCACCAATGCAATAGCATTCGTTGATGTCGCCACCTTCGACCGTTTCTTTTTCACTTATCTTGAAAGGCTTATCCAAAACCTCAGAAAGTTGATGAGAAATCGCTTGCCACATAGCACCCTCCACGAAACATCAATAATTTGGTGTTCACCAGTTACCCTCATAGTAGTCTATTTATTGCACAAAGAACTGTGTGCTTATCAAGGTTTTATGTTGTTGATTGTTTAGAATTGGTGGAAATGATAGCTAAATCAATATTAAGGCTATGGCGAGAGTTATCGATAAACATAAAAAAGCCGGGTAGCTACCCGGCTGATAAATGTGTTTTTTAACCGTAAACTATTTAGTTAAAAACTCGGTAGAAATTGAGAAGGCATCAAATTGTTGTAGTTTGCTTCTAATAACAGTTGATTGGCTTTTTCAATGTCAGGTGAAAAGTAGCGGTCTTTATCATAAAAGCTCACTCTAGCCCGAAGCATTTCTTTTGCTTGCTCAATACGCTCAGAGCTACGGTTAGGTTGCCTAAAGTCAAGACCTTGCGCAGAGGCAAGCAATTCGACGGCAAGAATCCCTCGGGTATTATCTCCCATTTCTTTTAATCGACGACCCGCAAAGGTTGCCATTGATACATGATCTTCCTGGTTGGCTGATGTAGGAAGGCTATCGACAGAGGCCGGGTGGGCGAGACTCTTATTCTCACTGGCGAGTGCCGCGGCGGTAACTTGCGCGATCATAAAGCCGGAATTCACGCCGCCATTATCGACAAGGAACGGTGGAAGTTTGCTGAGGCCGCTGTCAATGAGTAGCGCCATTCGACGTTCTGATAAACTGCCAATTTCAGCAATCGCTAAAGCCAGATTATCCGCAGCCATTGCTACAGGCTCTGCATGGAAATTACCGCCAGAGATAATATCGCCATCATCAGCGAAGACTAATGGATTATCTGACACGGCATTTGCTTCGACAACAAGAATGTCTGCAGAGTTGCGGATTTGCTGAAGGCAAGCCCCCATTACTTGGGGTTGGCAGCGTAATGAATAGGGGTCTTGTACTTTCTCACATTGCTGATGAGACAGACCAATTTCACTTTCTTTACCAAGTAAGTGCCGGTAAGCCGTTGCAGCATCGATTTGGCTGCGATGACCACGAACTCGATGAATGCGGGGATCGAATGGACGACGGCTACCAAGCGCAGCTTCAACAGACATCGCTCCACATACAGTACCAGCGGCATATAAATCTTCCGCAGCAAATAAGCCTTCTAGTGCAAACGCGGTAGAAGCTTGTGTGCCATTCAAGAGTGCTAAACCTTCTTTTGGCGCAAGTGTGATGGGTTCAAGACCTGCGATTTTTAATGCCGCAGCACCACTAATAAGCTCTCCTTTATGGCGAGCTTCACCTTCACCAAGCAATACTGTGCTCATGTGTGCTAACGGTGCGAGATCGCCTGAAGCACCAACTGACCCTTTTTTAGGGATACAAGGGTACACTTCAGCATTAAGAAGGGTGACTAAGGCGTTAACAACTTCTGGGCGAATACCGGAATAACCCCGAGCAAGGCTATTGACCTTTAATGCCATCATTAGCCGTACGGTATGATCTTCCATGAACTCGCCAATACCCGCAGCATGAGAGAGTACAATGCTGCGCTGAAGGGTTTCCAGATCATCCACTGCAATACGAGTATTAGCAAGCAGGCCAAAGCCAGTGTTTATGCCGTATACGACTTTATCTTCAGCAATAACTTGTTCTACAGCTTGAGTGCTTGCCAGCATGTCATCATACGCTGATTTATGGATTGATAATGTAACCCTATGACGGCTGATATGTCGTAACTGAGTGAGAGATAGCTTGCCTGGGTTGATTTCAATTTGATACATATTACGTCCTTACTCTATCTATCAGTGGCTATCGTTGATCAGTGTTGATCATTGGCAAATCGAGGTTTTGTTCTTGAGCACAGTTAATCGCAATGTCATACCCAGCGTCTGCATGTCGCATGACACCAGTCGCAGGGTCATTGCGTAATACACGACTGACACGATCGGCTGCGTCATCACTGCCATCACACACAATAACCATGCCTGAATGCTGAGAGAAGCCCATACCAACACCACCGCCATGGTGTAATGAAACCCAAGTCGCGCCAGATGCGGTATTTAATAACGCATTCAATAGCGGCCAATCAGAGACAGCATCAGAACCATCCATCATGCCTTCAGTCTCACGGTTAGGACTGGCGACTGAACCTGAATCGAGATGATCTCGACCAATAACGATAGGGGCCTTTAATTCGCCGTTCTTAACCATTTCATTAAAGGCTTTGCCTAGGCGTGCTCGGTCTTTTAAGCCCACCCAACAAATACGAGCGGGTAAGCCTTGGAACTGAATACGTTCACGTGCCATATCGAGCCAATTGTGTAGATGAGGGTTATCAGGGATAAGCTCTTTAACTTTCTGGTCGGTTTTATAGATATCTTCAGGATCACCCGAAAGTGCTGCCCAGCGGAAGGGACCGACACCTTCGCAAAAGAGAGGGCGAATATAAGCAGGTACAAACCCCGGGAAGTCAAAAGCGTTTTCAACGCCTTCTTCTAGCGCCATTTGACGAATATTGTTGCCGTAATCGACTGTGGCTGAACCCGCTTCTTGTAGCGCGAGCATGGCACGGACTTGTGTTGCCATTGAGGCTTTAGCCGCTTTTACCACGCTAGCTTCATCATCTAGGCGCATTTTCGCAGCATATTCCATCGTCCAGCCTTGTGGTAAATAACCATTAAGTGGGTCATGCGCTGAGGTTTGGTCAGTGGTGGCATCAGGAACAATGCCACGTTTAACGATGTCAGCATAAACGTCTGCGGCATTGCCAAGTAAGCCGACAGAGACAGGTTTGCCCGTTTGTTTGGCTTGTTCAATGATTGCCATAGCGTCATCAAGGGTATGCGCTTTGCGATCGACATAGCCAGTACGTAATCGGTAATCAATACGGCTTTCATCACACTCAACGGCAATCATTGAAAACCCTGCCATGGTCGCGGCTAAAGGTTGTGCGCCACCCATACCGCCAAGTCCGCCAGTTAGAACCCAGCGACCTGAGCTATCACCGTCAAAATGTTGTTTTGCCATTGCGACGAAGGTTTCATAGGTGCCTTGAACGATGCCTTGAGAGCCAATGTAAATCCAGCTACCAGCGGTCATTTGGCCGTACATCATCAGGCCTTCTTTATCTAACGCGTTAAAGTGTTCCCAGTTAGCCCAGTGAGGAACGAGGTTAGAGTTGGCAATTAGTACACGCGGCGCATTGCTGTGGGTTTTAAAGACACCGACAGGTTTACCGGATTGAACGAGTAAGGTCTCATCATCTTCTAGCCGCTTTAGTACTTCGACGATTTTGTCGTAACACTCCCAATTTCTGGCCGCACGGCCAATCCCACCATAAACCACTAATGCGTGAGGGTGTTCGGCAACATCAGGATGTAAGTTGTTCATCAGCATTCGTAGTGGTGCTTCTGTCATCCACGATTTAGTATTCAGTGTGGTACCTGTGGGTGCAATAATGCTTCTGCTTTCATCTAATCGAGGTGTTGCGTGGGATGTTGGCTGTGTCATTTGGCTCTCCTTGCAATTTACTGCCAGTTATTAGTGTTTTATTTGCACGCTATATATGCATTTATCGTATTAGGGCAGTATGTTTGGTTAACGTAGGGCACGGGCAATGGTCCAAGCTAGTCGGGCGGCAAGCCGTGCAGTTTGATTATCAATATCGAATCTAGGATTGTATTCAGCAATATCAGCCACAAGCACTTTGCTATCGCCTTGTGGTGTCTTGGCTTTAAGTGCTAAAGCGATTAATGACTCTATGATTTCAATCGGCACGCCTCTGGCGGCTGGAGCGCTAACCCCTGGTGCTACTGCGGCTGGAAATACATCCATATCGATTGTTAGGTATAGGTAATCGTTGGCATCAATGAAGGCTTGCAGTTCGGCTTTAGTTGACTCAAGTGTTTGTTGGGTCAACGCCTCATCATCTTTATACAAGACATTCAACTTACGCGCTTTTTGATAAAGCGCTTGTGTATTACTACTTCGGCTTAGACCAAAGCAGGCATAGTTGAAAGGCCAGCTTTGTAGTTCACAAAAGCGTGCAATTTGATGAAAAGGAGTACCAGAACTACCTTGCTCTGATTGTTGGCCTGCGGGCGGGTTCCTTAAGTCAAAATGTGCGTCAAAATTAATAATGCCGATTTTTGGGGTATGGATAATGTCACGGTATTCAGCACTCTTCCCGTCATTAACATGTTGCTTTTGAAGCAGGTAATAACCTAACCCTTGAAAGGTTCCCCATGCCATTTCATGGCCTCCACCAAGGACGATGACCTTATGTTTTTGGCGTAGGGCATGGCATACATCTTCCCCGAGTCGGTGTTGGGCTAATTCTAAATTACCGTCGTCGCAGTAAATATCACCGCCATCGTAGACAGGCTCAGTATGATGCCATGCGAGGTTTGACAGGGCTTTACGAATTGCAATGGGCGCGTCAAATGCGCCAGTGCGCCCTTTATTTCGGGCAACACCTTCATCACAGGCAAAACCTAGCAATAGAATACCTTCTTCGTTTGCCTGATCGGCCGGTAATACTTTTTGGTGCCAACGTTGGCCTAATTCACCATCTTCAGTATCGGCTCGACCGCTCCAAACTGTCATATCTACGGGCATGGGATACTCCTTATTTGTTGTGATGAAATATATGACCGTCAACAACGCGAAATTTTAAATCAGGAACACCAAGGCGATAAGCAAGCTCTGCTGGTTGGCTTAAAGACCACACGGCAAGATCTGCATCCATCCCCGATTTTATTTGCCCTCGAGTTTCGCCTAATCCCAATGCTTTTGCTGCATTGACGGTAACGCCACGAAGGCATTCTTCGGGGGTTAGCCTGAAAAGGGTACAGCCCATGTTCATCATTGTTCGTAGCGAAGCAATAGGCGAAGTACCTGGGTTGAAATCAGTGGAGATCGCCATCGGTACATTAAGTGCTCGAAGTTGCTCAATCGGTGGTTGCTGAGTTTCTCGTAAGAAATAAAACGCACCGGGTAGTAAGGTGGCGACGGTACCATTGTTGGCCAACGCCACAACGCCTTCTTCATCGAGATATTCTATGTGATCAACTGACAGCGCTCCCATACTTGCAGCAAGAGCACTACCACCAAGATTGGACAACTGCTCTGTATGGCCTTTTATCGCAAGGTTGTGGTGTTGAGCCGCTTCAAATACGCGTTGGCATTGGGCTGTTGAAAAACCAATGCCCTCACAAAAAACATCCACAGCATCGGCTAGGTTCTCTGCTGCGGCTGCAGGGATAATTTCATTACACACCAGATCAATGTAGCTATCGGCATCATTGGCAAACTCAGGGGGTAGTGCGTGGGCTGCTAGTAATGTTGTCGAAACCTTGATATCCGTTCTTCGACCGATACGGCGTGCCACACGCAGCATTTTGAGTTCATCATCAAGGGTTAGTCCGTAGCCAGATTTAATCTCGACAGTCGTAACACCGTCATTCTTTAGCCCTTGTAATCGTGCTAAAGCCAACTCAAACAAGGTATCTTCACTCGCTAAGCGCGTCGCTCTCACCGTGGAAAGAATTCCACCACCAGATTTAGCAATAGCCTCATAAGGGACACCTTGTAAGCGTTGTTCAAATTCACCTGCACGGTTACCAGCAAAAACGAGGTGAGTGTGGCAATCAATTAAGCCGGGTGTGACTAAAGCACCCTGACAATCAATAATGTCAGGATGCCCGTGACAGTCATAATCACTGGCAATACCGGCAAACATAATCTTGCCACTTTCAATACCAATCATGGCATTTTCGATGACTTGATAATTTGTTTCAGCATCCATTGTGACCATCTTTAAATTAGTCAGCACTCTGTCCATGTTTTGGCCTATCTCTGTTATGTATATACAAATAAATAGGCAATTAAACAGAAAAACTCAAGATGCAATGTAAATAGATTGTGATCGTTGTTGTAATTATTCGCTGCCAGAGCTGCAAATTTGAGAGGAAAAGCAATGTTCTAATTGATATGAATAGTTACTTATACGCAGATCAGAACATTATGTTATTTAGACGGCAGTACGTGAACTGAGCTTATATTTGTCACCAGGGTGATAGAGTAGGGCTGTGCTAATGAGCTTATGATTACTCCATGTTCGACGATTTAACAGTAAGCATGGGCATTGCGACGTAACATGAAGTAAATCGGCTACACGCTGGTTAGGGAGTAGTGCCTCGACTGTGTGTTCGATATCGCTGAGAGGGCAGGTTTGCACCAAGTATTCGTTAGGGGTTTGTTGTGAAAAGTCTTGGTCAATGTAGTCGGGTACAAAATCAGGGTTCACCCAGCGCTCTTCAAGTTGTATGGGCGTGTTATTCTCAAAATGGACAATTTGGGTGAAATAAACTCTCGTGCCATGCTTAACGCCTAACCGTAACGCAATATCATCGCTGGCTTGTATGGTTATTTGTTTAATAACATCAGACGCATAGTCATGGCCTCGTTGCTTTACTTCTTCAGCAATATTGCGGATTTCCATTAAAGGAGATTCAGCTTTTTTGTGACAGACAAACGTACCAATCCGAGGCGTTCTTTTTAGGAGCCCCTCTTTAACGAGATCACGTATGGCTTTGTTGGCTGTCATTCGACTTACATTAAATTGCTCTGAAAGCTCAATTTCGGTGGGGATTTTATGCCCTGGCGGCCATGAACGACTGCTGATTTTATCGTTAAGGTAGCATTTTATTTGAACGTAACGTGGAGAATGAGCCATGGTTGTATCCTTAATTGCCTATACAAATCAAAGCAACTTTTTTTCATAATTTCAAGTTATTGAGTAAATTACCGTGAGCTTGCTACAGTATTGGCTGGTAAAGAAGATTACTTTAATAGAGGTGAATATGGTCCCATTGGAAATGCTTTTTTTAGCACGATTTGAAAGAGATATTTTAGCCGGGGATAAAACGATCACAATACGTGATGAAGCCGATAGCCATTACGAGATAGGGCGTACTATCGATGCTGTTATTTATGAAGAAGGCAGAGTCTTTGGGCAGCTTCAGGTACTTGGTGTGGAACCTGTTCTTCTGAGTGAGTTAAATGCAAATCATGCATTCGAAGAAAATATGACGTTGGAACAGTTAAAAGACGTGCTTGAAGAAATTTATCCCGGGACAGAGCAGTTATACGTTGTTAGTTTCAAGCTAATTTAAAATAATTAGCCTGTGTCTTTGCAATCAGTAACAGGCGTTTGTTATATTTGCCGCTTCGTTTTTGTATTTGCTCGCCGCTCAGTATTGCGGTAGCGGTATGAAAACTGCATTTATTTCATAAAAGTTTCTCTAAGCTTTTTAAATTCAACATGTGCTACTTGGTATGTGGCACCACTGTGAAAGGACATATACATGCCTGTAATTACTCTTCCTGACGGCAGTCAGCGTCAATTTGACGAAGCAGTTTCAACGTTTGACGTTGCACTATCAATCGGCCCTGGTCTTGCGAAAGCTTGTATCGCTGGTCGTGTTGATGGTGTACGTGTTGATGCTTGCGATTTAATTGAAAACGACGCAAGCCTAGAAATCATCACAGCAAAAGACGCAGACGGCCTAGAAATTATCCGTCACTCTTGTGCTCACCTTCTAGGTCATGCCATCAAGCAGCTATACCCTGATGTGAAAATGGCGATCGGTCCTACGATCGACAACGGTTTCTACTACGACATCGATCTTGAGCAATCACTAACCCAAGAAGATTTGGAAGCGATTGAAAAGCGCATGGTACAGTTGGCGAAAACCAAGTACCAAGTGATCAAGAAAAACGTTAGCTGGCAGGAAGCTCGTGATGCATTTGAATCACGTGGCGAAACCTACAAGATGGAAATCCTAGACGAGAACGTTTCTCGTGATGACCGTCCTGGCTTATACCACCACGAAGAATACATTGATATGTGTCGTGGCCCACATGTACCAAACATGAGCTTCTGTCAGCACTTTAAACTGCTGAACGTTGCGGGTGCCTACTGGCGTGGTAACAGTGATAACAAGATGCTACAGCGTATCTACGGTACTGCTTTCCAAGACAAGAAGTTGCTTAAAGCACACCTTGTTCGTTTGGAAGAAGCGGCTAAGCGTGATCACCGTAAAATTGGTAAGCAGCTTGATCTATTCCATATGCAGCAAGAAGCGCCAGGTATGGTGTTCTGGCATCACAACGGTTGGACTATCTTCCGTGAGCTAGAAGTTTTTGTTCGTGAAAAACTGACAGAATACGATTACCAGGAAGTTAAAGGTCCACTAATGATGGATCGCGTGCTTTGGGAACGTTCTGGTCACTGGGATAAATACGCTGAAGCGATGTTCACAACGAATTCTGAGAACCGTGAATACGCTATTAAGCCAATGAACTGCCCGGGTCACGTGCAAATTTTCAACCAAGGTCTAAAATCATACCGTGATTTACCATTGCGTATGGCTGAGTTTGGTGCGTGTCATCGTAATGAGCCATCAGGCGCACTACACGGTATTATGCGTGTTCGTGGCTTTACTCAAGATGATGCACATGTATTCTGTACTGAAGCTCAAGTGCAAGAAGAAGTTACATCTTGCATCAAAATGGTTTATGATACTTATCAGACATTTGGCTTTGCCAACATTGTCGTTAAATTATCTACGCGTCCTGAACAGCGTGTTGGTTCTGACGAAATGTGGGATAAAGCGGAATCAGATTTGAAACTTGCCCTTGAATCTATGGATATCCCATATGAGATTCAAGAAGGCGAGGGTGCATTCTACGGTCCTAAGATCGAGTTTACACTACACGATTGCTTAGATCGCGCTTGGCAGTGCGGTACCGTTCAGTTAGACTTTGCGCTTCCTGAGCGTTTAGGTGCAACATATGTAGGTGAAGACAATGAACGTCACACGCCTGTTATGATTCACCGTGCTATTCTTGGTTCACTAGAGCGTTTCATCGGTATTCTTATTGAAGAATACGCTGGTTTCTTCCCTACGTGGTTGGCACCTCAGCAAGCTGTTGTGATGAACATTACTGACAGTCAGTCAGAATATGTACAAGAAGTAGTAAAAAAACTGCAAAAAAGTGGAATTAGAGTCAATGCGGACTTGAGAAATGAGAAGATTGGCTTTAAAATCCGCGAACATACTTTGAAGCGAGTGCCTTACATGCTAGTTTGTGGAGACAAAGAAGTCGAAGCAGGCGAGATTGCAGTTCGTACTCGCAAGGGTAAAGATTTGGGTAAATTTAAGATTGATGATCTTGTTGCATTCTTGCAGGAAGATATTAGCAGTCGCAAGCTCAATGTTTTGGAGGAATAAGGTATTAAAGGCGGAAGAAGAACCCAAGCACCAGTTAAACAAAATGCACATCGTTTAAATGGTGAAATTCGTGGCGTACGTGAAGTACGTTTAACTGGTCTAGACGGTGAATCAGTTGGTGTTGTTTCTATTGAAGAAGCAGTGAATCTTGCTAATGAAGCTGGTGTAGACTTAGTTGAAATTAGCCCGAATGCCGAGCCACCAGTTTGTCGTGTGATGGACTATGGCAAGTACCTGTTCGAAAAGAGCAAGGCTGCTAAAGATCAGAAGAAAAAGCAAAAACAAATCCAGATCAAGGAAGTTAAATTCCGACCTGGTACAGACGAAGGCGATTATCAGGTAAAACTGCGCAACCTGAGTCGTTTTTTAGAAGAGGGCAACAAGGGCAAAGTCACGCTACGTTTCCGTGGACGTGAAATGGCCCACCAGAGTCTTGGTATCGATCTTCTAAATCGTATTAAGGAAGACCTAGTCGAACTAGCTGTCGTCGAGAGCTTCCCTAATCGAGTTGAAGGTCGTCAAATGACGATGATGCTTGCTCCAAAGAAGAAGTAATTAAGGCATTCAAGTAGCTAAAAGCGCTGCTTAACCGCAGCGCTTTTGTTCGCCTTACTACTATGTTATTAACTATCAACAATGCGGAGTCTCATCATGCCTAAGATGAAATCCAACAAAGGTGCTGCTAAGCGTTTCAAGAAAACTGCTGGTGGCTTCAAGTTTAAGCACGCAACTAAGCGTCACATCCTGACTAAACGTACTACTAAGAACAAACGTCAGCTTCGTCCAAACGCTATCCTTCCTAAGTGTGAAGTGGCAGCTGTTGCACGTATGCTTCCGTTCGCTTAATCGTTTTTTAGTTTTATATTTTTAATTTTAGTTAGGAGTCTCCTATGCCTCGCGTAAAACGTGGTGTACAAGCGCGTGCACGTCACAAGAAAGTTCTTAAACAAGCTAAAGGTTATTACGGTGCACGTTCACGTGTTTACCGCGTAGCTTTCCAAGCTGTTACTAAAGCTGGTCAATACGCTTACCGTGACCGTCGCAACAAGAAACGTACTTTCCGTCAACTTTGGATCGCACGTATCAACGCTGCTGCTCGTCAAAATGGTATGTCTTACAGCCGTTTCATCAACGGTCTTAAGAAAGCGTCTATCGAAATCGATCGTAAGATCCTTGCAGATATCGCTGTATTCGACAAAGCAACTTTCGCAGTGCTAGTTGAAAAATCAAAAGCTGCACAGTAATTACTGTTTAGTTTGATGTTGAAAGGAGAGCCTCGGCTCTCCTTTTTTCGTTTCTGAGCCCAAAGAGCCCCGTCTGAATAAAAGCTATTCATACAAGACACTTGATTGCCGAACTATTGATTTTTAGGCATAGATCAATAGCCGTACTTGTACTTTTAATTGAAAAGCTATCAAGTTTAGGTTTAGTGTAGATAATTACATTGGCCTAATTAAGAAGCACATAGAATGGTAACAACGGTACTTGTAACAGGATTCGAACCTTTTGGTGGTGAGCAGATCAATCCAGCTCAGATGGTCTTATCACAACTAAAATCCCCAATTTATAACGCCAAGTTTGCACAAGCTGGTGTTTCCCTTCACACGAAAGTACTTCCAGTTGTTTACCGTGAATGTATTGAACACTGTCAGCATGAAATTGATTTCTTAAAGCCTGATATTGTTTTGATGCTTGGACTGGCGGCAGGCAGAGATAAAATCAGTTTCGAAAAAGTAGCCATTAATCATGATGATTATCGAATACCTGATAATCAAGGCAACCAACCGATTGATGAGCCCGTTGTGATGGAAGCCCCAGCGGCATATTTTACGACGTTGCCAATTAAAGCAATGGCATTGCATGTATCGGCTGCTGGTATCCCAGCTGAAATATCTTATTCCGCAGGCACGTTTGTTTGTAATCATCTTTTTTATGGTATTAGTCATTACCTCGCTAATTTTCATGACAAAAAAATCAGGTGCGATTTTGTCCATATCCCACTATTGCCTGAGCAACAACAAGAGCCAACCCAACCTAGCATGCCAATAACAGACATGGTGGAAGGGATCTTTGAGGCGATAATTTGTGCTGCAAGCCAGCGCCATGACCTAAAGGTGACCGCTGGAACAATAAGTTAATTTTCGGACAAGACACATAACGCCACTTCTACCGTGATTTCTTTCACGTTTTTCTGAACATTAATTGTTAATTTATAAATTATATTGTTTATTGGTCGCGCTTTATAAATTCAGGCGTGCGATAAATTATGTGCTTCAAAAATTAAAGACTTCTCTTACATTAACCCGAACATAACGTGATTTTTAACGTTTGTGTGAAGGGAGAGGATACGCATTAAATCTTGCGTATTTTACAGAACTAATGGAAGAGGGAATATTGTGGCAGCACTGAATAGAACATTGTTGGTGGCAGCATATCTTGGAATCATGAATGGTGGTGCTTTCGCTACCGAGCCCCCTGAACGTATAACGCCGACAATTGTTGGTGGAGAAATTGCGAACACCTCACAATGGGGTTTTTATACGCAGTTAGTAAGCCGGAATGGAAATCGCTCATTTTGCGGTGCCAGCTATTTGGGCGATGGTTATGTGTTAACCGCTGCTCATTGTGTTGATAATGACTCACCAGATCAGCTAGCAGTTAAAGTTGGTGGGTTTCAATATAACGGTAGCGATGGACTGCGAGCGAATGTTTCCAATATATACATCCATCCTAGCTTCAATGCGAGTACGCTCTCAAATGATATTGCGATCCTTAAAATAGACCGCGACTTACCAACGGCAAAACGAGTGGAGGTTGCACAAGGTGCGCTAGCTCAGTACGCCTCTCCCGGAGACATTTTATCTGTTGCTGGACTTGGAAGGTTGCAAGAGGGAGGGAGCTCACCTGTGCAGCTAATGGCTGTCGATATCCCTTTAGTGTCTGATGCGGTCTGCCAACAAGCTGGTGGAAGCTATGCCAATGTTGGTGCTGTTAGCTTTTGTGCCGGTGTTGCCGCTGGGGGGAAAGATTCTTGTCAGGGCGATAGCGGAGGGCCAATCGTTATAAACCAAGGTGGCGTTATCACGCAGCTTGGCATTGTGAGTTGGGGGATTGGCTGTGCTCGACCTGGTAAGTATGGGGTATACAGTGATGTAGCTGAGTTGCATTCTTGGGTTGACAGTATCATTACCACACCGAGCAATAATGTTGCTGTTGGTTATACAGCATCACAACAGTTGAGCGACTTCGATTTGGGTCAAATTAAGTCGCATCAGTTTGAAATCACAAACATAGGTATGAGCCCGTTTACCGTTAACAATTTCAGTTTAACTGCAGGTGGTGTTGCAACATCTGTTGTTGAGGTATCAGATAGCTGTAGACAAACTCAATTGAATGCTGAGGCATCGTGCTATGTTGCGGTTGAATTTTCGGCTACTTCGGCTGGTCAAGCATCGGTTACGCTAGATTTTACTATTGACCAAACTACAACTACTTACCGTGCCGTTGCTGTGGTAAATGTTAGTGATGCCAGCTCCACTGGCACTTGCGACAGGGTGTGGGACTCGGGGCAAGTTTACAATAGTGGGGATGTCGTCTTATGGGAAGGAAAGTTGTGGCAGGCGCAGTGGTGGAACCAAGGTTCTAACCCTAACAGCTCAGGAGAATGGGGTGTATGGCAGCTTACTGACAGTGTGAGTTGTGGCGGGTTATTACCTGTTCCTCCAACACCAGAGCCAACCCCGCCAACGAGTGGTGCACCATATATTGCAGGGGCGAGTTACCAATCAGGCGATATCGTAAGCCATAACGGGGTAACTTATGAATGTCTCCCATGGCCAAATGGACTCTGGTGTTCGGAAAGCCCCGCTTACTACGAGCCCGGTGTAGGAAGTGTTTGGCGGGATGCTTGGAAGCAGCTTTAAACGATAGCTAATCAAGCGCCAAGCACAAACTAAACTAGGGCAATAGCCCGCGTAAGGCGGGCTATTTGAGTGCTAAGCGATTTCAACTAGCCTTGGCTTTGATGCGTATACTATGCGTTGAGCTGTAAGTGTTATCCCAGTCATGACTAAAAAGAGTAGGCTGAAAATTAATAGCTTTGAATTCAGTATATTTTCAACGGCTGAACTTGTTGGGTTAAAAGATCCACCCAAATTGATAAGAGCGTTTGAATAGCCCAGAATAAACCAGCATACGGTGGTGCTACAGACTACGGTAATATGCTGGCGAATTAGCTTATGGATTGTGTTATCAATCTGTTTAAAGGCATGCAAGGCTAAACAATAGCCTATCACCGCGCATATGACAGCGGTACTAACTACGATCAGAGAATTGGCATCAAATTGCGATGTATTGTCGGCTGTTTGCATTGTAAAAAACAACAACCAGTAAGCATTAAGTATAATTGCTGATTCACGATAGGTTTTAATAACATCATGACTGATACATGCCCGATATATTGCCCTTACCGTAAAATATAAACCGATATTAATAACAAACATAGTCGGTGCTAATAAACTTTGCAGTATGACGCTATTGGCTTGTTGGCTCATCATTTCAGGAACTCGATAATAGCCTATCATCCAAAAAGCCGTACCTTGCATTATTTGGATGATGCCGTGATTTAGATAGATTTCACCGCTATGAGTGCCTACTTTACTAATTATTGATGATTTATGCGCATTGGGTGAACGGATAGCCAAGCACACAAGCGATAGAGTGAGCGGAATGGTTGAAAGGTAATAATCAGCAATTTTCCCGCCATGCGATTGGATTAGCGTTAAGCCTTCCCATAGCGATGTCATCATAAAGAGCACACTTGCCACCAGTAAATACTGCCACTTTATTTTTCTTAGCTTATCTTGCCATTGTGGTTTAGCGAGATGGTAGCCCAGAGTGACATAGAACAGGGCAAAAAAGAGGGGATCGCGAGATTGGTTGAATATATTGTTAGTGTCATTGAAGAGCTCGAAAGCAATAATGTTTTGGTAGCCCTGTCCCGTTAATCCTACAAGATGTAATACGGATGCAATAGCAAGTAGCGCTGCTGTCTGTTTGCTACGGACGGCAAGGAACAAAACGCCAATTGAAATGGAAAGAGCCATTAGAAACCACAGTATTTCTGCGCCCCAAGTCCCTAGATAAAAAATGCTACTAAGGTTACCTGCCCGCCAGTCATCACGACCTATACCAAAGGCTAATAGATAAACCATTGTCCAGCTGATGTACATCAACAGCAGTTGGCCAAGGTATTTTTTTGTATATGGCCAGCCACCATCTTGGACTTTATGGTAAAAGAGAAAGCCAGCGATAACAAAAAACACCGGAACGGCGAAACGCGCAGCAATATTAAAGCTCAGGTAATATTGATTATGCTCAATGCCAGAAAAATAATAGAACACACCATAGTGAATGAAAAATATGGCTAAAATAGACAGTAATTTAAGGCTATCAAACGTATAAATCCTTTTCATCGAAGCTCCCTATGTATCGATAAACGCTAAATATAATCAAAATAAAGTGTTAGCCGGCATCACTCTTGGATAAAACGGACAAGTTTTTAAAACCTCGAGGTGTCAAGCCTGTAAATTTTTTGAATTGTCTAATTAAGTGCGACTCATCGTAATAACGGTGGGATTGGTAGAGTACATCGATACCCTGATGTGCGATGATCTGAATGCTGGATTGAAACCGGACGATGTCCGCGTATTGTTTAGGGGTCATGTCTAAGTTATGTAGAAAAAGACGACGTAAATGCCGACTACTGACGCCTCTCTCTCTCGCCCACTGCTCGTTGAGAGCATTATTCCCAAGTGCATCTTTTATTGATTGGAATGCCGATAAAAACGGCTTTTGTTTATGGCTATCAGTAATCGTTTGGCACTGTAATTGTTGGGTAACCCAAAGCTCGACTAGATGCACTTTTTGTTGGAATTCTGGTTCACTGTTTAGTGCTATTTCAAGGTGACTTAATGGACGGGAGGATAAATCAGCCCATGATTGGATGCGTTCATGTTGTTTAATTTCTATAGGAATAAAGCGTTGACGCATTCCAGGCATAAAAGTGATACCAAAGAGTTTTGCGGGGCCGATTATTTGCCGTTTTAATGGAAAGATGGCAGGTAAGCAAAGATGGCCCAAACTGCAGTTAGGCGCTGTGATGCTGACAAGGTGCTGGCAAGTATCAGGTATGGCGGTATAGTCAAAAATACCTGCTGGAATAGAGACCTCCCAACAGCTTGAAATATACGGCCTCAGCGCAGGGGTTAACAGAGCCCATCGATGTTGGCCTTCTCCTAGCTGCAAAGGTTGATAGAACGGGAGAGGCGAAGAGGGGGTCGGGTTCATAGGCTCTGTGACTGCAATGCTTTTTCATTTATGAGTATTTAATCGCTATTTAGATGTCAGGTCTGTAGCGCTTAGTTACTTTCATCTGATTTCATTAGAAACCTTGTTTTCACTCGTGAATTTCTACCCTTTAATGTTCTGATTGCAATGGTGTTAATCCGTATCTGTTTCCTGTTCCCGAATTATGCATGGTGTCTCTAGTGGCGAGAAAATGACGTCATTTGTAAACAAACTGAGGAAAGGGGATCTTTTTCGTTCAATTCAGTTCTTTTCGTGCGATTGGATTTGGATTTAGACGCATGTTTCTTTAGTATGTATCGTTACGCGAATTTATATCTCCCTAATGGACGCCACCTGTGGGTGGATGAGGAAACGATGCAACATCTAGACGAGATTATTGCCAACGCAACGGCAGCTATTGAGCAGGCTGATTCATTAGTCGCTCTGGACGAAGTCCGAGTTCAGTACCTAGGTAAAAAGGGTCACTTAACCCTTCAACTACAACAGCTAGGTAAATTACCACCAGAAGAGCGTCGCACTGCTGGTCAAGAAATCAATAAAGCGAAGCAAGCAGTTCAAGCATTGCTAGTGGCTCGTAAAGATGCCCTACAGCGTGCAGAGCTAGAAGCTAAACTTGCCGCTGAAACGATTGATGTGACTATGCCTGGTCGTCGTATCGAAAATGGTGGTATTCACCCTGTTACTCGTACGATCGAACGTATTGAAAGTTTCTTTGGTGAGCTTGGTTTTACAACTGAAGCTGGCCCAGAAATCGAAGATGCTTTCCACAATTTCGATGCATTGAACATTGCTGAAGATCACCCAGCTCGTACGGATCACGATACTTTCTTCTTTAACCCAGATTTGATGCTTCGTACGCACACATCTGGTGTTCAGATCCGTACTATGGAAGAAAGCCAGCCGCCACTACGCTTTATCGCGCCTGGTCGTGTTTATCGTAATGATTACGATCAGACGCACACGCCAATGTTCCACCAAGTGGAAGGCATGCTAGTTGACGAAAATGTTAACTTTGCACAGTTAAAAGGCACGTTACATGACTTCTTATGCAACTTCTTCGAAGAAGAAGTTGAAGTACGTTTCCGCCCATCTTACTTCCCGTTTACTGAGCCTTCTGCAGAAGTAGATGTTAAAGGCAAAAACGGTAAATGGTTAGAGGTACTTGGTTGCGGTATGGTTCACCCGAACGTACTTCGTAGTGTAGGTATCGACCCTGAGAAATACTCTGGTTTCGCATTTGGTATGGGCGTTGAGCGTCTAACTATGCTTCGTTATGGTGTAAACGATTTGCGTGCGTTCTTCGAGAACGACCTTCGTTTCCTAAAACAATTTAAGTAATCCAGAGGTTTAATCACTATGAAATTCAGCGAATCATGGCTTCGTGAGTGGGTTAGCCCTGCGGTTACCACTGACGAACTAACACATCAAATTACAATGGCTGGCCTAGAAGTAGACGACGTTCTACCTGTAGCCGGTTCATTTACTGGCGTTAAAGTGGGTCAGGTTGTTTCTTGTGAACAACACCCAGATGCAGACAAACTGCGCGTAACCAAGGTCGACGTCGGCGCTGAAGAGCTGCTAGATATCGTGTGTGGTGCGTCAAACTGCCGCCTTGGTATTAAGGTTGCTGTTGCGACTGTTGGTGCAGTACTGCCAGGTGATTTTAAGATTAAGAAAGCAAAACTACGTGGTCAACCATCACACGGTATGCTTTGTTCTTTCTCTGAGCTAGGTATCGATGTTGAGTCTGATGGCATCCTAGAATTAGCTGAAAGCGCAGTACTGGGTACTGACTTCCGTGAATTCCTAGGCCTAAATGACGTAACTGTTGATGTTGACCTAACAGCAAACCGTGCTGACTGTTTCAGTATTCGTGGTCTTGCTCGTGAAGTTGGCGTTTTAAACCGTGCTGACGTGACTGAGCCTGCTGTTGAAGCTGTTGCTCCGTCAATCGACGATACCGTAGCTATCGAAGTTAAAGCTTCTGAAGCGTGTCCTCGTTACCTTGGCCGTGTTGTTAAGAACGTGAATGTGAAAGCTGAAACACCATTATGGATGCAAGAAAAACTGCGTCGTTGTGGTATTCGCTCTATCGATCCTGTTGTTGATATCACTAACTTTGTTCTTCTAGAGCAAGGTCAGCCAATGCACGCATTTGATCTTGCAAAGATTGAAGGTGGCATCGTGGTTCGTATGGCGGAGCAGGGTGAGAAACTGACTCTTCTAGACGGTACTGAAGCAGAGCTAAACGCTGACACATTAGTTGTAGCAGACCACACTAAAGCACTAGCAATCGCTGGTATCTTCGGTGGTGAAGAGTCTGGTGTAACAGGTGAAACTAAAGACGTACTACTTGAGTGTGCATTCTTCGCACCTGATCATATTCGTGGTCGCTCACGTAGCTACGGTCTTCACACTGATTCTTCTATGCGTTTTGAGCGTGGTGTGGATTTCGCACTACAACACAGCGCAATGGAGCGTGCAACACAGCTTCTAGTTGAAATTTGTGGTGGTGACGTTGCTCCTGTTGTTGGCGTTGAATCTGAAGCAGATCTACCTAAGCCAAACACCGTTGCGCTACGTCGCACTAAGCTGGATAACCTACTAGGCCACCACATCGCTGATGCTGATGTTGTTGAGATCCTAGAGCGTTTAGGGCTTACTGTTGAAACAACTGCTGAAGGTTGGACTGCGACAGCACCAACATGGCGTTTTGATATCGCAATCGAGCAAGATTTGATTGAAGAAGTTGGCCGTATCTACGGTTACGACAACATTCCAAATCAATCACCTGTTGCTGCACTAAGCATGAATGATCATAAAGAAGCTAACTTACCGCTTAAGCGTGTACGTGATCTTCTTGTTGATCGTGGTTACCACGAAGCAATCACTTACAGCTTCGTTGAGCCAGAGCAGCAAAAATTGATCGTTCCTGAAATTGAGCCGCTAATTCTGCCGTTCCCAATTTCAGCTGATATGTCAGCGATGCGTCTTGGTTTAATCCAAGGCCTATTAAACACTGTTGTTCACAACCAGAAGCGTCAGCAGCCTCGTGTTCGTCTATTCGAATACGGTCTACGTTTCATTCCTTGTGAATCAGCAGAAAACGGCATGCGTCAAGAGCCAATGCTAGCAGGTGTTATCGCTGGTAACCGTAGCGATGAGCATTGGGACATCGAAAGCAATACTGTTGATTTCTTTGACCTTAAAGGCGATCTAGAAGCTGTGCTTGAACTGACTGCAAATGATGTTGCATTTGGCTTCAAACCAGCAAAACACCCAGCACTTCACCCAGGCCAAACAGCAGTAATTGTTGTTGATGGCAAAGAGGTTGGTGTTATCGGTACGGTTCACCCAGAGCTAGAGCGCAAGTTTGGTCTTAACGGCCGTACTGTTGTGTTTGAACTTGAGTGGGATGCAATGAATACTCGCGTACTACCTGAAGCCGTTGCTGTTTCTAAGTTCCCTGCAAACCGCCGTGATATCGCTATCGTAGTAAACGAAGATGTTGCTGCTGGTGATGTTGTAGCAGCTTGCCGTGCAAACGGTGGTGAATTGCTAACGGGCGTTAACCTGTTTGATGTTTACCGTGGTAAAGGTGTTGAGGAAGGCCAGAAGAGCCTTGCTATTGCACTATCACTACAATCTGTTGAACGTACGCTAGAAGAAGCTGATATTGCTAATGCAGTAGAAGCAATTGTAGCAGCACTTGCTGAAGGTTTTGGTGCAAGTCTACGTGACTAATTGAAGTACTTCTCGAACGAATAAATGTCGAGAATACTGTAAAACGGTAATTTTTTAAGTTATTGTTTTATAAAAGCAGCCAGAAATGGCTGCTTTTTTTTGACCTGAATCTAATAATTATAAC